>NZ_CP014692.1:316388-632777 GCF_002005445.1 Acetobacter aceti
TGTTGCTGGTGATCTTCATGGTGACCGCGCCACTGACCACGGTGAATGTTCCGGTTGATCTGCCGTCATCAACGGAAAAGCCAGCGCCGAGACCAGAGAATCCGGTCTTTCTGACTGTAAAAGCGGACCACGGTCTGGCTCTGGGTGAGGACGATATCACACCTGAAGGACTGGGCGCAGCACTGGCAACCGCGACCAAGGGCGACAAGGACCAGCGGATTTTCCTGAGAGCAGACAAGACCGTTGATTATGGAACGCTGATGGGTGTCATGGATAAGCTGAGGTCTTCAGGATATCTCAAGGTTGCGCTTGTGAATCTTCAGGGTCATGAAGAAGGTGCGGAGCCGGATATGGCTCCGGCCTTCAGGCAGACGCCGGCTGCAAGCTCAGCCGCAACGCCATGAGCATATTCCTCGTCACAGATGATGATGGTTCTGAAGAATTCTCGTTTGCAGAGCGGGAAGATCTCAGGCGCCATCTTGAAGGGCGCCGTGAAAACATACGCTGGGCTGTATCCTTTCTGGTGGTGGCAGGCGTATCGCTGGGGGTGGTCTGGGCAGTCACCATGGTGCCGCGCGTGGAAATACCTGTGGATGCCCCCCCACCCGCAGCGATTGCGATTGACCTGGCGCCTCTTCCCGCAGCTGCTCCGACGCCACAGACAGACACTCCGTCGGGACCGCAGCAGACACAGGAGCAACCCGTTCCTGAACCTGAACCATTGCCCGCACTGACTGCGCCTCTTTCTCCTGCACCCAATCCACCGGTTCCTCTGCCGAAAATGGAAAAACCTCATCCTATCAAGAAGAAGGTCAAGGCTCTGGCTGTTCCTCAGAAGCCGCAACCGGTAAAGCTCCCGACTGCTTTGGACAATACAGTTCCCCCCTCTTCGGTGGCGCCCCTGTCGCAGGCTGCGGCTGCGCCGGTTTCCGCGGCGTCATCTTCGCGAACGTCACATGAAAAAATGACCTGGCAGGGTCAGGTGCTTGCCCAGCTTGAACGCTACAAGCGTTACCCTGCCGAAGCGCAGTCCAGACGACAGGAAGGAGCGCCGCTTCTGTCCTTCTCCATGGACCGGAAAGGACATATCCTGTCAGCGAAGATTATAAAAAGCTCTGGCTATTCAGTGCTGGATCAGGAAACGTTGGCATTGGTCAGACGCGCGGAACCATTGCCTCCTCCTCCTGACAGCGTGCCGGGTGAGCCGCTGACGCTGACGGTTCCGGTAGATTTTTATGTGCATGAATAAACGGTCACGGTCTATTTTTTTATGAAAGTTCCTGTGCCTAAATTGTTTTTCCTCTATTCATGAGCGTCGTTCCAAGCGAAGCCGTCACGATGGCGGCGATGCCGAGCCAGTCGGGCAGTGGAAGATGCTCACCGAGCAGGAGCATGCCCATGAGTGCGCCGACTGCTGGCTCTCCACTGGTCAGCACGCTGAAAGTTTTTGTCGGAAGTCGTCGGAGCGCATACATTTCGAGTGAATAGGGAAGGGCGCTTGAGAGAGCGGCAAGCGCCAGAGCATCAGAAATGATGTGGGGATGAAGCAACTGCTGCCCGAGATGGGTGATGCCGAAAGGTAGAATTGTCAGAGTGCCCGCAATCATTCCCAGAGAGGGCGCATAGGAGCCAACCGCAGCCCCGGCTTTCTTGCCAGTCAGAATATAGATAGCCCAGCAGAGCCCCGCTCCGAGCGCAAAACACATGCCGGTCGGGTCGATCGGATGGGGATCATGTCGTAGCGGCAGTAAAAGAAACAGACCGATGACGGCCAGTCCCGTCCATAGAAAATCACTTTTGTTGCGGGAGAATGAAACAGCCAGCACCAACGGCCCCATGAATTCCACAGCAAGGGCGATGCCAAGAGGAATTCGTGCAATAGCCATATAAAACAGCATATTCATGATTCCGAGGGACATGCCGTAAGGGAGAACGGCGGGTAGCGCGCGGAGTGGCGCCCTGACGCGCCAGATGCGCATGATGACGGCTAGAATGATCGAGGCCAGGCCAAGTCGCAGGACTGTTGTTGCTGCAGGACCGATCAGTGGAAACAGGGTTTTGGCAAAGGATACGCCGGTGGTGATGGAGACCATGGCGAGCACAACCGCGCCGGGAGGCAGGAGTTCGGTTTGTGTCTGACGGGAGAGGAGCGGTGAACGCATGATCAGTATCTTGCTGTGGTGATGATCGTAAAGCTATTGCAAGAATGGTGGAGAGCGAAAAGGCAGGAGAGATAAATTTTATCGTAGGCCGTCATGGTATTGCCATCTGCCGCAAAAGAATCAGTGCGCGCCCCGGTAATGGTGAAACGGGTGGGCGGCAGAATGGGGCGTGAAATGAGGCCGTGTCAGTCGCGACAGTTAATGTCGTTGTAAGAAATTCTCTGATATAGATAAGGTATATTACTCAAAATATTTGCGTTCTATAGAAAATCGAGATCAAGGCCCGGTCCTGCCGGGTCTCTGAAACGAGGAAATAATCCCGTCGCAGAGGGGATGAGCGGAAACTGTCCCTGATCGATAATGATAGAGGTCAGACTATTGAGCGTGTGCTTGTGTACGGGTCACTGCCGAACAACCCGAGACATTCTGAAGGTGGAGAACAGCAGGTAAGGTTGAAAGAAAAATTCTCAGATACTTTATAGTGGTTATGGGAAGTGAATTTTCGTCAAGTCATTCAAATGATACGGTTTTTAATTTTAATATCGTATTATCGTTATAATCGATGACCAGGAGACATATTCCCGCAGATGGAGTGTGTCAGGTGAGTTCAAGGCGGGATCTTCCGCCAAATCGAGCGGCAGACGCTCTCAAGTGATGGATTTATCAAAAGAGCATAAAATTATGAAAGGAAAAAAGCGATAAAAATGAAATATGTTTTTTATATCAATATGTTAAAATAATATCGTATTTTCCGATATGGCTTATGGGCATTATCTATTGGTTTGATGTCGTAACGTATGCCACGGTTCAGGAATCAGGCGGATCACAAACGGTTTGCTGGTTTGAAGGGCGTGCATGGTGTTTACCAGAATGCTGATTGGCTCGGACTTTGTCGAAGGAGCAGGAGAGAAGGAAAAGCTCTTCGCGCCGATGACGGGGGAGATCATCATGGAACTGGCAAGCGCATCGACGGAACAGGTTGAGGCTGCTGTGCGGGCTGCTGAGGAAGCCTTTCCGGCCTGGTCCATGACGACGCCAGCCGAACGCTCCATGTATCTGCTGCAGGTGGCTCAGGCCATTGAGCGTGATGCCGACATATTTGCTGAACTCGAAGCAAAAAACACAGGCAAGCCTCGTCATCTGATATTGAGTGATGAAATTCCGGCTATCGCTGACGGTTTCCGCTTCTTTGCCGCAGCAGCGAGAAACCTGAGTGGTCCCATTGCAGGAGAGTATCTGGCGGGCCACACCTCCATGTTGCGGCGCGCGCCGGTTGGAGTGGTGGCGTGTATTGCCCCCTGGAATTATCCATTACTGATGGCGACGTGGAAACTTGCTCCGGCTCTGGCTGCGGGCAACACATGTGTGATCAAGCCTTCTGAAAACACGCCTTTTACACTGCTGCATCTTGGGAGAATTTTTGCGGAGATCGTGCCTGCGGGAGTCGTCAATATCGTTCTGGGGAGAGGTAATTCTGTCGGGCAGCAGCTTCTGGACCATCCGGATGTCGCCATGGTGTCACTCACGGGAGATATTGCGACCGGCAGAAAAGTCATTGCAGCCGCTGCGCGGTCAGTGAAACGAACACACCTTGAGCTGGGAGGTAAAGCTCCCGTCATTGTCTATGATGATGCTGATATGGAGGCAGTTGTTCAGAGTGTTCGGACTTTTGGATATTACAATGCTGGACAGGACTGTACGGCTGCATGCCGGGTCTATGCTGACGAGAAGGTTTATGATCGTCTCGTCGCTGAACTGACAGCCTCAGTTAAAAAGATTTCTTTTGGAAAGAAGGATGACAAGAAAAATGAGATCCCGCCTCTGATTTCAGCGCGCCAGCGCTCACGGGTGGCGGCCTTTGTCGAACGTGCTGCGGAGCTTCCTCATGTCGAAATCACAACGGGTGGCGACATGATTGATGGTGAAGGTTTTTTTTATAAACCGACAGTCATTGCCGGGGCTCTTCCCGGAGACGAGATTGTCGAACGCGAGGTTTTTGGGCCGGTCGTCTCCGTGACGCGTTGCCGGGATATGGATGCTGTTATCAGGAATGTGAACAATTCGCCCTACGGACTGGCCTCTTCTGTATGGACCGGAAATATTCGTCGTGGAATGGAAGCTGCATCACGTCTTCGTTTCGGCTGTACATGGGTCAACACGCATTTCACACTGGTTAATGAAATGCCGCATGGCGGATTCCGGAATTCCGGTTACGGCAAGGATATGAGTCTTGGATCGATTGAGGATTACACCGTGTCCCGACATGTCATGGTAAAATGGAACTGACAATAATGACGGATGATTCTTCCTTGCATGAGCCTGCGGTCAGGCTGACGGCGCTGACAAAATCTTACGGTCATGGCAAGCCGGTTCTGAAAGGGATTGATCTGACCATCCGGCGTGGAGAGTTCTTTACCATGCTGGGTCCTTCCGGTTCAGGAAAGACCACCACACTGCGTCTGATTGGCGGGTTTGAAATGCCGGACTCCGGTGAGGTTTTTCTGGGCGACACAAAGGTGACGCGTCTTCCTCCATACAGACGTGATGTCAACACGATGTTTCAGGATTACGCATTATTTCCCCACATGAGCCTTCAGGAGAATGTTGCCTACGGTATGAAGATCAGGGGAGTGGGTGCCGCTGAGCGCGCCGATCGCGCCACCAGGGCGCTCGCAATGGTGCATCTGGAAACAGTAGGAGATCGTCGTCCTTCTCAGCTTTCAGGTGGCCAAAGGCAGCGTGTGGCGCTGGCTCGTGCTCTGGTTAACGAACCCTCCCTGATCCTGCTTGATGAGCCGCTGGGAGCCCTGGATCTGAAATTGCGCCGCGAAATGCAGGTGGAGCTCAAGAAAATCCAGAAGCAGACGGGAATAACCTTTGTGTATGTTACGCATGATCAGGAAGAGGCGCTGAGCATGAGTGACCGGATTGCCGTCTTTTCGGAAGGCGTCATCGAACAGATCGGGACGCCGGAAGAGTTGTATGAACGGCCTGCCAGTCATTTCGTTGCCCGTTTCATCGGGTCGTCCAACATCCTGAATGAAAACGGACAGGACATTCTGCTGCGTCCGGAAGATATCCGTCTGGAACAGCAGGGATATGAAATGGCTTCTGATGAGGCGGGTCTGTCCGGTCTTGTTCAGGAGATTTCCTATCTCGGGCCGGTTACGCGCTGCCGCGTGGCTGCATCCGGGGGTGGGACGGATGTGACCACCATGGTGCCGTCCCGTCAGGCGCGTGGCTTGAGTGAAAATATGGCCGTTACGGCTGTATGGTCCAGGCGGGATGCTTATCCTCTTTCAGCATAAGGAAGTTTAGGGAATGGCTTATGTTACCATGAAGACAAGGATGACAGGCATGAGAGGTTTCAGTGCGCTGTTTCTGGCAACGGGCTGCACCGTTATGGTCGCGCAGGCCCATGCGGCCGATCTTCCAGCCTCTATCGGTAAAGGCGAAGGCAATCTGAATGTCGTTGCCTGGGAAGGTTACGCTGATGACGCCTGGGTCAAGCCGTTTGAACAGCAGTCCGGGTGCAAGGTTCATCGCAAATATGTCGGCTCATCCGATGAAATGGTGGCGCTGACCCGTATGGGCGGCGGCAAGGGTTTTGACGTTGTGTCGGCATCCGGTGATGCGGCGCTTCGGCTGATCTTCGGCAAGAACGTGCAGCCTGTGAATGTAAGCCTGATCCCGGCCTACGCCGATCTTATGCCGGAGTTGAAAGAGCCGCTCTTCAATACGGTGAAGGGGGTTCATTACGGTATTTCCTACGAATGGGGCCCGAATGTCCTCATGTGGAATACGAAAACGATCGCGACTGCTCCGACAAGCTGGTCCGTCATTTATGACAAGGCTCATGCAGGCTTGATCACGGTTCCGGATAATCCGATCCAGATTGCCGATGCCGCGTTGTATCTGTCTCACACCAAGCCGGAACTGGGGATCACGGACCCTTATGAGCTGACGCAGGCCCAGATGGATGCGGTCGTGGCGCTGCTGAAGGACCAGCGGCCGCTGGTCAAGAAATACTGGGCTTTGGCTTCCGATGAAGTTGACCTGTTCAAGAGTGGGGATGCGCAGGTCGGAGCAGCGTGGCCGTATCAGGCCAATACATTGCGGGCGGCAAATGTGCCTGTGCAGGATACCATCCCGACTGAAGGCGCTACCGGCTGGGCCGATACGTGGATGATCAGCGCGCATGCGGAACATCCGAACTGCGCCTATCTGTGGATCAACCATGTGATGACGCCAAAAGTGCAAGCGCAGCAGGCATTGTCCTTTGGAGAAACGCCTGCCAGCACGAAAGCGTGCGCCGAAATGGATGCGGCGCAGCCTGGGGCGTGCAAGCAGTATCATGCTGATGCGTCGGCTGCCTATTTCTCCACGATCAAATTCTGGAAAACACCTGTTAAACAATGTGGAAACGGGCAGAGTAATTGCCTGGATTATGCTGCCTGGCAGCGCGCATGGCAGCAGGTCAAACAGTAATGTCTGGTAGCCGGAAGCTTCTGGGGCATGCGGCCCTGCTGTTGCCACCCTTTGGGTGGCTGACAGTCTTCTATCTGGGCAGTCTGTCTGCTCTGCTGCTTTCGGCTTTCTGGCAGGTCGATTCAATGTCCGGCGAGATGATCCACGAGTGGACGCTGGACAATTTTCGCATTCTCGCCACGGACGCCACCTATCGCATCATTGCGGAACGGACGATTGGTATCGCGGCCCTGGTCACGGTCACAGACATCATTCTTGCGTGGCCGCTGGCCTATGTCATCGCCCGTAAGGTTGGTCCGCGCATGAAACTGGTTCTGCTCGTTCTGGTGGCGCTGCCGCTCTGGTCGAGCATGCTGGCGCGTATTTATTCCTGGCGACTGATTCTGGGCCATGATGGCGTGCTGAACTGGTTTTTGCGAACAGTTGGGCTACCGGAACAGTCTTTTGCTTTCACAAATGTCGCCTTGTGGATTGTATTCACCTATCTGTGGCTGCCCTTCATGCTGATGCCGCTTGTCTCGGCGCTGGAGCGCATTCCTGCGTCTCTTCCTGACGCAGCCGGGGATATGGGCGCTACACCGTTCCAGACTTTTCGGACAGTGATCTTTCCTCTCGCCATTCCAGGTATGGCGGCGGGATCTGTGTTCACTTTTGCTGTCACGCTGGGCGAGTATGTCACGCCGATGCTGGTAGGCGGCGCCGGGTCGGAGTTTATCGGCAACGTGGTCTACTCCAATGTCGGCGTGTCCGGAAATATTCCTTTTGCAGCAGCCTATTCCATGATTCTCCTTGTGGTGGTCGGTGCGTATATGCTGTTTGCCCGGCGTTTTGGAGCCTTTGACGGAGCATGAGTGGTTCGATGCGTAATCTTGCTCTCTGGGGCGCTGCATCGGCAGTGCTCGCGTTTCTGCTGCTGCCACTGCTGATTGTGCTGGTATTCGCGTTCGATGCTTCATCCGTGCAGGTCTGGCCGATCCAGTCCTTTTCGCTGAAATGGTTTTACGCGACATGGGCGGATGAAGAAGTGCGGGGCGCTCTTCTTGTTTCGCTGGAAGTGGCCGGACTGGCGACGCTGTTCGCATCGGTTCTCGGTACACTGGCGGCCGTGGGGATGAGTGGCCTCTCTTCCCGCATCGTGCAGGTGGGTTCCTTTTTTCTCACACTCCCTATCGCTTTGCCCGGGGTGCTGACCGGTATTGCGATGAACAGTTTTTTCACCGCGCTGGAAATTCCCTTCACGATGGTGACGCTGGTTATTGCGCACACGACTTTCTGTACTGTTGTAATCTACAGCAATGTCATGGCGCGGCTCCGGCGGCTTCCCCCTTCGCTGATCGAGGCGGCTCAGGATATGGGTGCGAGACCTTTTCGAAGTTTCACCAGTGTGACGCTGCCGCTTCTGAGCGGGGCCATCGTGTCGGGAATGCTTCTGGCGTTTGCACTTTCTTTTGACGAAGTGATTGTGTCGACCTTCACGTCCGGTTCGGAAACGACTTTGCCTCTGTGGATCTTCGGGGCCATTCGTCTTGGCCAGCACATGCCGGAAGTGAATGTCGTGGTGTTTGCTGTTGTTGCTGTGACACTCCTGCCGATCATTGTGGGTCAGAAACTGGCGGCTTCCGCGTCCAGGGAATAAGCCGTATGAAGGAAAAGGGTTCGGCTTCGGAGAATGGCCGACGCAATGGGCGCCGTCGTAACGGAGCAAAAGACTGAGGGAATTTTTCCGGAACGTCTCCTGATATTCTTTGAAAAACTCCGGATGCGGGACAGTGAATTTTCCCCGGTTTCACTGTATGTTGGTGAGGAAAGCTGTTTGTTATGGCGCTGACGTTACGCCAGTTCCGATATTTTGCATCTGTTGCGGAAGTCGGTTCAATTTCCGGTGCGGCAATGGTGTTGCTGGTGTCTCAGTCAACCGTAACGGAAGCTCTGCGTGATCTTGAAGCCGAGATGGGGTTCAGGCTGCTTGACCGTCATGCGCGGGGCGTCATTCTGACCCGACGCGGGCAGCAGTTTTTCCAGCGTGTGCAGCGTATTCTTGCTGATGTCGCCGATGCGCAGAGCATGCAGGATGAGGACGAAGAGGCTCTTGTCGGCACGCTCACGCTTGGTGTGACGCCGGTTGTGGCCGGGTATGTGCTGCCAGATCTTCTGACACGATTCAAACGTGCGTTTCCGAAAGTGAATGTAACGCTCGTAGAAGAGCAAACTGATTATCTTGACCACATGCTGATCGGAGGTGAACTCGATCTTGCCGTGATGCTGCGTCTCGGCAGCTCGGTTCCAAGCGCCTGTGGCGCGCACGTGATGGGTGTTTCGCCTCACCACGTCTGGCTGTCTCATGGACATCCGCTTGCGCAGGAAAAGCAGGTAAGCCTGAAGCAACTGGACAGGGAGCCTTTTATCACTCTTGCAGCTGATATTCTTGAGAGCAGAATGACGGTGGTCTGTGAACGGTTTTCTTTTCTGCCGACATCCTGTTTCCGATCGACTTCAATAGAGGCGGTGCGCAGTCTGGTGGCTGCGGGACATGGTGTCGCCCTGTTACCGCAACTGATTTATCGTCCATGGTCGCTTGAAGGCGAAAAGATAGAATCCCGTCCGATTCAGGAAGAGCTTCCGACTGCGGATCTTCTGGTGATGTGGCGACGTGGCCTGCCGCTGGGTGCTCCGGTTCAGTATTTCATGGACATGGCGTTGCAGCGGACTGAGCGAATCGCAGTCTGATGAACGGAGCCAGAGAGTAAAGTTTACTTTTCTTCTTTGACGGGTGGAAGAGTGTCGGAAGAGGGATTATGTGGAGTGCAGCGCGTGCGGTGCGCTCCGAATGCTCTGGGTTTTGATATCAGGCCGAACGGGTCGGGCAGTTTTTTAGAGTAGGGAAAGAAACGTGAGTACAGGCAAGAGCAACAAGGATCTGTCGGCTCGGCGTGCGGCAGCCGTTCCTGTTGGTGTCGGTTCGGCGACCGCTATTTATGCGGAGCGGGCTCTGGGTGCCGAACTGTGGGATGTCGAAGGACGTCGCTACATTGATTTTGCAGCGGGAATCGCTGTGGTCAATGTCGGTCATCGTCATCCGGCTGTCATTCAGGCTGTGCAGGAACAACTCGAGCATTTCAGTCATACGGGCTTTCAGGTCGCGCCGTATGAAAACTATGTTGCTCTGGCAGAACGTCTGAACGCCGCCGCGCCGTTCGATGGTCCGGCAAAAAGCATTTTCTTCACGACCGGTGCTGAAGCGACAGAGAATGCGGTGAAAATCGCCCGGGCTGCGACAGGCCGGTCAGGCGTTATCGCGTTTACCGGTGGCTTCCATGGGCGCACGCTGCTTGCGTCTGCCATGACCGGCAAGGTGAACCCTTACAAGACACAGTTCGGCACCATGCCGGGTGACGTCTTTCATGTGCCGTTCCCTGCGCAGGGTGTGTCGGTTGCGGATAGCCTCAATGCGCTTGATCTGATGCTTGCTGCGGACGTTGATCCGTCCCGTGTGGCTGCGATCATCATTGAGCCGATCCAGGGTGAAGGCGGTTTCCGCGTGAGTTCGAAGGAGCTTCTGGAAGGCCTCCGCGAACGATGCACGAAGCATGGCATCCTGTTGATTGCTGATGAGGTTCAGACCGGCTTTGCCCGTACTGGCAAACTGTTCGGCATACAGCATTCAGGTGTTCAGCCTGATCTGATCTCGGTCGCGAAAGCTCTTGGTGGCGGATTCCCGCTGTCTGGCGTTGTTGGCCGTGCAGAGATCATGGATGCGGTCCGTCCGGGTGGTCTCGGCGGAACATATGGCGGCTCACCACTTGCCTGTGCAGCGGGTCTTGCAGTTCTTGATGTCATCGAAAAAGAGAATCTTTGCGCCCGCGCAGAGAGTCTTGGTGAGACAATCAGCAAGCGCATTGCCGGTTGGACGGAACGTAGCGATCTGATCGCTGTAGGCAAGGCTCATGGGCTTGGCGCCATGATTGGCTTCGATGTCCTCAGCGCTCATGGTTCTGACGAAGTGCAGGCCGGAGGTGCGGCGTCAATCTGCGCACGCGCGGCAGAGGCAGGCCTGATCGTGTTGTCTTGTGGTGTTCTGGGAGAGACGGTGCGTCTCCTGCCGCCTTTGACCATCAGTGATGAACTGTTGCAGGAAGGTCTGGATCTTCTTGAGGCATCCCTCAAGAACTGAATCCTGCATTCGGTTGTCTTGGATGACCAAAAGGTGTTCCATGGGAGTGGAACACCTTTTTTATGACTATCGACTGCTGTTCGCGCTGAGCGCACATCCCCGTTCTGCGCATCCTCGTTTCTGATCTGCGACAGGTGGGGATCTCAGAAATGCCGCGCTTCTTCTGGAGAGAAGCTCCCTCCGGAATGACGTTTTCCTGTCAGGATGTCTTCGTAATTCACGCAGGGATTTTTATTGATTTCCGAGAGCCGGTGATCATTCAATAATAAGTATATGTTCTTTCATTGTGGGTTGTCATGCTGCCGAGCATCGCACTTGAGACAACAGAAGCAAAAATGGCCTGCCCGGCTTCAAGCAGCTGACTGCCATCCGTTGTCGTATACCAGTCCCGGTTGGATTCCAGCAGAACGGCAAGATCGGTTCCAGGATCTACAACAATCAGCTTGTCATCATCAGGGTTTGAAAGTCTGTAGTTGGTGATGGCATTTGTAAAAAGCTGAGGCCATGTCGCGCTGTACGTTGTGGCATAACGGAGGCCAAATGGCATGATGGCAAATAACCACGCATCAGGGGCCGCCGCTCTGTGGGCAAGGAGACTCTGCGTCATCGCGGCCTGAGCATCAGACTGATTGGCGTAAGCCAGAGCGTCACGTGAGAGGAGGTTGAAGGCGATCCAGCTCGGAGGCGTCCCAATCTCACCATAGGAGCTGAGAAGGCCGTCGCTATCCAGGGCGGAAATGCCGGAGTCAATGAGGTTCCATCGACTTTTTGTATCGTTGTAAGCTCCTCCCAAACCGTTACTTGATCCTGTCACGGAATAAAATGCGGGAACATCGTTCGTGCTGTCACCGGGAGTGAGATAGCCCGAGCCGACGCAGGCAGAGATACTGATCCGATACCCGGCGGCTTCCATGCCCCGGAGCAAAAAATAAGCATAGGACGACAGCACATTATCATTGCCAGCATCGGCTGATGTGCCTTCTGTCGTATCATCGCCCACCAGTTTGCCCCATGGTTTGACTGAGACGATGTGGGCAGCCGAAGAAGCCGGATCGATTGTCATGCCACTGACGGTGAGGCAGTTGCTTCCCTTGTTCCAGCGGTCTGTGTCTGGCGTCCGCGTCAGAAAGACTTCCAGTTTGTTAACCTGGCCGGGCAGGATACCTGAAAGTGTAAGGTCGGTTTTTGCTGCAATGTCCCTGGTAACAACGCTGTTAAGAAAATACGTTATATATGCGCCAGTATTTTCAGGTCCGAGATGTATGGTGGCGGTGGGGCTTGCCGAGGCCAGCCAGGAGACCTGAAACCACGCTCCCGGATTCCATGTGCTCCGCCAGAGGGAGCCCCCCCGGCCTTCATCACCGGTCCAGTTACCGGGAGAGAAGAGAAACGCCGAAGAGTCGACCGTGAGAGTATAGGCAGCACTGAACGCCATGGCCGTGACGGTGAATGCTGGTGGATTGCTCAGGGCGCCTGTGTTGGTAACGGTAAAATTGCCCGTTCCTGCAACGGAAGGAGTGAAGGTGAAGGTTAAAGGCGCTGTCGATCCCGCCGGGATGGTGATGGTCTGTGGAAAAAATGTTCCTGTCAGAGTGCAGAGAGGAACAACTGTAATCGCTTTTGTGTTAGCCGTGCCGCTTCCCGGCGTAATGGTGTAGGTGGTGGCTGTGCCGACTGTCAGGGCACGTGATCCTGTCAGTGAGTATTGTGTAAAAGGCGTTTCTGTAGAAGAAACTGTTATAAACAGGCCTCCCGGGTCAGTCAGGGTTCCGCCGCTGCTTGTGCTGAGTGTTCCGATACCGCTTGCTGTCGGGGTGAAAGTAAAGGTGATGGCGCTGGTGGACCCCGCAGGGAAAGTAAGGGTCGTTGGTGAAAAGGTGCCTGCCACTGTACTGAGTGGAGTGATTGAGATGTCCTGGGATCTGCTCGATCCGGTACCGGGCATGATGGTGTAAGTGGAAGCAACACCGGCTGTCAGGCTGGTGGTCCCTGTCAACGTATAGGTGGTGAATGAATTCGAGACAGCAATGGAGAAGACGGAAAGAGCGCTCGGATCGGTGAGGCTCGCAGAGTTTGTCGTGCTCAGCGTGCCCGAACCAGCCTCTGCGGGCGTGAAGGTAAAGGTCACGGTGCTAGTGGAACCGACAGCCAGAACAACAGACGCGGGTGTAAATGTACCCGTGAGTGTGCACGCAGGTGTGACAGTCAACGGCGCCGCAAGTGTTGTGCCGGCTGTAGGTGTTACACTGAAGAGGGCCTTGGAACCCACGGACAGAGATGCTGGTCCTGTCAATGTATAGGCAGGAGTGATCAGTGGCGTTTCCGTGGATATGTCGCTCATATATCGATGCTCTTTAATGATCTGCTGAATTAAAATTCATTTTGTGAATAAGGGGGTTTTGGGAATATATTTTTCCGAGGAGCCTCTGTAAAAGCAGAAATTCCATTTCTGGCGAATGCCGGATGCCTCAGTCAGCATGTATCTGTGTTGGCAAACCATCGGATGCTGATTCGTTGAGAAGGACATGGCCGCCTGTCAGAAAACGTCTGTATTCGGACTTCATGAAAGAATGTTTCCTGCTCGTTCGTACCTTTATGGCTGCTTAACCGTCCCTGAAGGAGGTTGCACCCCTGGTCGTCGGAGAAATGACAAAGCAGGCTGTTTTCAGGGATGGTTCTTAAAAAGAGCACGGCTTCTTCGTTTCGATCTGGTTTGAATCGAAACGGCATGAAGGACGGAGCGGTGCGTGGATCTCTGGTTTGAGAAAAACGCTCTCAGAATCCGTAAGCAATCCCGGAATGAAGGGTTACGCCATTTGTCCAGCTGCTGGGTTCCAAAGCATAGAAACCATTACGCTGATCAACGGGCTGGCTACGGCCAAATGAATAGTATGTATATTGCGCACCACCGATGAGATGCAGCGAACGGGCAATACGATAGTCGAAATCAAGAGCCGCCGTCCATTCGGGGCGCGGTCGCAGGTGGAAAGTTCCCATTGTGCCAGCCGCGTCCATGCGTGAGGCCAGTCGTTCCGTCCAGGCAAGCCTGCCGCGAAGAACAAGAGCATCGGTGATTGCATAATCAAGACGCACCTGAATGCCGGCGAGGAACCCGCCATAAGCCTCGGAGCTTTTCGGAACACCACCGGCCGATTGGATATCCCTGTTCCAGGACCAGTATCCTCCGACGATCGTCGGGGTGATCATGAAGCGGTTATCGACCATGAAGCCCTTTCCGACTTCGATGCGGCTGTCGGTCGTCATGCGATGCGAGGTGCTGTTAAGGGGCCAGACGTCTCCCCACCCATTGGAGGCAGATCCCTTGTATGAGACATCCCCGTCCCCAAGGGCGAAATGTGCGGCGACAAAGACATGATCGATTTCGTACATGTTGAACATGTCGGCCACATCAAGCTGGAAACCCGGAACCCAGCCGGTTTCCCGGTCATACCCGGTGCTTGCGCCCTGCCACGGGAGTTTTTCCTTGTAGTTGCTCCATGCGCCCGTCACGGAGAGACCGACTTCCCGGTTGACCTGTACGACAGCGGGAATACGTGAAGAGGCCTCATACGACGAACGGCCAAAATGGGCAGGCTGGGGATCATCGGGCAACGCGTGACGGCGTGGATGCTGCAAGCCTTCTTCCTGCTCGAAGCGTCGTGTTGGCATGCGGTACTGGCTGAGTGGCGACGTGTCTACTGTTCCTGCATCGCCAGGGTCCATGTCCATGGTCATCAGCATGCGGGCGAGCGTCTGGTGGCGTTGCTCGGAGTCGCGCCGTGTGTCCAGATAGGAGGCGCTGTGTTCAGGGGCGAACTGGGCGTGAGCCTCTCGGGCAAAAGACAGAGCCACTGTTGAGAGGCCCAGACACAGGAGAATCTTGCGCAAGGGCGCCTCGCTCAGATGAGAAACAGTACCAGTGTTTCTCCTAAGGCGAGGCAGTTAATGATTGCTTACGAAACCTCTTATTCAGCGCGCCATCCGTCTTTTTTCAACACAACACCGGCCAGATAAAGACTGCCGCAGATCAGCACGCGCGCTGTTTTTTCCCCTTTGCTGGAAATATTGGCCAGTGCCGAGGCAATATCAGGGCCCGATTGCGCTCTGCCGTGAGAGGCGGCCACGATAGCTTCCACGGGCAGCGCAAGATGCTGGTCAGGTTCAGCCACAGCGTGGATGGAGGTCGCGTGTTCAAGGAGTGGTTCAAGAAACCCCGAGGCGTCCTTGGTCTGCTTCATGCCCACGAGGATATGCAGCGGACGGTCCGACCACTGTTCCAGTACAGGCACCAGCGCCTCGCCGGCGCCGGGATTATGTCCGCCATCCAGCCATAACTCCCACCCGGCCGGGAGTTGTGCCGCGAGCGTGCCTTCAAGTTTCTGAAGCCGCGCGGGCCAGTGCGTGTGAGCGATTCCCGACCATGCCGAATCGGGTAGGGCCAGACAACTGGCGCGCAGGGTGGCGACAGCCAGTCCCGCGTTGTCGTCCTGATGCGCGCCAGCCAGAGCGGGAAGGGGAAGTGTCAGCGCTCCTTCGGCGTCCTGATAAAGCAGGGACGCACCGCCCTCGCCGTGGGCCTCACTGCGTGCAAGTTCCCAATCGCGATCCCGTAACAGGAGCGGAGCCTCTTTGCTGGCGGCTTCCGCTTCCAGAACGTCCCGGACGGCCTGAGGCTGCCGCCCGGTCACAACCGGCACTCCCGGCTTGATGATGCCTGCCTTCTCACCCGCAATGGCGGCGAGTGTGTTGCCCAGAAAAGCCTCGTGATCCATCGAAATGGCAGTGATGGCGCAGGCGGCGGGCCGGGTGAGAACGTTCGTCGCGTCAAAGCGGCCGCCCAGTCCGACCTCAATGATGGCCAGTTCGGCGGGATGACGGGAGAACAGCAGGAAACCGGCCGCCGTCAGCACCTCAAACACGGTGATTGGCTCATCGCCGTTCACCCGTTCGATTTCCTCCAGTGTGGCGACCAGTTCTTCTTCGCTGACCAGTTCACCAGCCACCCGGAAGCGTTCCGTCACATTGATCAGATGCGGCGATGTCATGACATGCACGCGCCAGCCGGCCGCTTCGCCTATGGCGCGGAGATTGGCGCAGGTGCTGCCTTTGCCGTTGGTGCCGGCAACGTGGATGACGGGAGGGAGATGCTGTTCGGGGTGGCCGAGTTTCGCCAGCAGTGTTTCCAGACGCCCGAGGGAGAGGTCGATCAGCGCCGGATAAAGCCGGTTCAGCCGTTCGAGAACGGTGCCGGTCCGACCCGTGAACTCGGCTCCGAGAGTGGGGCCTTGGGGTAAAGAAGACGTATCGGTCATGCTGTTTCACTCCGGGGCATGCGCCCGGAGCGGGCGGGGCCGCCGTATCAGAGCGGATCATGATGAGGCGCACCCGCCTCACCGTGTGAAGACGTTCGTAAAACCCGCTTCCCGCTCAGTTGACGGGCAGCGGAGTCTCTTCCGAACCCGGCTCTTCCGGATCGGGCAGGGTTTCCGTAAAAACGTCACCCGGAGGCGCTGCGGTCAGCAGACCGATGACGCGGCCAAGGGTCTCGCGCAGGTTCTTGCGCTCCACGACCATGTCCAGCATGCCATGTTCAAGAAGATACTCGGAACGCTGGAAGCCTTCCGGCAGCTTTTCGCGGACTGTATCCTCGATCACGCGCGGTCCGGCAAAGCCGATCAGCGCCTTCGGTTCGGCAATCTGCACGTCGCCCAGCATGGCGAAGGAGGCGGAGACACCGCCCGTGGTCGGGTCTGTCAGCACGACGATGTAAGGTAGTCCGGCGTCTTTCAGCATCTGTACGGCTACGGTCGTGCGCGGCATCTGCATCAGGCTGAGAATGCCTTCCTGCATGCGTGCGCCACCGGAGGCGGTGAAGATGACCAGCGGCGAACGCTGAAGGATGGCGAGCCGTGCGGCGGCGACAAAAGCCTCGCCGAGCGCGGTGCCCATGGTGCCCGCCATGAACTCGTATGCCATGATCGCCACGACCGCCGGATAGCCGGTGATCCTGCCATGCGCGACAACCAGCGACTCATCGAGGCCGGACTTGGCGCGCGCGTCTTTCAGACGGTCCGTGTAACGCTTCTGGTCACGGAAGCCGAGCGGATCCGCGGCGACCTTCGGCAGTTCGATGCGGGTGTAGCTGCCAGCGTCGAACGTCCATTCGAAGCGTTCGGCGGCGGGAACCTTCATGTGAAAGCCACAGTGCGGGCAGACATTGAGAGTGCGCCGCAGTTCCTTCACCAGAACCATCTGGTGGCAGGACGGGCAGTTGGTCCAGAGATTGTCCGGAACGTCGCGCTTGAGCAGTCCCCGAATCTTGGGGCGGACATATTTGGTCAGCCAGCTCATGCCACAACTCCGCGCAGAAAAAACAAAACGGTCATCCGCCATCCCATGACATCAGGGGCGGTGGTAAGGGGGGACTGCATAGCTTTCCTGCGGCGCTCTGCCAAGTATGTGGACATTTTCTCTGGACGGGAGCGCCCACAGGCGCAGGCCATGTCTCATCGGGCGGCCATCATACAGGGCGCTCCTCTTCTGAGCGGGTGACTGCCGGGCGCGCCTGCTCCCGCAAGAAGCCGTTTGGTCTGTGTCCGTTGCTCCGACTATAGAATGGATTTCCAGATCACTCCGGATTGCGCGAGGGCACCCAATGCGGGACTTTTACTCCCTTTATCGGCACGGCTTCGCCCGCGTCGCGGCCTGCACACTGCCCGTGGGGCTCGCCGATCCACGCCTGAACGCCGCGCGTATCATTGAGTGCGTCTCGGCCTGCTCTGAACAGGGAGCCATGCTGGCCGTGTTCCCGGAGCTGGGCCTTTCCGGTTACGCGATCGACGATCTGCGCCAGCAGGATGTGCTTCTGGACGCGGTCGAGGAGGCGGTGGCCGAGATCGCCCGCACCACCGCAGGGCGTCTTCCCCTCATCCTGATCGGTGCGCCGCTGCGTCACCATGACGCGCTCTACAACTGCGCCATCGCCATTCATCGCGGCGAGATTCTGGGTGTCGTGCCCAAATCCTACCTCCCGAACTATCGTGAGTTCTACGAGGCCCGACAGTTCACACCCGGTGCGGGCATAGTGAACGGCATGATCCAGGTGGCAGGCGTGGAGGCACCATTCGGCACTGATCTGCTGTTCGAGGCGCGGGACATTCCCGGTTTCTGCGTCGGTGTGGAGATCTGCGAGGATCTGTGGGTGCCGCTGCCGCCCAGCACGCGTGCAGCGCTCGCCGGGGCCACCGTTCTGGCCAATCTGTCAGCCAGCGATATCACGGTCGGCAAGGCGGAGGAGCGGGACATGCTCTGTCGCTCCCAGTCCGATCGCTGCCATGCCGCCTATCTCTATGCGGCCGCAGGAGAGGGGGAATCGACCACAGACGTGGCTTGGGATGGTCAGGTTTCCATCTTCGAGAATGGTCGCCTTCTGAAAGCCAGCGACCGGTTCCCGGGGGGAGCGCGGCATGTGCTGGCCGATATCGACCTCGACCTGCTCCGGCAGGAGCGGATGCGGATGACCTCCTTCGCGGCCAACGCGACTGCTGAAGAGGATTCCGGGCTGTGGCGACGGATCGTGCGGACATTCGCGCCGCCAGCCTCGGATCTCGGTCTGATGCGCGATGTGCCCCGCTTTCCGTTCGTTCCGGCGGACCCGGCGCGGCTGGCGCAGGACTGTTACGAAGCCTGCACCATTCAGGTGTCTGCGCTGCGCCAGCGTCTCGCCGCAACGGGAGCGGGGAAGATGGTGATCGGCGTCTCGGGAGGGCTTGATTCGACGCAGGCTCTGCTGATCGCCGTTCGCGCGGCGGATGAGCTCGGTCTGAAAAGGGATATGGTGCTCGCTTTCACCATGCCGGGCTTCGGCACCAGCGATGCAACGAAGAGCAATGCCCATGCGCTGATGCAGGCGCTGGGGGTGACGGCGGATGAAATCGACATCCGCCCCGCCTCGGAACTGATGCTGAAGCAGATCGGCCATCCTTACGGGCGTGGTGAGCCGGTCTACGACATCACCTTCGAGAATGTGCAGGCAGGTCTGCGGACGGATTTCCTGTTCCGTCTGGCCAACCAGCGTGGCGGTCTCGTGCTCGGCACGGGCGACCTCTCCGAACTGGCGCTGGGCTGGTGCACCTATGGTGTGGGGGACCAGATGGCGCATTACAACGTCAATGCGGGCCTGCCCAAGACGCTGATCCAGCACCTGATCCGCTGGTTCATGTCATCCGGCCAGTTCAGCCCGGAGACGGTGGAGATCCTGAGAGCCATCCTTGCGACGGAAATCTCACCGGAGCTGATCCCTGCTGATGCGGACGGTGCGGTGCAGAGCACGGAGGCCACGATCGGTCCCTACGCGTTGCATGACTTCTCGCTGTTTCACGTCCTCCGTTACGGTTTTCGCCCTTCGAAGATCGCTTTTCTTGCATGGCATGCCTGGAACGAGATCGATATGGGCGCGTGGCCACCGGGCTTTCCCGAGGAGGAGCGCAAGTCCTACGATCTGCCGACCATCAAACACTGGCTGGCCGTGTTTCTCCAACGCTTCTTCACGACCAGCCAGTTCAAGCGCTCTGCCATGCCGAATGGTCCCAAGGTGGTGGCGGGAGGCTCGCTCTCTCCTCGTGGTGACTGGCGTGCGCCTTCTGACGGGAATGCCCGGGTCTGGCTGGAGGAGCTGGAAAAGAACGTGCCCTAAGCGTTTCTGGACAGGGATGCGGGCTTTGCCCGCGCCCGGCAGGGACCGCAGGCCGCTGCACCCCGAGAAGTGGTTTCCAAAGGCGCGCCTTTGGTGGGGTATGGAGTAAAGCCCCTAAATTCTCGCTCAGTCCACCAGTCCGTGCAGACGCACGATCCGGCAGGTTTCTCCCTGTTTTGCTTCCGGCGCGAAGCGTTCCCGCAGCAACAGGGCGTCGCAGTCGGCCAATGGAGCCATCATGGACGAATCCTGCCGGGAGAAGGGTTTCGCCCAGAGAACGCCGGCCTCATCCCGGCTCAATGTGGCGCGGAGATAGTCGAAACGCTGGTCATTGGCCGGGAGATCGCTGGCCAGACGGGCAGATTCGATACCGTCGTCTTTGGTGATCTCGCCGGACATGGCGCGGAGGGCGGGGAGCACGAACACAAAGCTGCACACGAAGGCCGCGACCGGATTGCCGGGCAGACCGATGACGGGTGTCCCGTTCATCTGGCCGAACATCAGCGGCTTGCCGGGACGCATGGCGATCTTCCAGAAGTCCGTGACCAGTCCGGTCTCGCCGAGGGCTTTCTTGACGAGATCATAGTCTCCCACACTGGCGCCACCGATGGTCAGCAGAAGATCGACCGTCTCCAGTTGCCGGGTGCTGCCTGTCAGCGAATCGACTGTATCCCGTGCGACTGGCAGGATGATCGGCTCCGCTCCCGCCTTGCGAAGGAGCGCTGCGAGCATGAAAGCGGCTGAGCCGACAATGGAGCCGGGCGGCACGATATCACCGGGCAGAACAATCTCGTCACCGGTGCTGAGAATCGCCACCCGAGGCCGCCTGCGAACCGTGATCCACGGACAGTTGGCCGCGGCCGCGATACCGATGTCGCGTGCCGATAATTTTTTACCGACTGGGATGACGGTCTGGCCTTCGGAGAAGTCCAGACCTTTCGGGCGGATGAAACGTCCACTGGCGACAGGTTCCGTCACCACAATGTGATCGCCATCGCGGGTCGTGTTTTCCTGAATCAGGATGGCGTCCGCGCCTGTGGGGACCAGACTGCCCGTGAAAATTCTCAGGCAGGCGCCGGGTGTGACCGTCCTGTCGCTCGGGTGACCGGCAGGACTTTCCCCGATCACATGCAGTCTGGCGCCTTCCACCGTGTCGGCCGCCCTGACGGCATATCCATCCATGGAGGAGACATCCGCCGGTGGATTGAACAGGCGTGCCGTGACCGGTGCGGCGCTGATGCGGCCACAGGCCTCGGTCAGCGAAACGGTCTCCGTGCCGAGGAGCGGGAGGGCGGCAAGGATGCGGTGAAGGGCTTCTGAGACCTCGATCATGGGTTTTTTCCAAACTTTTTGGGGCTTCCGGGCCGTCTGGGGCGCATGAATGCTTGACCTGAGGCCCTCGGATGCGCAATTTGCGCCGAACTTGAACCACGGCCGCGATCAGGGGTGCAAATCCGGACCTGCGGTCAGGCACGATTCCGAGGATCTTATGGCAAAGTCCAACGTCATCCAGATCCGGCTCGTCTCCTCCGCAGACACCGGATATTTCTACGTCACCAAGAAGAACGCGCGCGCCCAGACCGGCAAGCTCGAACTGAAGAAGTACGACCCCGTTGCCCGCAAGCACGTCGTCTTCCGTGAAGCGAAAATCAAATAAGGTCTGCGCCTTAAAACGCAGTCCATAAGAAAAGCGCCATTCTTTCGGGAAGGGCGCTTTTTCTTTGGGGTGTCGGGATGCTTTGCGGGGCTTTGCCCCGAATCCCACAAAGGGACGCGGTCCCTTTGATCCCGATTTGTTTTATTGATAACTCATTGAAATAAAAGTTTTTTGATGTCGCCTTTTTTCAAAAAGGCGACGTTCCCTGATGCGGCTTTAGAACAGCTGCGCATGCTTGTCGTAAGGCACGACAATGTCGTTGGGGTTGGCCAGATTGAGCATTGCCCGGGCGCGCTCATCCAGAATATCCGCGTTCAGCGCGCCTTCGCTCAGACCCGAAACACGACGACGCCAGGCAGCCTGCTCGGTGACGGCGTTGACCTGGGACTCGTGGGCTTCATCAAGCAGGTGAAGCTGCTCGTGGTAGGATTTCAGCCCGTGCGCACCCTGTGTGGCCTGCCAGCAGAAATATCCGGTGAGAGCGAGAAAGACGGAGGGAGGGAGGACCGCGTTGACGGCGCGACGGACTATCCGGCCAAGCTGCATACGAATCGGGACCTCCGAAAGAATCGAACCAAGGGTTTCAAGCCTGTCCCATACCGTATTGCAAGATATGGCTTAAAAAAGGCGAAATGGCTGAAAAATTACATTTCGGGAAGTTTATAGCGGCTTTCACGTCACAGCCTGTCTCCGGTCACGGAAAGACCGGAGACAGATGAGCGTGATCTTACCTCTTCAGGATCATGCGGCCTGCATAGGCTGCTGCCGTCGCCAGTTCCTGTTCGATGCGCATGAGCTGGTTGTATTTCGCCGTGCGGTCCGAACGGCAGAGCGAGCCGGTCTTGATCTGACCGCAGTTCGTGGCGACTGCCAGATCAGCAATGGTGGTGTCTTCCGTCTCGCCGGAACGATGGCTCATGACACACCTGTAGCCAGCGCGGTGGGCCATTTCCATGGCGGCCAGCGTTTCGGTCAGCGTGCCGATCTGGTTCACCTTCACGAGCAGGGCGTTCGCCACGCCGTCCTCAATGCCGCGCGCCAGACGGACAGGGTTGGTCACGAACAGATCGTCCCCGACCAGCTGCACGGACTTGCCGAGCGTCTGTGTCAGCAGCGTCCAGCCTTCCCAGTCATCTTCCGCCACGCCATCCTCAATGGAGACGATGGGGAAACGCTTCGTCAGGTCTTCGAGGTAAGCGACGATACCGCCCGCATCCAGCGTCTTGCCCTCGCCGGCAAGGACATACTGGCCGTTCTTGTAATATTCGGTGGCGGCGCAATCGAGTGCGAACGTCACATCTTCGCCCGGACGGTAGCCAGCGGCTTCCACGGCACGGGTGATGTAGGTCAGCGCCTCGTCAGCGGATTTCAGGTTGGGCGCGAAGCCGCCTTCGTCACCGACGTTGGTGGCGAAACCATCGGCGGACAGTGACTTCTTCAGTTGATGGAAGATCTCGGAGCCCCAGCGGATGGCGTCGGCCACTGTTGGCGCGCCGACCGGCTGGATCATGAATTCCTGAATGTCGATCGGGTTGTCCGCGTGCTCGCCGCCATTGATGATGTTCATCATCGGCACCGGCAGGACATGGGCGAACGGGCCACCGACATAACGGTAAAGCGGGATTTCCAGCTCGGCAGCCGAAGCCTTGGCCACGGCGAGGGACACGCCGAGGATGGCGTTCGCGCCCATACGGCTCTTGTTCGGCGTGCCGTCCAGCTCGATCATCGCGTTGTCGATGTCGATCTGGTCCTGGGATTCCGCCCCCTGAAGCGTCGGGAAAATCTCGTTTTCGACGTTCTCGCAGGCTTTCAGGACGCCCTTGCCGCCATAACGGGACTTATCGCCGTCACGCAGTTCGACCGCCTCATGCGCGCCCGTGGACGCACCGGAGGGAACGGCTGCACGGCCAGTGACGCCGGAGGCCAGTTCGACCTCGACTTCAACGGTGGGATTGCCACGACTGTCCAGAATTTCGCGGGCGATGATGTCGACAATGGCGCTCATGACTAGCCTCTGTTTCATGCATTCTTATTGCAGGCGCTGACCGCTGCCGGGGCAGACGCCGGACTGTTAGAGGACCGCTTCAGCCGCAGTTGTCAACAGTCAAATATGTCTCTGCACTATGAACTTTTATTCTTCGCTGCGGGTTATAATCATATGGATGGAGCGGCTCCGGCAATCTGCTCGCAGCAACAGGGAAGCGGGCATCATGAAAGAGGGTCTGTCACGACGCCGTCTGATCATGAGCGCCGTGGTTTTGACCGGAGGCGCTGACTCCGCACAGGCTGTTCCACCTTCGTCACTGCCGCCCCTCCTTTGCGGTCTGTTTTCCGTTTCTGTGAAGCCGCGTGGCTCTCCTTCCAACCGGCGCCATGTTTATCGGTCTGTCCCGTTTTTCCGGAATGGAAAAATCTCCGTCGTTCGTGCGCGTCGACAACAATGGCAGGCTGACCCCTTTCCCCGGCGGCGCATGGAACACATGGGCACCCGGTCAGGACGGTTCGTCCGCGCTGGTTATGGTGAACGCCAATCCTCTTTGTATGGTGAAGTGGTTGCATTCTGCTCTCATGTTTTGAAAACGGGGAAAACATCCTAAGAGAACGACAGGACGTGGCAGAACTTCTTCCAGTGCGCATGGAGCAATGCCTCAGGTTTCTTATTCGAATGAGGCGTTTTTATAATGCTCTACGCTCCGACCGGAATCGCCGTGGTGGCAGAAGACCTTGCCGGTATGCGGTCGCAGGCATTCGGTCTGGCGGAGTACGTCGCGCTTCCCGCACGGTTCTGCGCGGTTCAGGCCACGGGGCTTCTGCATCGCTGCCTGCCTTCTTCCCTCTGGCCGCGCCCATTGACGGCATTATCGGAAAAGCCGTTTCCATTGCACGATGATCTCGTGTTCAGTGTGGCGGGAAAGGGGGGAGCGGTCGGGACGGCCCTGCATCACAGAGGACGGCATGTCGTGCAGATCCAGAATCCCCGTATTCGTCCGGACCGGTTCGATCTGGTGATCGCCAATTATCACGATGAGATCGATGGACCGAATGTTCTGCTCAGCCGTACTGCGTTGCATGGACTGACAGCGCTGAAACTTGCTGACGCCCGTGCGCAATGGCGGGATAGACTGCACGTTTCAGGTCGTCCTCTACTCGCCGTTTTGGTGGGAGGAGCAAATGGGCGTTTCCGGTTCGGGCGGGAGGAAGCGGAGTCTTTCGCGGACCGACTGGTGAGTGCCGCCAGGCAGACTGGTGCAAACCTGTTTATCACGACATCGCGGCGCACGGCCCTCGAAGCGACGGCTGTATTGCGTGATGCTGTGGAGAGTGTGCACGGCACCTTGTGGAGTGGCGGCGATGACAATCCCTATCGTGGCCTGATTGCCTGTGCGGACTGGCTGGTCGTCACGGCGGACAGTGTTTCCATGGTCTCGGAAGCAGTCGCGGGCACAGCGCCGGTTTATGTGCAGGGTTTACCGGGAAAATCCCGCAGAATCGGTCTGTTTCTCGAAACTCTGGAAAAATGCGGCAGGATACGTATGTTCGAGGGAGCGTTGGACAACTGGCCCGTCCAGTCTCTTGATGACACGCCAGTGGTTGCGGCCCGGATGTGTCAGCGTCTGGGGCTGGAAAATCTGTTCAGAGACACGTTATCGACTGTTGTCCGTTCTGTCTGAAACAGAGTGAGGGATTTGTAGTGTCGCGGATTTTATTCTTCCGCGCCGGGATCTCGGATATTGTGGTCTTTAACAAGTCGTGAATATTTATTCTTTGAAAAACGGGAATATCATCGTTCCGGTAAAGCAGTTTCCATGACGCAGAACCTCGTCGCCAGAGGTACGTTTCAGCGCCACATGATGCGATGGTCTTCTGTATCTTGTCTTTCACATCAGGCAAGAAAATAAAATAGGATCGATGGATTGATACAGAAAATTTACGCTCATTTTCGGGCTGTTTTTTTGATGCGTATAAAATGCGCTGGGACAGCTACTGGTATCATGACCTTTACGCCGAATGGGTTGCCCCCACTTTATTTCAAGGAAATTTATATATGGTCACATGGACACAGCTTGCTGACACGCAGATTACGGGCGCCGTAAGCGCGGTTGCAGCAGGACAGACTCTTCTGGATGGATGGATTGATCTTGTTGGAGGGGTCTGGTCGACCAAGACTCTCTGGTCTGACACGACGACTCAGGATTACCTGTCATCAGTCCAGGAAAGCACACCCTGGTCTGGTGGACCATTATACCGGGCGCAGTCAGAAGATGCGAAATCCGGTCGGATCACGGCACAGATCCGTATTGATTTCAATCAGACAATCTATTTTATGCTGCGCGCCAACAGGGCGACGACGTCCTCTGCATTCAATGGTTATCTTCTTGGTATCGATCAGGTTTCTTCCAAGTTTTATCTTCATGGTTTTGCGGTTGTGGCAGGTGCTGTCAATACAGCCCAGCAGTTTGTTTATCAGCCTCTCACGACGCAGCCAGCGAATGGTGATCTGATTACGGTTGACATTCAGCTTACGCAGGATACGGCGACGACGTCGTCCATGGCGATTGTGGTGACCAATACTGCGGGTGCAACTCTTGGCAGCATAACAATTACTGATAATGCAATCGTAAATGCCGCGGCACTTCAGAATGTTGCCGGATCTTTCGGTGTCTGCGCTTATTCTGCAAAAAACAGCAATACTGCCGGCATCAAGGAAATTGCAGTTTATAGCGGTGATGCCGCAGCGCCTTCTGCTACGGCCTACACCCTGACCGGGCCCGCTTCCCTGACGGTCAATACTGCCGGAACATACACGGTCACGCCGAATGCGGCCCCTGCATCTGCAGTGATCGTTACACCGGCCTGCACACTTTCTGGTACATTTTCTCCTGCAACAACTACGCTTCCTGCAGGAAGTTCCAGTGCGGTCACGTTCGCTTTTACTCCATCCGCGTCCGGTTCAGGCTCGTTGTCAACGACTAACAACGGTAGCCTCGCCAATCCTGCGGCATTATCATTAAGTGTCAGTTCGCAGATTACCGCGCCTTCGGCTCCCGCTTTTACTCTCGTGGCTAGCTCCGGACAGGTCACTGTCACGGTTTCGGCGCCAGCCTCCACGGGTGGTGCTGCGATCACCGGTTATCCGATTTTTGTCGGCACCAGCGCGGGAGGCGAAGGCAGTTCGCCCGTTACCACGCTTTCAGCTCCCGGTTCCTATAATATTACCGGTCTGACAAACGGTACTCCGGTGTATGTCACGGTTGGTGCGGTCAATTCAGTT
Organism: Acetobacter aceti; assembly: GCF_002005445.1. Classification (NCBI taxonomy): domain Bacteria; kingdom Pseudomonadati; phylum Pseudomonadota; class Alphaproteobacteria; order Acetobacterales; family Acetobacteraceae; genus Acetobacter; species Acetobacter aceti. Next base: position 342,834 of record NZ_CP014692.1, read on the forward strand.
GGCACAACGCAAGCGGCGGAGCAGACCGTGACGCCTGTGGCGCCGGCCTCAGGAGGGTCAATCGCAGTCGACTCACCGGCCTTTCTCTTTTCTCCCGGTAACTGGTGCGGAGATAACGGGCGCGTTGGATCTTCGTTGCGTCGGACATGGAACGTGGGTGCATACTTTGTTTTTACATGGACCGCTTCCGCCAGCCCGAGCGCAACCCTTCATCTTGGTCCCAGCGGGACAGGAGGTTACGTCACTCTGTACCTCAATGGCGTGGGTACAACGGTTGCAGCGACAGGGGATATCACGCTTTCCGGTATCACACCGTCCGCTGGAAATGTCCTTTTCGTCATTCTGAGCAGCACTCCGCAGAAAGCGAGATGGAATCAGGGAGGGAACAATATCGTTGTTTCCGGCATGACTCTTGATGGCGGCTCCAGCGCCGGTGTTTCCACCGCAGGCACAAAAGGCTGGATCAAGATCATTGGTGACAGCATTACTGAAGGTATTGAAGCAAACAGTAATAAGGATAGTATCGTTTACGGTTATGCTTTTCAGGTTCTGCAGGGCTTGAGAGAGCAGGGATATGAGGTCTGTATCTCGGCCTGTGGGTATTCCGGTTATCTTGTTGCAGGCGACAGCACAGGAGATGTGCCTGCCTATTATTACGTCTCCGGTTCCAGTTCCGGCAGCGGTGGTACATATGATGACAGCAAAAGTCGCTGGAACAAGATAGATGCTGGTGTTTCTGCGCTTGACAGCAATAATCATCTTTCTTCGTATGGAGCGGTGACAACTGAACCTGTGGCCGTTGCCGTCAATTATCTGACCAACGAAGCCTTGAACAGTGTCAGTAAATCAGACGCGCAGGCGGCCATGACCCAGGCGATGATTGCTCATCGTGCAGCTGCGCCGGATGCATGGCTTTTCCAGATTATTCCATTTGGATTCTATTACTCCACTAAATATGACTCGTCATGGCTGACAGTTTTCAATAATGCTGTGAGTGCTTACAAGGCAGCCTATCCATCAGACACCAAAGTAACGACGATCGATATTGGTTCCAGTCTGTCGAACACGATTCAGAAAAATATGGGATGGTATATTTCTGCCAGTGATGATGTGCATCCTCTGGCTCCTGGGCATGCTCTTGTCGCGCCGATTGTCCAGGCTTCCATAATGACTTCTCTGGAAAACAAGAAAAATCAGTCTTATACTTTTTTCTGATTTTTATTTTTTTTCTCTGTCGGCAATTGACAGCCGGCAGAGAAAAATTGAAAGAAATTCAAATGTTTTATTGTGGCGGGAGTTGATCTGACAGCCGGATATGCGGCAAACGCTGTCACATGGATCATCTCCCTGTTTCTTTCCTTGTCCTGCTGATTTTTCTGGCTCCCGTTTCCGCGTATGCAGAGTGTTCCGGCCATTTCGCCGGACAAGGCAGGCCAGCCTCCTCTCAGGAACTGGTCCTGCTCTGTTCGCTCTCTTTCGCGACGGGTTATTCACCGCAGGCAAAAGAAGCATCATGGAGCGCGGAACATCTGACGGCAGAAGCCATCAGTCAGGCGCAGACTCTTGAGGGCAGGGCTGTTTTTCAGGAAGATCTCCGGCTTCCGCTGGAAGACCGATCGGAACTGGTGGATTATCAACGCTCAGGGTGGTCCCGCGGTCATCTCACACCGTCAGGCGATATTTCCACGAAAGACGCACGAGCAGAAACATTTCTGTTGTCCAACATTGTTCCTCAGGCCGCCCGTCTGAATTCTGGCGCATGGAACCACCTCGAAGCCAATGTCAGAAAAATTGTGAAAAAGTCTCGGGAAGCCTATGTCGTGACCGGACCGGCCTTCCGAGAAGCTTTGGGAACGATTGGGTCTGACCACGTTCGTATTCCCTCATCGCTCTGGAAAGCCATATATCTGCCATCATCAAAGACCGTTTCAGTCATCGTCTGTAAAAATACGGCGCCATACCGATGCAATGCCGTCAGCCAGGTTTCTCTCAAGCGGGTAACTGGAATTGATCCGTTTCCTGGAGTTCCGCTGTCCGAGAAAAACCGGAGTGCTGCTATTGATCAGGCGCTTCTGCCCCGATCATGAAATCTTGAATGTAAGCGCGAACCACTTATATATCATAATCAATATTCTTATTTTTAAATTCAGTAAGTTTTATAATTTTATTGCATATCTAACTGACCATCTTCAGTTTTTGTGAAATACCCAGAAACCTGAAAGAATGCTTCAAAAGCCCGCTCGTAAAGTCTTCTGTAAATTATAATGAAGTTACCAGTGGCAGATTTCTGTTTTTTATTGAAAAAGAAGTCTGATAAGATCCTTTGAGAAGGCAATATCATTTCCTGCATCTGAAAGATATTATGATTTTGTATGCGGGTGGCGGCGTGGATATCAATGGGTGCTGATATCAGACGGATAAAATCCGTGGGCAGTAATCATTCATTGATGCAACGGTTTCGCCATCAAGCACAGAAAAGGCTCCAGCAGGCCCGCCAGACTTAATACTTTTCATCCCCTGCCACCCGAAGGCATCTTTGTGTAAGAAGCAGGGATGCGCTCCCTCTCTATCACCGAATTGCCCTGGATTGATCCGTGGACTGCTTTGCAGGCCTGGAAGACTGCGCCTTGGATCGCGTTTCTCGATAGTGGAGGAGCGCCGGTCACCGATACTGGCGATGAGCGGGCGCGCTGGTCTTTTCTGTGTGTGGAGCCGGTGGAAACCCTTGTGTCGTGTCACAACCGGCTGATCAGAAACGGTCAGCCTGTAACGGGGGATGCCTGGACACACCTAAAGGATATGCACACACGCCTGCAGCAGGCGGAGAGCGCAACAGTCCCTTTTCCGGGTGGTGTGGTGGGCCTGGCTTCCTATGCCGAGGGCATGGCGCTGGAAGGTGTGAGGTTGCGCCACCGGACGGATACGCCGGACATCCTTGCGGCTTCTTATGACACAGTGTTTGCTTTCGACCGGCTGGAACGGCGCTGCTTCAAGGTCGGGAATGGCGCTCCGTCCTTGTCGTTAAAGGCAGACGCATCACCGTTGTTTCTTCCCGTTCGTGCGGATTTTCAGCCCGATATGGACCGGGAGACATGGATATCAGCCGTAAAGGATGTCGTCCGCCTTATTGGTGAAGGTGATATTTTTCAGGCCAATCTGACACTCCGCTGGCAGGCGGCTCTTCCATCCGGTTTTGATGAACTGGCGGTGTATGGGCTGGTGAGGCAGGGCTCGCCTGCGCCTTTCGGTGCCTTTCTCCGCGGTTGCGCCGGATCGGTTCCAGAGCGTCCCTTCTCTCTTCTGAGTGCGTCGGTTGAGCGTTTTCTGTCGCTCTCTTCGGAGGGTATTGTCGAGACACGTCCCATTAAGGGCACCGCGCCGCGAGGACAGGATCCGTCGGAAACCCGACGTCTGGCCGAACAACTGCGTCAGGATGACAAGGAAAACGCCGAAAATCTCATGATCACCGATCTGATGCGCAATGATATCGGGCGTGTGTGTGAGATCGGTTCGGTGTCGGTGCCGCAGTTGTGTCAGGTGGAGCCTTTCGCTCATGTGCAGCATCTTGTTTCCTGTGTGCGAGGGCGTTTGAAGTCCGGTCTGGACGCGTTTGATCTTCTGCGCGCAACACTTCCGCCGGGGTCAGTGACAGGCGCGCCAAAGAAGCGCGCCATGGAGATCATCGATCAGGTCGAGCTCTCGGCGCGGGGGGCGTATTGTGGCAGCGTCTTCCGGATTGGCAGGGATGGGGCGATGGACAGTTCGGTGGTGATCCGGAGCGTGGAGCGGTGTGGTGACAGGCTGAAGATTGGCGTCGGGGGCGGGATCACCTGGCTATCCGACCCGGCGCGTGAATATGACGAAATGCGCCTGAAAGGTGCGGCCTTACTCAAGGTTTTTGGCGGATGACCGGACTGCTCTGGCTGAATGGCGTTGTGCTGCCGGTCAGCGAAGCCCGAATCAGTCCGACTGATCGCGGGCTGCTGCTGGGAGACGGGCTGTTCGAGACGATGCGGGTGGTCGAGGGGCATGTGCCTTTGCTCGAGCGGCATCTGGTCCGGCTGGAGGCCGGATGCGAGACACTGCTTCTGCCGCCGCCGGATCATGCCCTGATCAGGCAGGGCGTGGATGATCTTCTGACCGCGTCCGGCCTTGTGGACGGGAGTGTGCGTCTCACGGTCACGCGGGGCAGTGGACCGCGTGGACTTCTTCCTCCCGTCGAGGTGCGGCCTATGATCATGCTGACCTGCGCAGCGGCGACCGGAGCCATCGCCGGACCGGTCCGTCTGGGTGTCAGTCGTTATGTGCGGGACGGGCGCTCACCCCTGTCACGAGTCAAGTCGCTCAACTACCTGCCGATGGTCATGGCGCGGATGGAGGCGGTCGCAGCGGGTTACGATGACGCTCTGTTGCTTGATGGTCAGGGTCATCTGGCAGAGGCGAGCGCCGCGAACATCCTGCTGATGCTGAGTGGCAGGGTTGTCACGCCACCGCTGGAAGACGGGGCCCTGCCGGGGACATCGCGTGCCCGGCTGCTGGAAGCGGGACTCTGCGTCGAACACTCCGTGCCGCTCGCAGACATGGGGGAAGTAAAGGCGGCCTGGCTGGTGTCGGCCCTGTCCCTGCAACCCGTGGCGTCTGTCGGGGCGTATGTGCTGGGCCGATGTAAAGATCAGGAGACAGCCCTGCGCGAGACGCTGTTCGGAGTGGCGACGCAGTGAAATCATGACGGTCCGGGAGGGTGCGGAACGGGTGGGACATCTGTCAGGCGATGGTGCGGGAAGAGTCTGGCTCTGCGGATTTCTGTGAATTCCGGTAATCCCCGCTGCCTTGCCATTCCCTATGCAGCGTGGTTTCGTAACGGTCTTTCGTTCTCCTTCTGCCACTTCCTGTCTGCCCGTGGCGCCGGATATCAGACAGGGAAAACGACAGACATGAAAGAGGCCCGGTCTGATGGTGACTGTTCTGCCGTTTGAACTTCCGGGGAAAAAAGAAAGCAGACAGGCTGGCAGGGACAGGGTCTGGGCTGTGGTGGCGATGATTGGACGCAGGCGGCGGATAGCCAGTGTCCATGCCTCGCGTGAAGCGGCTCTGGCCGATTGTCAGTGGCGGAGAGAGCAGGTTGTGGCTTACGCCCGATTCCTGGAGGATGCGCGCGATCCCGCGCCGGATTACCATATTGCCCTGATTTACAAGGGAGAACTGCCGAAAGGCTGGATGCCGATGCCTGCGCTGGGAATTTTACATGGCCGCTTCATTTAATCGAAAGAGCTTTCTGATTACACTCGCAGTCATGCGGGGAGTTTGCTAAGTCCTCCTGCGCACAGGATTTATAGTAAACGGAAAGTCTCCCCAAGTATGGCCGGTCAGAACACGATGGAAACAGTAACGAGTGCTGGAAATGCTACAGATAGCGTAGCAGGGTCGCAGGCTTCTGCACCGCCGACGCTTCTGATGGGGGCGCAGTATATTCGTAGTGTGTCGTTCAAGGCGCTCGACTCAGCCCTGCTTCATACCCGGCCGCCCGTTCGTCCCAATACAACCATGACGCTTGATGTCATGGCGCGGCAGATTGCTGAAAATCAGCCCGAGTTCGAGGTCGATGTGGTGATGAACTGTGTGGGGCGTGCGGACGCGCCTGTGGATGGAAGCGAAGCGGCGTTGCTGTTCGAGACCCAGATCACCTATTCAGGGCTGTTCACCCTGCGCAATGTGACAGCAGAGTCGTTCGAGCCCATGCTGCTGGTGGAAGCTCCGAAAATGCTGTTTCCAGCCGCGCGGAACTACTTGGCTGACCTGACACGTGAGGCAGGTTTCATCCCGGTCATCATCCAGCAGATTGATTTTTTCGCACTCTGGCAGTCCCGTCGTTCGCAACCAGTAGCCGAGTAACGTCTCAAACGCGTTATGGTGCCGGTCAAGGTCACCGGAAGATAAGGGCCGGAGCCTTCAAAACCCCGCTTCCGGCAGCATAACCGCTGACATGTTCGGGGGAGTATTCCCCTCAGATGTTGAAAGGGACATGGGTGTCTTTCGTTTCCGCGCTTTCCTCTGACACTGTTCCTCTCTGGGGGCGTTTTGACGCCGACTGGTATCGTGACCGTTACCGGGACATGCTCGGCGATCTGGCTGACATGGATACGGAAGCACTCGCTGCGCACTATGCGGAGGTCGGCAAGGGCCTGCGCCTGTCTCCAAACCGTTTTTTTGACGAAGAATGGTATCTGCAGGCCAATCCTGATGTGGCGGCAGCGGTCCATGCCGGGTCTTTTGCGTCCGGGTTTGACCATTACTGTTCCGACGGCCATATCAACCGGTCTCCTCACTGGCTGTTTTCAGAGACTGTTTATCTTGCGCGTTATCCGGATCTGACACGCGCCACGCTGGACCACCTTGGAGCATTCAACGGGTACGATCATTACCTGCGTTACGGTGACCGTCAGTTCCGCTCAGGTCATCTGCTGTTTGATCCGCATCTCTACTACGCCCACGCACGCGTCAAAGGCGACGGCTCTTCTCCGCCGCCCGCAGGCGAAGGTGGCGCGATCACCATCCCGCAAGCTGGACCATTCGTGTCTTTTCTGGCTGACGAGGCTGATCAGAACATGCTCAGGGTCAGCTGGTATTTCGATCCTGAATGGTATCTGAAAACCTACCCGGAAGTCGCTGAAGCAGTGAAGACAGGGCGTGCGCGGAGCTCATTGCACCACTTCCTGACCAATGACACGCCCGATGCTTTCTGTGCGCTGGAGTGGTTCAGCGAAGCGTATTATCTGGAACTGTATCCAGACATCATGGATGCCATAACGACCGGACAACTGCGCTCAGGCTACGATCATTTCCTGCGCTACGGCGCGTTTGAACGGCGTCGCCCCCACCCGGATGTCGATCTCAACGCCTACTTCTTTTCCGGAACGGTCCGGGCGGACATTGAGCGTGGCCTGGTGCGGGACGTGTTCGAACACTGGTTGTCCCATCGGCATCAGAAGCCGCTCGATGAAGCTCTTGCCCGTCCCGAGCTGAAAGTGTTCGAAGGGCTCGCGGTGCGGAAGGCGGAGAACCTTCTTCCTCTGCTTGCCGCCCGTCCGCTGGATTTTGCATCGCAGGATGAACCGCGGCTCAGCGTCATCCTTCTTGTGCGCAACCGTCTGTCTTTGACGCTGTCCGCGCTGTCGGCTCTACGGATGACATATGCCGGATCGCTTGATGTCATCGTGGTGGATGCCGGATCGCGCGACGACACAACACGCCTGCAACATTTCGCCCGTGGCATACGGATCCTCCGGATGGACCGGTCGGTGACATGGGCTGAGGCACTGAAGGCTGCATTGTCCCATGCGCATGGAGCGGCGGTTCTGTGGCTGGGGCAGGGTGTAAGGCTGGCTTATGGCAGTCTGCGGGCCGCCCTGGAAGCTCTAGGCGAGCAGGCGGACCCGACGCAGCAGCGTATCGGCCTTGTGACGGGCCGCGCCTTGCGGGCTGACGGCCGTATTCTTGAGGCAGGTGTTCTGATCGGGCGGGATGGATCGCTGACCCGCTATCTTGAGAACGCTCCGATGGAGGAGCCTGCGGCCTGTTTCCGGCGACCGGTCGCATGTGCGACGGTGCCTGCTCTCCTGATTGATCGCGTCCTGCTGGAGCGGCTGGGAGGATTCGACGACAGGCTGGAGTCCGAGGCCGCGCAACTGGCGGATCTTTGTCTGCGCGCGACCGAGGTTGGGCAGCATGTTCTCTACGAGCCCGCATTTCTGACATCGCAGGATGTCAGCGACAAGGGCGCGTCCGCTTTTGACGACGCGGATCGCCACCGTCTGCTACAGAGCCATGCGGCAGCTTTTGCACAGGCTTTCCCGCCGTCACCCCGGCTCGCGGCGCGTGCCCGCTGCGCGGCTGGCCCGGCAGCCAAACGTATTCTCTTTATCGAGGACCGGATTCCCGTACGCAGCCTCGGGTCCGGATTTGTGCGGTCCAATGACATTGTGCGCACCATGGCTGCGCTTGGTCATCAGGTCACGGTGTTTCCGATCTATGCATCGGTTGATCCCTTGTCACGGATCTATGCGGATTTTCCTCCGGAGGTGGAGGTTCTGCATGAACGGGGTTTTGAGACGCTTGATGCGTTCCTGCAGGAGCGAAGCGGGTCCTGGGACTGTGTGTGGATCGGCCGGACGCATAACATGGGCAGGCTGCTGCCGATCCTGATGGCGCAGGCTCCGGCATTGCCTCTGAATGCGGTTGTTCTCGACACGGAGGCGGTTACCTCTCCTCGTGACCTGCTGAAGGCAGAGCTGTTTGGGGAGCCCGTGACCCGAACTCTGGAGGAAGCGCTGAGTCTCGAATTTGAGGCGGCCTGGTTCTGCCGGAAGATTATCGCCGTCAATCCACTGGATGTCCGAACCCTGAGTGACGCGGGCTATGAAAATGTCGTGGAACTCGGGCATATGTGCCCTGTCAGGCCGACGTCTGCCTCATGGGCTGATCGTCGCGGCATGCTCTTTCTTGGAGCGATTCATGAAACGGGGTCGCCTAATCACGACAGCCTGATCTGGTTTGTGGAGAAGGTTCTGCCTCTTCTGCGCGACCGTTTGCCGGAGGATGTCAGATTCACCGTAGCCGGCTTCCGGGGGGCGGGCGTCAGCCTCAGTGCGCTGGGGCGCGACCCGCGCGTCGAATTGCTCGGTCCGGTAAAGGATCCGTCAGAACTCTATGCGACACATCGTCTCTTCATTGCGCCGACACGTTATGCCGGCGGCATTCCGTTCAAGATTCATGAAGCCGCGTCCTACGGGCTGCCTGTGGTAGCGTCCGGTCTGCTCTGTCGTCAGCTTGGCTGGCGGGATGGTCTGGAGATTGTATCCGGCGGAGACAATAATGCCGAGCGCTTTGCAGAGCGTGTGGTGGAATTATACACGGACGAAGAGCTGTGGAACGCGGTACGTGCTGGTGCACTGAGTCTGCTGGAACAGGAAAATAGCGCGAAAGCCTATGCTGTTCGGCTGAACGGCATTCTACAGGATGTGTTCGAAAACGAGCGCTAGAGCATATCCAGTTTGAATGGACACATTCGAACTGGTGAATATGCTCGATAAACAATGAATTAGAGCAGATCCCGTTCAAATGGGATCATTTTGGCGGGTAAAGATACTCGTAAAAACAGTATTCTGGAGCCTTTCCACTGAACCTGAGTGCAGTGGAAAGGCTCCAGGCTTTGCTGTTGCTGGCCAACCTGCCTTAAAACTTCAACTGTGTTTTCAATCGAGCGGCGTGTGATACGTATGGACGTACACTACGCTTTCTCGATCCCGATAGTCTTATCCCGGCACGGACAGGTCGGTCAGACGCCGATGCTCTTCCATGGCGAAACGGTCTGTCATGGAGGCCAGATAGTCGGCGACGACCCGTCGGCGACCGGCTTCGTCAGATGCGACGTCGGCCTGTTCACGCCATCCGTCCGGCAGTAGTCCGGGTGATGATCCCAGAGTGTCGAAAAGCGCCGCGACAACATGTTTCGCCTTGTGGGTCATCCGTTTGACTTTCCAGTGTCTGTAGAGATTGGCGAACAGGAAAGAGCGGATCTGTGCGTTGGCTTCGGCCATGGCGGGACTGAAACTCACAACCGGTCGGGCGGCATGGCGAATGTCATTCGCGGACTCTGGCGCAAGAGTCACGAGATTTTTCTCGGTCTGCTTGAGGACATCCGAGACCAGTGCGTGGACAATGCGCCTGACCATCTCATGACGGAGACGCTGATCCTGTGTGCCGATGGCCGCGCTGGCGGTCGTGGGTGCGTCTCCCGTGCGGCTGCCCGCTCCGAAAGCCGTGACCGGGCGTGGCGGCAGGGATGTGGAAATCCGGCGTGCTTCCTTAAGGGCGTCGCTGACCACTGGCACATCGACAAGATCATCCAGCGTGAGCAGGCCGGATTTTATCCCATCGTCCAGATCGTGTCCGTGATAGGCAATGTCGTCCGCCAGAGCCGCCAACTGCGCTTCGAGGGATGCGAAGGTGTGGAGTTCAAGGTCCTGAGCAGCAGTGTAATCACGCAGCCAGCCGGATAGCTGGCTGACCGGACCGTTATGTTTGACCAGTCCTTCCAGAGTTTCCCATGTCAGGTTGAGACCGTCGAACTGGAGATAGCGCTGTTCCAGAACAGTCACCTGCCTGAGAGCCTGCGTATTGTGATCGAACCCGCCCCACGGTTCCATAGCGAGGGAAAGGGCGTCCTCTCCCGCATGTCCAAAGGGCGTGTGGCCAAGATCGTGAGCGAGGGCGATGGCTTCCGTAATGTCTTCATCCGCGCCGAAATGCCGCGCCATGGAGCGGGCGATCTGGGCGACTTCAAGGGAGTGGGTCAGGCGCGTGCGGAAGAAATCGCCTTCGTGATTGATGAAGACCTGCGTTTTGTACTGGAGCCGCCGGAAACCGGACGAATGGATGACCCTGTCGCGATCTCTCTGCCATGGTGATCGTGTGGGAGAGACCGGTTCGTCGTACAGCCTGCCGCGTGAAGGATGCGCGTTGACTGCGAAAGGAGCTATGACCATCAGGTCCATCCAGAGTGGTTGGCGGACCTTATAAGATCATATTCCAGAGGGTATGGCGAGAGAACAGAACTTTTCCCGCAGTGAGGAAAGTGAAAGATGTTTCCCGGGGAACAAGGGAGTGCAATGTTGCACTCCCCTGAACGCAGGTCTGGCTGTGGACGGTCCGTATCAGAAGGCCCAGATCGCGTCCGCGTTGAACCACAGCATGTTGTTCGTGCCGTTGTTGACAACAGGATTGGCTGGTGTTCCCTCCTGGTTGAACGGACGTGTTCCGTTCAGGGACTTATCGAGGCGGATTTCCGGACGGATGGTGAATTGTCCAAAATGGACATGCCTGTTGATGAAGTCCGGACGATAGGTCACGCCAACGGTGAGTGCGCCATAGGTCGTCGGTGGACCGACATAGTAAGGATAGGGCTCATTGGCGGCCGACTTGGTAAACGAGGTGAAGCTTGAATATTCCGCGATGATGCCGCCTGTATTGTCGCGGAAGATTTCACCGCGCGCGTTGAAGGTCAGGTTAGGGTTGATGTTATAGGCGTAATAGGTCGTGACACCATAGGCGTCGTCACGGGAAAGGTCATCGTGCAGATAGGTGGCGTCGACAGTAACAGTCATTTTGTCATTCAGCTTGTAGCTGATGAGGAAGTCGCCATTATACTGCATTTTCCGGTTGGCGATTTTGCCGACACCGATGCTGGACCAGCCATTTGCGGAAAGGCTTGGCCCATTATTGCCCTGAGGACCGAAATGGCCAAGGAGATGGAAGCTCAGCTTGCCGTCAAGAAGGTTGTTGAACGCGAAGCCGAACGTGCCTTTGGGTCGGCTGTTGTTACCTGCTCGGCCAAAGGACGTCGAGTTACCGGCGTCAATTCCGAGTACCCAATCGACATATTTGTTGAGATGCAGTGTCGTATAAACCCCGAGCACTTCGAACGGTACGATGTAGTCGGACGCATAGTTGAATGTGTAGAATGGTCGCGCTAGCGCGGGAGTGCCCTCGGCGCCCAGAAGACCATAAAGCTGGCCTGCCTGGATATCGATTCCGCGTGTCAGGAGCCAGGGTACATGGAAATCGAGATGCGCCTGTGTCGGTACCCACTGGTAGAGACCTGTAATGGCGCCGCTGCCCATGCCAATGGTCGGATCGAAACGGGCATCGGAACCATACATCATTTCAAAATTGAAGCCGAAGCCGTAACCACCGCCGATGTTCGTCACGGGATGGGAGAGGGAACCCATGATCTGGTTGAGGGTGACGGTGTTGGCTCGGTCAACATAGAACTGCCCGAAGTTGCGGCCTGATCTTGTCCATGGGTTGCCTGCGATACCGGCTTCCACGGTGAGATGTCCCACCAGACCGTCCCAGTAGGATAGAGCCTTTCCTGCTTTCGGATGGAAGATGTTGCCCTGTACGACTTTCAGGCTTTCTTCAGTTTCTGCAACATCGTCGTCGACAAGCTTGTTGTTGTCAGAGACGGTATCAGGCGCTCCGGCAGCATTCGGCGCGGTGAGATTGACGACAGGAGCCGCTGTGGGAGCGGGTGCCGGCGCAGTCTGCGCGTGTGCCGCATACGGCAGGATCAGGCTTGCTGTCACCAATGTAGATGAAAGAAGCAGGCCTTTTCTGCGGTATTTTTCGATCATATAACTTCCCTCTCTCGTGATCGACTCTGACTGGCTCAGGAAGCCTGCAGACGCTTCTTCGTTGATCTCATCATAAAGAACACTGACAGAATCATTACGAAAGCAATATAAATCAAGAAGATTGTTGTGTTGTAAAAAATAACCGCGGTTAGTGCGACAATTGCGCAACTCAAAGCGAGTGCTGGCAGCACAGGATAGAGCGGCGCACGGTAGGAACGCTGCATTTCGGGTTCTTTGCGGCGCAGTACAAATAGGCTGATCATGCTGAGAATATACATGGTCAGAGCGCCGAAAACCGACATCGTGACGAGTGTGGCCGTCAGGGACTGTCCGGCGATCGAAACAATATCATCAGAGAAAATAGCTGCGATTCCCACGATTCCCCCAGCAATGGTGGCGACGTAGGGTGTCTGGAAACGTGGATGAAGTTTCCCGAGAACGGCTGGGAGGAATCCGGCGCGAGCAAGGGCGAAGATCTGACGGGCGTATCCCATGATGATTCCATGCAGGGACGCTACAAGACCGAAAAGTCCAAGCCACACCAGCATGTGCAGCCAGCCGCTGTTTGTTCCCACAACGCGTTTCATGGCTTCGGGAAGAGGATCGTTCAGATTCGCCAGAACTTTCCAGTCACCAACACCACCGGCAAAAATCATGACCCCGAAAGCAAGAGAAACCAGCGTGAGAACACTGGCAATATAGGCCACGGGAATCGAACGTTTGGGATCTTTTGCTTCTTCCGCAGCCATCGCCACGCCTTCAATGGCGAGAAAGAACCAGATGGCGAAAGGAATGGCGGCAAAAATGCCTCCCATGGCCTCAGCGCCAAAATGCGATGCGATTCCCCACCCGTCATGTACGAAATTGCTCCATGAAAAGGCGGGCGCCACGACACCCATGAATACAAGAAGCTCGATAATGGCGGCAATTGTAACGAACAGTTCGAAAGACGCTGCAATATGAACGCCGACAATATTGAGCGCCATAAAGACGATGTAGGCGCCCACTGCTGCGACTTTTGGTGACAAGGCGGGAAATTGCACGTTCAGATAAGCACCAATCGCAAGCGCAATTGCAGGAGGCGCGAATATGAATTCAACCAGAGTCGCAAGGCCGGCTATCAGTCCTCCCAGCGGACCAAGGGCGCGAAAGCTGTAAGTGAACGGACCACCCGCGTGAGGAATGGCTGTGGTCAGTTCGGTAAAACTGAAGATAAAGGACGTATACATCAAGGCTACAAAGATCGTGGCGACCATGAAGCCGAGTGTCCCGGCTGTGCCCCAACCATAACTCCAGCCGAAATATTCACCTGAAATCACAAGGCCGACACCAATTCCCCATAGATGGAAAGCGCTCAGTGTCTTGTTGAGCTTTGTCTCGCCCGTGGTCATACGTGTGTATCCTTATCAAGGGCGGGTGGTGTCTGTTCGATAAGCATGCTCTCGGGAGCATCATCTTTCAGATCAACCCCTGTCAGTTTTCTTTGTCTGGCTTCACGCATGAGCCAGGCGAGCTTATCAGCTGCGACCACTGTTTTCAGCCCATGCGGGTGAATGTTGGAAAGGCAGTTGCGGGCGGAATCCGGGCAGCCAACGCGGGGAGCATAAGTCAGATAGATGCCCATGCTGTTCGCAACGCTGAGCCCGGGACGTTCACCGATCATCATGACGACCATGCTCGCCCCCATTGCGGCGGCAATTTCATCGCCAATCGCCACACGACCTTCTTTCACGATGACCAGTGGAGCGAGCGACCAGTCTTTCAGACGATCTTTCATCGCATGATAAAGTGCGACCGCCCCTTCTGTCGCGGCGACCGATGACAGGCCATCCGCTACAACAAACACGGCGTCCCAACTGCCTTTTTCGAGTCCGGCGAGACTTTCCGCATCAAGCCTGCGACCCAGGTCGGGCCGCCGGAGATAAGTCGGGCGATCCGGTGCGCGACTGTGAACGATCAGGCAGGGCTCACCATTCAGTTGCGTCTGCATGGTCTTGATGTCGAGGGGAGCATGCACTGCGTCACGGGCCTGTGCATGGGCAGCCTGAAATGCGAGAACATCCGTGCTGCGCTGGGCATTTCCACTGCGGCCCAGTCCGATGCGCGCACGTGTGAGGGAGCGCAGGCCTTGCCATGGGTCCGGACTGACGATGGTGGTCTGCTGAGGGGTAGGGCGTGAGTCATCTGTCATGTCAGGCCACCATCTGGCCAAGAAGTGTCTGCCCGGGCGACATTGGCAGCATTCTGTCCCTGTCGGTGTCATACAGGCCCATTTTTTCAAGCCACACCGCAAATTCCGGAGCGGGTTTGAGGTTCAGCAAGCTCCGCAATGTCAGAATGTCGTGGAAAGACAGGCTCTGATAGTTGAGCATGATGTCATCCGCGCCGGGCACACCGATCAGAAAGGAAATACCTGCTGTTCCCAGCAGCACCATCAGGTTGTCCATGTCATCCTGATCGGCCTCGGCGTGGTTGGTGTAACAGGCGTCACAGCCCATAGGCACACCCATCAGCTTGGCGCAGAAATGATCTTCAAGACCGGCGCGGATGATCTGTTTGCCGTCATAGAGATATTCAGGCCCGATGAAGCCAACGACCGTGTTGACCAGAAGTGGTCTGTATGCCCTCGCAACGGCGTAGGCCCGCGCTTCGACAGTCTGCTGGTCGATGCTGTGATGCGCGTCGGCCGAGAGGGCCGCACCCTGTCCGGTCTCGAAATACATGAGGTTGTCGCCAACCGTGCCGCGTTTCAGTCCCTGAGCGGCGTCATGGGCTTCCTTGAGGATGGCGAGGTTGACGCCAAACCCTTCATTGGCCTTCTGGGTGCCGGCGATGGACTGGAACACCAGATCGACCGCTCCGCCGCGATTGATGATCTCGATGGTGTTGGTCACATGGGTCAGAACGCAGGTCTGGGTGGGAATGTCGTAATGCTGCCGCGCGTGGTCGAGCATGTCGAGCAGCGCCAGCCCGTTGGCGACGCTGTCGGTCGCGGGATTGATGCCGATGACCGCATCACCCATGCCGTAGAGCAGCCCGTCCAGCGTGGAGGCGGCGATACCCTTGAGATCGTCCGTCGGGTGATTGGGTTGCAGACGGGAGGCGAGGCATCCCTCAAGCCCGATGGTGTTGCGGAACCGGGTAATGACCCTGATCTTGCGCGCGACGCTCATCAGATCCTGATTGCGCATGATCTTGCTGACTGCGGCGGCCATTTCAGGCGTGATGCCCGGAGCCACGGCGCTTAGAGCAGCTGTGTCCGCCTCGTGTGAAAGGAGCCAGTCGCGGAAGTCGCCGACCGTCAGATGGGCAATCGGTGCGAAAGCTGCCTTGTCGTGCGTGTCCACAATGAGACGTGTGACCTCGTCCTCTTCATAGGGCACAAGGTCAGTGTTCAGGAATGTGGTGAGCGGCAGTTCGGCCAATGCGTAGCGGGCGGCCATCCGCTGGCCATCTGATGTGGCGGCAAGCCCTGCCAGTTCATCGCCGGATCTCTGCGAGGATGCTGCTGCGAGCAGTCCTTTCAGGTCATCAAACCTGTGGCGTTCTCCGCCGAGTGTATGATTGAAGCCCATCTTGAAAGCTCCTGACATCCAGTGTCCGGCTATGTCCGGCGCGTTGGTCTGAGTGGCATCCGCAGAATGATGCTATTTCGAAACATACCGGATGTGAGCCAAAACGCCAAAGAACGCGAAGGCAATCCGTAAGGTGGTTCCCTCGGAAACCGGCGTTTTTCATGGACCCTGTCAAAAAAACGGATTTTCCGGAATGAGAGGTTTTTTTTTGGGAGTATGACGCAAATGAAAAATCGTAATCATGAAATGGAGGAACAATCAGCAATGTTTTGACACAAAAAAGAATCTGATATTGTGGGTTGAAATCTTCAATCCATTGAAAACAAATAGAATATTATATATTTCGACATTTAATGGATACAAAATGATATGAATTTTTCGGCGCAACACTTTCGATTCCGATTTGTCTGGCAAGAAAATCGAGACAAGACATCCAGCCGTACGAAGGGGTTTCTCGAGCTAACATGTTCATTTTTCTGGATAATGAAGCCTCCTCACTCAGCGCCGGGAGCTATCCCATCGAAATCGCCTGGGTGTGGGAGACTGGCCGGAGTGAAAGCTTCCTGATCCGTCCGGAACCGGACTGGACAGACTGGTCGGAAGAAGCCGAAGCCCTGCATGGGCTGAGTCGGGACGCTCTCATGCAGGAGGGAAGTGCCGCGGCGACCGTGGCGCAGCGCTTTCTGACCGCCACGGAAGGCTGTCGGATTGTTACGGACGCTCCCGCGTTTGATCGCGGCTGGCTGAAGACGTTATGCGGTGTTCTCGGGAAGGCTGAGCCTGCTGTTCATCCTGTGCTGGAAGCGTGGGTGGAGGCGCTCCGGTCGGCGCACAGGGAGATGTCTGCGGCGGAAGACGCCACGCTTCTGGCTCAGGTTCGCGCCCTGGAAGAAAGGCGGACATCCCGCAGGCACAGGGCTTTGCCGGACGCATTGGAATTGTGGAGGGTCTGGAAAGACCTTCGCGATGGAGTGTCGTAACAGAGCGGGCAGGCCGGAGGAGTGTCAGGTCCGCCCGGCATGCGCTACTTGCGGAGGGGGAGTTCGCCCGTCAGGAACTGGGCGCGGCCCAGACCGAATGACCAGTGCGCGTCCTTGTTTTCCACTACGGAGATCATGACGTCAGAAGATTTGATCCCGCATTCCGCTTCCAGACGATCCGTGAGCAGTCGATAGAACAGGGCGAAACCGCCATCACCACGGGGACGGCTGAAAACCTGCAACAGAATCATGTCTTTCGTGCGGGGGATGTCGAGGCCCGTATCCTCAAGGATCATGTGTGAAGGTTTGTGCTCGGTGACGATCTGATAACGGTCACCACGCGGCACCTGAAACGCCTCCAGCATGGCTTCGTGCGCCGTGTCGAGCAGCTTCTTGATTTCAGCTTCGCTGCGGCCTTCGTAGACGTGAAAATGCAGAAGAGGCATGAAAATATCCTTTGTCTTGTCAGAAGCGAGCCTGGATCAGTCCAGCTCGGTGATCAGCTTGCGAACAGTCGCCACCATGTCACGCAATTGCTCGGGTGTCGAAATGAAGGGAGGGCCGAAAGAGATCGTCTCGCCTGAGCAGCGCAGAAGAAGCCCGTTCTTCAGCCCTTTTTCGAACAGTTCAAGACACCGTGCGCCGGGTGCGCCTTCGCGCGGCTTCAGATCGACACCAGCCGTGAGACCGATATTGCGGATGTCATGAACGATCGGCAGATCGCGCAGGCTGTGGACGGCCTCCTCCAGCACCGGCTCAAGCGAGCGGGCGCGGGCGATCAGGCTTTCCTCTTCCATGATGTCGAGAACAGTGTGCGCCACGGCGGCGGCAAGCGGATGGCCGGAATAGGTGTAGCCGTGTGCGAACTCGATGGCGTTTTCGGGGCCGGTCATGAAGGTGTTGTAGATTTCATCGCTCACGATCACGCCGCCCATCGGGACGATGCCGTTGGTCACGGCCTTGGCGAAGGTGATCATGTCAGGCGTGACGCCGAAACGCTGCGCAGCGAAGTTCTCGCCCATGCGTCCGAAACCGGTGATGACCTCATCGAAAATCAGCAGAATGCCGTGCTTCGTGCAGATCTCGCGCAGGCGCTGGAGATAGCCGACGGGTGGCGCCAGCACGCCCGTGGAACCCTGAATCGGCTCCACCATGACCGCCGCGATGGTGGAGGCGTCATGCAGGGCGATGACGCGCTCCAGATCCTCGGCCATTTCCGCGCCCCACTCGGGCTGGCCCCTGGAGAAGGCGGCCTTCGCATGATCATATGGATGACGGATGTGATCGACGCCCGGCACCATGATCGTGGCGAACATCTTGCGGTTGGGGACAATGCCGCCGACTGACATGCCGCCCAGCCCGACGCCGTGATAGCCACGCTCACGACCGATCAGGCGGAACCGGCCACCTTCGCCACGCAGACGGTGGTAGCCGATGGCGGCTTTCAGGGCCGTGTCGGCGGCTTCGGACCCGGAGTTGGCGAAAAAGACATGCTCAAGCCCGGCAGGCGCCATGTTGGCAATACGCTCGGCGAGACGGACCGTGACAGGGTTGGCGAGTTGGAAACCGGGGGCATAGTCGAGTGTATCAGCCTGCTTTTTCAGGGCTTCCGAGATACGCGGATTGGCATGTCCAAGAGGCGAGCACCACAGACCGGACAGCGTATCGAACAGCTTCACGCCGTCGGCGGTCGTGTAATACGGTCCGCTGGCGCTCTCCAGAACGCGGGCCATGCCCTGCTCCTTCACCCGCCGATTGGCGGTGAATGGCATCCAGTAACGCCCGTCTCTGAGGCTTTTGGCACAATCGAACTCGTTTTTCAGTTCCGGCATGCTTGGCTCCCGCTTTGCCCCTGTCGGGGTGTATTCGCGTCTGTGTTACGTGATCATTGCGTTTTCGTATAGACATGCTCCGCACATCTTTTTCTGTCATTGTTCTGTAAAGATGGTGGACGAACGGGAACACGACGCCAGCCTCCCGGTTCGACGCTTCTGTCTGCGACGGGAAGCGTGTGTTTTGATGGATTAAGGTCTCAAACCGGAACGAATGCCAGCGATAGATGACTGTAGATATGACAATCGGCATGGACAGGCTGGTGATAGTAAGATCTGTAATTGATGGGTTATAAGGCTTTTCTTCACTCAAGCGATTTGGAAATATAAACGAAAATCATTTATTCTGAATGTTGTTAAGTGAGCGATGTGGATATTGAATCATTATATACTTTCCATATAAAAAATAATTCGTGCACAGAAAAACGCCCGTAATTCGGTCAGGGTGCAGAGCACTCACGGGAACCAGACAATGTATATTGATCTATCAGGCGACTTGATCGCGACCAGACTTTCAGCCGACCTTGGCCTGATCAAACCGACAGCCACGATCTCTTCGACGTCGAACATGTCGGTCACATCCTCTAATGCAAATGGCGCTGCAATCATTCTGGATGTGTCATCAACGTTGTTCACGGCAGTTTACAAATCGGACAGACCGATTGTTCTGATACCAGAAGGTGATCGGTATGTTCCTACCGACGCGAACGAGATGATCAATGGAGTGCCTGCTTCCAGAGTGAAAGGGGCGATAATGGTTGATGGCGATCTTGAAACCGATCTGACTTCGTCTTCTTCCACGCTTATCCTGTATACGGCTTCAGGCAAGACCTCGGCTCAGAGCACGCTGGTTTTCTCCGGTATGACTGAGGGAAATAGTGAAGAAGAACTGATTGCGAAGCTCTTTTCTTCTCCGATAGATAAAACTGGTGGCGAGGGCGGTAGCTCGGAACACACGCTGCAAACACAAACAGGCTGACGGCCATTTGATACGAGTGGTTTGCCTGTCAGTCTGAATGTCGCTGCATAGGGTAAAAGCGGTTGTGCTGTAATCTCACTTCGCGCGGGCGATCACTTGGGCGTCAGCGAAACACTCTAAATGTGAGCGCCAGACTGTATGATGAAAACACGGTAACACAGGGCTGGAAGTTCTGATGGCATCTTCCCTGTCTGGTGCTATTTTCCCTTCATGAAACAGCCTTCCCTTCCGCTTTCCGACCACTGCAACGGAGAGATTTTCGTCAATCCGCCTCTTCCGAAGGACTGGCGGGAGGCTCCCAGGCCCCCTGCCTGGCCAGACCGGTTGGCCGCAACCCAGACGAAAAAAAAGCGAAGGGGGGTGAGGCCTCTGGTCTTCCTGCGCTGGATTGTCTCCAGTCTGCTTGAAAAGCCGCCACGGGATATGGAGCCGGATGTGCCGGGAAACCCGCACGACGTACCGGCACAGGGGACGGTTGCTGTCACCTTTATCGGTCACAGCACTTTTCTGCTCAGAGTGCCGTTACCGGAGGGTGGAGTGCTGTCGGTGCTGACAGATCCGATTTTTTCGGAACGCTGCTCGCCGCTTCCGTTTCTGGGGCCAAAGCGGTTTCGTCCTCCGGCCTACCAGTTGAGCGATCTGCCGCCCATCGACATGGTTCTGGTTTCGCACTGTCATTACGATCACCTCGACCTGCCTTCGCTGAGAGCTCTGGCACACCGCGATAACCCCGTGGTGGTGACAACAGCGCAGACGGGTGACCTGATTCGCAAGGCCGGTCTGTCGCGGGTTTCAGAACTGGACTGGTGGCAGAATGTCAGCATTGGTGGCCTTGAGGTTGTCTGCACGCCAGCCCGTCATTTCACACAGCGCGGACTGACTGACGCCGGGAAACGTCTGTGGGGCGGGTTCTTCCTGCGCTTTCCGAAATCACCTGAAACGCCTTCGGTCTTCTTCGCGGGCGACACGGCGCATGGACCTCACTGGAAGGAGATTCGCACCCGGCTTGGTGCGCCTGATATAGCTTTGCTGCCGATTGGAGCGTACGCGCCGCGACCGATGCTTCGCAAGGTCCATACGGACCCTGTGGAAGCGGTGGAGGCATTCCGGCAGTTGCAGGCGCGTCATGGAATCGCCATGCATTTCGGAACTTTTCCATTGTCGCAGGAGCCAATGGGGGAGCCGGAGCGTTGCCTCAGGGAGACGGCTGAGTGGGCCGGACTGGCTCCAGACGCTTTTGTGCCGCTTGGATTTGGTGAAACGAGCCTGTTGAGCCGGTAGCGTCCTTCGCAGAGACGGCTGAATAACGTAGAAGATACGCAGCGCCTTTCGTGTGGGGCGCTGCGATGGAACCGGGAAGGGAGAGTCAGATGCCGGAACATGATGGCGAGACATTCGATCAGGCGGAAATCGAAACCCTGTTCCTTGAAGCTGCACGCGACGGCCAGACAGATCTCGTGTGTGAATTTATCGCGGCGGGCCTTAGCCCGGATGTCACGAACGACAAGGGTTACACCCCGCTGATTCTGGCCGCTTATAACGGGCGCGGGGAGACGGTGAAGCAGTTACTCGAATCCGGTGCATCCGTTGACAGGACGGACGCCAAGGGGGCGACGGCGCTGGCGGGCGTGGCGTTCAAGGGAGATCGTGCAATTGCCGAGATCCTGATTGCACATGGTGCGGCTGTGGATGCCGTCAACAGCGTGGGCCGCACGCCGCTGATGTTCGCCGTCATGTTTGGACGCACGGATATGGCGCGCTATCTGCTTGAGGCCGGGGCTGATCCTGACCGGAAGGATGGCGAGGGCCAGAGCGCCCGTGAAATGGCTGTGTCGCAAGGGCACCCCGATATGCTCACTCTTTTTGGAATCTCTTCATGAGCCGTTTCTGGAGTCCGCTGGTTCACCGTCTCACGCCTTATGTTCCCGGTGAGCAGCCACGCCTGACGAATCTCATCAAACTGAACACCAATGAGAGCCCCTATGGTCCCTCGCCCAAGGCGATCGCAGCCATGCAGGCGGCAAACAGTGAGACGCTCCGGCTCTATCCCGACCCTGCTTCCGTCGCTTTGCGCGAAGCCATTGGGAAACGATCCGGTCTGACGGCGGATCATGTGTTCGTGGGCAATGGTTCTGACGAGGTTCTGGCGCACGCATTCCAGGCGTTCTTCAATCACGGCGAGCCTGTGTTGTTCGCCGATGTGACCTACAGTTTTTATCCGGTCTATTGCGGTCTTTATGGACTTCCGTTCGAGACCATTCCGCTCGATGACGGGCTGCGTGTGCGGATCGGGGACTTCAACCGGCCGAATAGTGGCGTCGTGCTGGCCAACCCCAATGCGCCAACGGGGATTGCGTTGGGGCTTGGGGACATCGAAAAACTGCTGGCTGCGCATCCGGACCGGGTGGTGCTGATTGATGAAGCCTATGTGGATTTCGGCGCTGAATCCGCTGTTTCACTTGTCAGTCGTTATCCGAATCTTCTGGTGGTCCAGACATTCTCCAAATCACGGGGGCTGGCTGGCCTGCGTGTCGGTTTTGCTGTCGGCGATCCTGCCCTGATCGAAGGGCTGGTCCGCGTGAAGGACAGCTTCAATTCCTACCCGCTTGATCGTCTGGCGCAGGCCGGCGCTCTGGCGGCCTATGAAGATGAAGAATGGCTTGCCGAATGCGTCAACAAGGTGATGACGACCCGGACGGTTCTGACCGGCTCTCTCGCGGAGCTTGGTTTTGAGGTCTTGCCTTCCAGCGCCAACTTTGTTTACGCTCGGCATCACGATCGTGAGGCTGCCATGCTGGCGGCCACGTTGAGAGAAAGGGCGATTATCGTGCGCCATCTTAAAGGCCCGCGAACATCATCCTGGCTCAGGATCACGGTCGGAACTGATGCACAATGTGCAGCACTGGTGAAGGCGTTGCAGGATATCCTGCACAGAAATGATCAGTCGTCGGTTTAACGCCGACTTTCATTCCCTGAACGCTTCACCCGCCATCAGGAAACAGACACCCCTCTCACGTCTGTCGTTCTGACCCGTCGGCAGGGCTGGTCAGTCGTAAAGAACAGGTGAGAGCGTCTGTTTTTTCATTTTTTGTTAAAATCTGTCCTCCAGATAGGAGGGTAACCTTTGTCCTGCCTGATTGGGTTTTGAAACATGCGTGCTTTTCACGGCCAGCTTTCGGATAATCAGCCGATCCGCCGTACTCTTGCCGAGAAGCAGAAGCAGCTTCGTGACCTCAAGGAAACGCTGGCATCCATGAAGTCGCACACGGCTCCTGCTCTGCGTGACAGCGTGCGCAAGCGTATCGCTCAGCTTGAGGCCGAACTGACTGCCGCTCCGGCTCTGAAGTCTACGACCGACAGCCGGACGCAGCGTCCTGCTGAACGCACGGGCGATGCGTCCCGTCGTCCACGTAGTCGTATCCGTTCAGACCTGACAGGCTGAACGACTTCATCTTTTCTGTGGAGCGGCGCCTGAGGGCGTCGCTCGCATGTCGGCTGTCCATGGCGCCGGCATGCCGTAAAGGTCCGGTTTCCCCCGGACCTTTTCTGTTTCTACGACGACAGGTTATATCTGCCGGGGAATGATTCGTATGCGGGGTAGCTCTCCCGCGCTCTCTCGCAGAAAATGAGGCGGGACAGACGGCCCGTTGGTATCAGACGCCCATCGCGTGTTTGACAAACGCTTTGCGCAGACGGGGCAGCCGCTGAACGGTCGCAATTCCGACATCTCTTGCCAGACGCAGCACCGGATTATCGTTGCTGAACAGGCGATCCAGGGCGTCCGTCGCCATAAACATCATCATGTTGGCAGGACGGCACCGCGCCTGATAGCAGGACAGCAGCGCCGGATTGCCGAGGTCTTCCCCCCTGGCATAAGCGGTCAGCAGAATGTCCGAGAGTGCGATCACATCCCGGAAACCGAGATTGAGACCCTGTCCGGCAATCGGGTGAATGCCGTGCGCGGCGTCGCCAGCCAGCACAAGACGTGTGGCGGTGTAGTGGTGGGCATACTGCGCGGCAAGCGGGTAGACCCACCGGCGTCCGACAGGCGTGACGTCTCCCAGCCGGTCACCGATGCGACGCTTCAGCTCACGTTTGAACTGCTCTTCCGGGAGGGCTGCGATTCGCTGGGCCATTGCATCCTTCTCACTCCAGACAATCGCTGAAAGATAGGGATGCTCGGCTGTCCCGGTCATGGGGAGCTGGGCGAAAGGGCCGCCGGGCAGAAAATGCTCGAGGGCTCCGTTGTCATGCGGGTGTTCATGAGCGATCGCGCAGACGATGCCGCTTTGGCCGTAGGCAAGTTTCGTGATGGGAATCCCGGCCTGAGAGCGGGTCCGACTTCCACGGCCATCTGCGGCCACGAGAAGTTGCGCCCGTAAGGTGCGGCCATCCGTGGCTTTTACTGTCACGCCATTTTCGTTCCGCACGATCGAGACCTCTGCGGGCGCCAGTACCGTCACCAGCGGGGAATTGTGCAGGGTTGCGTTCAGCGCCACGCGCAGGGCGCGGGCTTCCGCCATCCAGCCGAAGGGCTGCGCCGAGTCTTCACGGGTGAATTCAAGAGACAACGGGGAGGGAGGCTGCCCCGGTCTGCCGTCCGTGACGAGAATGTCCTCGATAGGGCAGGCAATCTGCGGGAGGTGGTCCCAGACGCCGGCTGCTTCCAGAAGCTTTTTCGAACCGGCGGCGATCGCGTAAGCCCTGCCGTCAAATTCCGGATTCTCCATAGGCGGGAGAGCGGCCCGGTCCACGACGGCCACAGGAACTCCGTCCCTGGCAAGACGGCAGGCCAGAGTGGCCCCTACCGGGCCCGCACCGATGATGCAGACCGCGACGTCCGTGACTGTTTCGCCCGCGCCCTGTTCCGTCATGCTGGACATACCGAGGCCTCCATGAATTCAACAATTTATGCCGGACCGGCGCACGTAGAAAACAGCCTGATCCCTGTTGTGGAACTCATGACATGCTTTGCGCGTTCGAGCTATCCCGAGCGATGTTATCCATATGACGTGACAGGAAGGAAACAATATGCTTCCTTGGCAAAGCCATTACGGCATCGTTGTGAATTTTGTGGTGATTTAAAGAGGAACTGGGATGAAGCTCGTCACGGCTATTATCAAGCCCTTCAAGCTCGACGACGTCCGCGACGCGCTCTCGCCGCTGGGAATCCAGGGGCTGACCGTGTCTGAAGTCAAAGGTTTCGGTCGCCAGAAAGGCCAGACCGAGATTTATCGTGGCGCAGAGTATCACGTCAGCTTTCTGCCGAAGATCAGGATTGAAATCGCAACATCTGACGCGCTCGTCGATCAGGTGGTCGAGGCCATTCTTCAGTCCGCCCACACCGGGAAAATCGGTGACGGAAAGATCTTTGTCAGTGATCTCAACCGTGTAGTGCGTATCCGTACTCGTGAAAGTGGGGACGAGGCGCTTTAAGGCAGCCTCGACACGGACAGTTGCTGATGACAGTCCTCGGCAGGCGTCGGACGGATGACCCGTCTGATGCCGCGGGAGGATGTGCCATCGATTATGCTGTTGTGAAGTCCAGTCGCTATTGTTCCTCTTCACATTAACGCTTCGGCGACCCATTATCTTCTTATGACCCAGAGCTTCACGGTTTCCGACGCCGCCGCCAAACGGATTGCTGAAATTATCGCCACGAAGGGTGCTGCCGAGTCTTCGTCAGCCCTGCGCGTCGCCGTCTCGGCGGGAGGATGCAACGGCTTTCAGTACGAGTTCAAACTCGACCCGGAAACATCACCGGATGACTTTGTCGTGACCACTCATGGCGTGCGTGTTGTGGTTGACCCGGTCAGTCTGGACCTGATGAATGGTGGAGAACTCGACTTTGTCGACAAGCTGATGGGAGCGCATTTTGCGGTGAAAAACCCCAACGCAGCGTCCGGATGCGGGTGTGGTACGAGCTTCTCGCTCGCCTGAAGTCCTCGTTTCCTCCGCCGTGACCTGTTCCCTTCACAGCAGGACGACAGCGCGGCCTTCCATCGGACCTGCGGATGCAGGTCAGTCCGCATACCCGGTTCACAAGGCCGCCATAACGCCATGAAAATCGCGACCTGGAATGTCAATTCCATCCGCCAGCGCCAGACACTTGTTCTCGACTGGCTGAAGCGCAACGAGCCGGACCTGCTTCTGTTGCAGGAAATCAAGTGCGAGGATCATCAGTTTCCCGCTTCGGTCTTTGAGGAAGCCGGTTACATCGCTCACTGCGTCGGCCAGAAATCCTACAACGGCGTGGCCGTTCTCTCCCGTCGTCCTGTTGAGGTTCTGGCCCGGAGTCTGCCGGGTCTGGGCGATCCTGAGCCGCCGGCGCGTTATATCGAAGTGCGGCTTGACTCGCTGACAGTGGGAAACCTGTATCTCCCTAATGGCAATTCCGGTGGTGAAGCCGGCTTCATGGGAAAGCTTGAGTTTCTCGATGCGCTAGCCCGTCATGCGGAAACCATGCTGCGGGTGGGCACGGATTTCATTCTTGCCGGTGATTACAATGTCTGCCCGACAGATCGGGACCTTGCGCCAGGCGCGCTGTCTGCCACGGATGCGCTTGTCCGCCCCGAAAGCCGTGCCGCCTTCCGGCGTCTGCTCTGGCTGGGCCTGACGGATGCCGTGCGCGCCCTTCATCCGGACGATACGATCTATACGTTCTGGGACTATCAGGCCGGCGCCTTTAACCGCGATCTGGGGCTCCGCATCGACCATCTCCTGCTGTCGCCAGCTGTGGCCGAGCGTCTTGTCAGGGCGGAGCCGGACAAGACGGAGCGGGCGATGACCCAGCCGTCCGATCATGTTCCGGTCATGATCTCACTGGACTGAAAACCTTCCGGCCTCAGAAAGTTTGATCTGACTGGCGTGATGTCATACCGACAGCGGTGATATAAAAGCCAGCATCTCAACAGAGCGCCGCTCATCTGGAGGTCCATCATGGGCATTGCCAATCTTTCCGATCCGTCTCTCTTCCGTGAACAGGCCTATATTGCGGGCGAATGGATGACGTCGTCCTCCGGCAGGACGCTGTCTGTCACCAATCCGGCGACAGGCGAAGTGATCGGAACGATTCCGGCCTGCACGGCGGCAGAGACCCAACGGGCGATCGAAGCCGCGGATCGGGTCCAGAGCAAGTGGAAGACCACCAGCCCTGACGAGCGCGCCGACATACTGATGGCGTGGTACGACCTGATCCTGCAGAACGCCGACGATCTGGCGCTCATCATGACAGTCGAGCAGGGCAAGCCCCTGTCCGAGTCGAAGGGCGAGGTGAAGTACGGCGCGACTTTCATCAAATGGTTCGCGGAAGAAGCCCGCCGGATCAACGGCGCTGTCATCACGCCGCCGCAGAAGGACCGCCGTGTTCTGACCGTGAAGCAGCCGGTCGGCACCACCGCCGCCATCACGCCGTGGAACTTCCCCAACGCCATGATCACCCGCAAATGCGGTCCGGCTTTCGCCGCCGGATGCAGCATGGTGCTCAAGCCGTCCGAACTGACGCCTTATTCCGCGCTGGCGCTGGCCGTGCTGGCCGAGCGCGCCGGTCTGCCGAAAGGTCTGTTCTCCCTTGTGACCGGCGATGCGAAGGAAATCGGTCCCGAACTGACCTCCAGCCCGGTCGTGCGCAAGCTGTCCTTCACCGGTTCCACGCATGTCGGCGCGCTGCTGATGCGCCAGTCAGCCGACACCATCAAGCGCCTGAGTCTGGAGCTTGGCGGCAACGCGCCGTTCATCATCTTTGATGACGCCGATCTGGAAACGGCTGTTGCCGGCGCTCTGGCCAGCAAGTTCCGCAATGCCGGACAGACCTGCGTCTGCGCCAACAGGATCTTTGTGCAGGACGGTATCCACGATCGGTTCGTCGCCCGCATGAAGGAGGAGGTCGCCAGATTCAAGGTCGGTAACGGGCTTGAGGAAGGCGTGACGATGGGGCCGCTTATCAATGAAGGCGCCGTGAGAAAAGTCCGCGAACATGTCGAGGACGCCCTGTCCAAGGGAGCCAGCTATGTCAGCGCGCCGCTGGAGACGAACGGCAACTTCGCCACCCCGGTTGTGCTGGAAGGCGTAACAACCGAGATGCGTGTGTTCAGCGAGGAGACGTTCGGTCCACTGATGCCGATCTTCAAGTTCAGTGATGAGGCGGAAGCCATACGCAAGGCCAACGACACACCGTTTGGTCTGGCCAGCTACTTCTTCACGACGGATATGAGCCGGGCATGGCGTGTGGGTGAAGCGCTTGAATACGGCATGGTGGGCGTCAACACGGGCATGGTGTCGATGGAATGTGCGCCGTTTGGCGGTGTGAAGCAGTCAGGTCTTGGTCGTGAAGGTGGTGCCGAAGGTATTGAGGAATTCCTTGAGGTCAAGGCGCTCCATATGGCGGGTCTGAAACTCTGATCAGCTGATCTGGAGAGGGCAGCGGCTTTAATCCTTGCCCGCTTTTCCGACGTGATTCCATTTGACTCCGAGCGCTCCGGCGCGTAGGAGCCTGCTTTACATATAAGTCACGCCACATCGCGAGTGTTCGCGCAGTGGCGCGTATTCTTTTGGGGAAACGGTTCTTGTTCGAATCTCTGTCCGACAAGTTTTCCGGCGTTATTGGCGATCTCGGCAAGCGTGGCACGCTGACCGAGGCCGACGTTGCGGAGGCCATGCGCGAGGTTCGGCTGGCGATGCTGGAGGCGGACGTCGCGCTGCCGGTCGTCAAGGACTTCGTCAACAAGGTCAAGGAACGTTCGGTCGGCGCGGAGGTGCTGGAAAGCATCTCTCCGGGTCAGGCCGTCGCCAAGATCGTCAATGACGCGCTGATCGACGCCCTCGGTGGCGCGGGCGCTGTTCCCCTGAACCTCAATGCAGCGCCGCCGGTGCCGATCCTGATGGTCGGTCTGCAGGGTTCGGGCAAGACGACGACGTCCGGCAAGATCGCCCTGCGTCTCGCGACCCGCGAGCGCAAGAAGGTGCTGCTGGCTTCGCTCGATACGCAGCGTCCTGCCGCCCAGCTCCAGCTCCAGCAGCTTGCCGAGCGTGCGAAGGTAGCCTCGCTGCCGATTGTCGCAGGCCAGACGCCGGTCGAGATCGCCAGTCGCGCGATGGATACGGCGCGTCGCGAAGGGTATGACGTCGTCATTCTCGACACGGCGGGCCGTCTGTCCATCGACGAAGCGCTGATGGATGAAGTCCGTCAGATCCGTGACGTTACGCACCCGGCTGAAACGCTGCTCGTCGTTGATGCGATGACGGGTCAGGACGCCGTCAACACCGCCAAGCTGTTCAACGAGGCCGTTGGCGTTTCCGGCGTTGTCATGACCCGTATGGATGGTGACGCCCGTGGCGGCGCAGCACTCTCCATGCGTGCGATCACCGGCGCGCCGATCAAGCTGACCGGCTCGGGCGAAAAGCTGGACGCGCTGGAGGAATTCCATCCGGAGCGTGTTGCTGGCCGTATCCTCGGCCTCGGTGACATCGCCGGACTGGTCGAGAAAGCAGCCGATACGCTCGATCAGGAAGAGGGAGAGCGGCTGGCCAAGAAGATGATGGCCGGCAAGTTCGATCTCGATGACTATGCGTCGCAGATCAGGCAGATCCAGAAGATGGGCTCGATCTCGGGCATCCTCGGGATGCTGCCGGGCATGGGCAAGATGAAGGACATGGTGGACGAGAAGAAACTCGACACCACGATCTTCAAGAAGCATCAGGCCATCATTTCCTCCATGACCAAGGGCGAACGCAAGACGCCGGACATCATCAAGGCGTCGCGCAAGAAGCGTATCGCCGCCGGGTCTGGAACCACAGTTCAGGACGTCAACAAGCTGCTCAAGCAGTTCGATGACATGTCCACCATGATGAAGCGGGTCAACAAGCTCGGGCTGAAAGGCCTGATGCGGCAGGCCTCCGCGCTCATGTCCGGGGGCGGCATGCCGGGAGGTCCCGGCGGCTTCCCCGGTGGTCCCGGTGGCCGGCCTCCCTTCGGCTGACCTGTCCCCTTCTTACCTTTTCTGGCTTTACCGGAGTAGTTGAATGAGCCTTAAAATCCGCCTTGCACGCGCTGGTGCAAAGAAGCGTCCTTACTACCACATCGTGATCGCTGACAGCCGTTCACCACGCGATGGTCGCTTCATCGAGAAGGTTGGCGCGTACAACCCGATGCTGCCGTCCGACCACGCAGAGCGCGTGAAGCTGCTCAACGAGCGCATCACCCACTGGCTGTCCCAGGGCGCTCAGCCGACCGACCGCGTTGCCCGCTTCCTCGGCAATGCCGGCCTGATCGCCAAGCCGACCTGGAACGAGCAGCCGAAGCAGGCTGCGCCGAAGAAAAAGGCCCAGGCCCGTGCGAAAGCCGCTGCCGCCGCTGCTGAAGCTGCAGCAGCCTGAGTCTGAAAGACCGGAAGACGCTTTTTCGCCATGACAGACGGACGCATCCAGATCGGAGTTATAGGGAGGCCGCACGGTGTGCGCGGGCTTGTGCATGTGCACAGCTCCGCCACCGATGAGGCTTCGCTTGTCTCCTATGGCGTGCTCACGGACGATCATGGCGAGCGCTGGACTCTGAGCTGGCGTTCGGGCGGTGTGGCGGAACTGCGCGACGCGCAGGGAAAGCCGCTTGCCGACCGGACGGCGGCGCAGGCGCTGGTCAACCGCAAGCTCTATGTCAGCCGTGACGTGCTGCCCGAGCCGGACGAGGACGAGTTCTATCACAGTGACCTGCTTGGTCTGGAGGCTGTGGAGGATGGCGCTTCGATCGGGAGGGTTGTCACAGTGCATGATTATGGCGCTGGAACGAGCCTTGAGCTCGATACCGGCCTGATCCTGCCGTTCTCCAGAGTGTGTGTGCCTGAAATAGATTTTCCCAATCGTCGCATGACCATCGTGCGACCGGTTGAGGTGATCGGTGAGGAGGAGCACGCACCGAAAGAGAAAACGGCAAAAGGCGCTGGGGCATGAGCTGGACGGCGACGATCCTCACCCTGTTCCCCGAGATGTTTCCGGGACCGCTCGGCCAGTCACTGGCCGGTCGGGCGCTGGAAAACGGAACGTGGAACTGCGATGTGCGCGACCTGCGGGCCTTCGGGCTCGGACGTCACAACGCCGTGGACGACACACCCTTCGGGGGCGGTGCGGGCATGGTGATGCGCGCGGACGTGGTGGACACGGCGCTGGACTCCGTCTCACGGCAGGATGGCGCTCCGTGCGTCTACCTGACTCCGCGTGGTCGTCCGCTGGCCCAGGCCGATATCCGTCGTTACGCGATGGGGCCGGGCGTGACCCTGCTCTGCGGGCGTTACGAAGGTGTGGACGAGCGCGTTCTGGAAGCACGTTCCATCGAGCAGGTCTCGATCGGGGATTATGTGCTTTCGGGTGGGGAGACGGCGGCGCTGGTGCTGCTGGACGCCTGCGTGCGTCTGCTGCCCGGCGTCATGGGCTCTGCGGAAAGCGGTGTCGAGGAAAGCTTTTCCGACGGTCTTCTTGAATATCCTCACTATACCCGCCCCGCCGAATGGCAGGGCCGCTCGGTGCCGGACGTCCTCCTGTCCGGAAACCACGCGGCCATCGCCCGCTGGCGGCGCGAACAATCCGAGCGGGTCACGCGCGAGCGTCGGCCCGACCTGTGGGCAGCCCATCTGTCGCACAGTTCCAGACCATCCGTTCAGGAAGGACAGTCCCTATGAACATCATCCAGCAGTACGAGGCCGACGAAATCGCCCGCCTCACCGCCATTCGTGCAGTTCCTGAGTTTCAGGCTGGCGACACCGTCCGCGTGTCCGTCCGCGTGAAGGAAGGCGAGCGCGAGCGCGTTCAGGCTTACGAAGGCGTTGTCATCGCCCGCTCCAACAAGGGCCTGAACAGCAACTTTACAGTTCGCAAGATCTCCAATGGTGAAGGCGTGGAGCGTGTATTCCCGCTCTATGCGCCGACGCTTGCCGAAATCGCAGTCGTCCGTCGCGGCAAGGTCCGTCGCGCGAAGCTGTATTATCTGCGTGGCCGTAGCGGCAAGTCCGCTCGTATCGCCGAGCGTCCCCGTGACACAGCTCCGGCTGCCAAGACAAAAGCCAGCGCCTGATCTTGTTCAGGGTCTGTCCGGGAGATTTTTAGGAACTCCCGGACAGACAGGCTTCCAACGCTGATTTCAAAGCGTTTCATCAGTCAAGACTGATGGATGTGACGACGCGCCATGCGGTCGCGGGGAATGACCTGCATCGTGTTGTGGCGTTTCTGAACCTCTTCCCACACAGGAAACGTTCACTTTCCTTACAAAAGATGATGTGGATTCTTCTCAGGAGGAAGCCGGGGCGTTCTGTTGTTTCTGAATCATAGTCATCATCGTCAGCGGCTCGCGCCTTGTCGGTGACAAGGGGCGCCGGGACTCACTGTGCTCATTGCAGCCTGCCATGGAAGATGTTTTCAGGACACAGTGTTCGTACAACGGCTTAACAGTTCCTTTTTAGGTGGATGCTGGTTGGATATCTTCAGCAGCCATACATAGTTTTGACTGAATGAGCCCGACCGAAGCCCGGATGATCAGCATTTCACAGCGACAGAACAACAACGCAGCAAAGTCTGACTGACGCGACATCCGGAAAGTCACTCTCTCCACCCATTCATGACGGATCAGGCAGCGGAGCGTCCTTGCTTCTGTTCTCAGGAAGTCAGCGCAAAGCGGGGCGGTCTGCGTTTTTTCTCAGCCGTGGTTTGGCCAGCCTTGTCTGCCAGAGTCTGGGGTCGTCGTACGGTCTTCATCTTCGATGCCGGCTCCCAGCCAAACACACTTCGGCCTCCATACTCATGCGAGCGCGCTTTTTCAGTCGCAATATGCTCATCCAGTGACGGTCCCGTGACCCATTGCTCAAGACGCCGCGCCTGAGCGTCCAGCCTTCTGATCGCATCCAGCCGTTCATCATTTCCCAGATGCGCCTGTTCCACGGCTCCTTTCAGCATGGCAATCGTGCGGTCATACACGTCTGTCGGCACGGGGAAGGGGTGGCGGTCCTTGCCTCCATGCGCCATGGAGAACCGGGCCGGATCAGCGAAACGACAGGGCGTTCCGTGCACAACTTCCGCCACCATGGCCAGCGCCTCCACGGTTCTCGCGCCCACCCCAGGGGTCAGCAGAAGATCCTGAAAATCCTCAGGCCCCCGATCCGCCGCTGCGGCAAGGGCGCCATGCAGGCGGCGGATCATCACGTCGCCTGATCTCACGTCGTGATGTTCAGGCATTACCAGATGCGGCAACAGGCCCTGCTCAGGTCCGCTCGGTTCCGCTGTATCCCGGTCCGCGGCTCTTAGCGCCGACACTTCACGGATTACCTTGTCCGGTCCCAGATCACGCAGCAGATCCAGTTGGGCGACACGACTCCTGTCGGCGCGCCTGTCCGCAAGATTAACGATATTTCCAAGCGGTTTCCCATCAATGGCGCTGTGGGGGTCGGTAACGAAGCTGGTCAGCCCTTCAGACAGCCAGTGATAGCGACGGGCATAACGACTCTCTCCGTTCATTCCCTGCTGGACAACCACCCAGCGGCCATCATCCGCCAGAACAAAGCTGTGCAGATACAGGTCAAAGCCGTCCTGAACCGCAGCGCTATCCACCTTGGCGACCAGGCGGCTGGCTCTGGCGAGCGCCGCGCCATCCAGTCCGGTCATGTCCGCTATAGCGGTCAGCTCATCGGGCGTATGACGTGAATGCCGACCGCGCCCGCCACAGACATGCAGGCCCAGTTCTCCCGACAAAGGGGCCAGTCCACGCTTGAGAGCGCCCATTACGCTCGTTGTGATGCCGGAAGAATGCCAGTCCATACCCATGACAGCGCCGAAAGACTGGAACCAGAAGGGATGAGCCAGACGGCGCAGGAATTCGTCGCGTCCATAATGGTGAATAATGGCTTGCGCAATCACGGCGCCCAGACTGCTCATGCGATCCGCAAGCCATTGCGGCACGCGCCCGCCATGCAGTGGCATATCAGCGCTTCCGGACCGACGCGTCATGTCATTTCATCCTGTTCTGGAATGTGCTCGATTTTTAAAAGATTTTTGTAACATTTTATCTCTGCGGGCGATGTCTGTCCGGCTCTGGTTTTCTCCCTCTGCCGGTGTGGAGGCTTGCGTCCTTCCATGAAACCGCGTTTATAACTTTTAACACTTCTACGGCTTTTGGAAAAATTTCCTTAACGATATATCTCGGTCAATCTCTCAATCTGGGTCGTCAATATACTCCGTGAAAATCGCTTTGGCATTGTTCGTAAAGAACGAAATACAGGATATTGCTGGCTGGATCTCCTGGCATCTGGCTCTCGGTGTGGACAAGATATTCATCTATGATGACCACTCGACTGACGGCACTTTCGAGTTTCTAAAAATTGTTTCCGAAGTCTATAATATTGAACTTCATCGTACGAATACTCAAGCTATTGCAGATTTTTATTATCGTCAGACAACCTCCTATGAAGAAGCCTGCTGGAAGGCGAGGGGGAACTATGACTGGATCATGTGTCTGGATGGCGACGAATATGTCTCTCTGGAGAAAGCCAACAGTCTTTCCGAGTTTCTGGAGGATTTTTCCGATTTCAACGGCGTCGTGCTGAACTGGCGCTTCTATGGCAGCAGCGGGCGTGTCCTCCGTCCACGTATTCCGGCCTATGAAGCTTACACAGCGCATTGCAAACCGGATTTCAAGGACTGTGAGATCGGAAAGGTTTTTATAAGGCCGGAAGATTATACCTTCACATACGAAAATCCTCATTATTTTCGGCTGCATGATGAGCGTTACGCCAATGCTGTCGGCCATCCGGTTCCATCACCCATCAACACAAAGGACATTGTCTGGGCGGGAGCCTGCGTCAATCATTACCTCGTTCGTTCCATGGAACATTATATCGATCGCATCCGGAAGCGTTACGGTTCCGATCTGCAAAACTCCACGGCTTATTGGGATCATTTCAATCGCAACGAGATCTCCGGGCATGAACGTCCGGAGATTGTTGAAAAAGCAAACGCCATTCTGGCCCGCATTCGGGAAGCCTGCCTGAATCATTATCTTCAGAATATTTCAGGTGGGCGTCTTCTGCCTTACGGCAATCCGGCGGCGGCATGGTATCTCACGATCAGACGGGAGGGATGTCACACGCTCTCCCTTGATGCCTCGGATGCGCGTGCGGTGCTGGCTCGCCCGGGGATGGGAGACGGCACCCAGCCGCTCTCCGCGGCGATCTATGCTGATTCGCCGTGGACTGTTTACCTGTTCAACGAAAAGGGTGGACACATCTCAAGTGTCCCGTTCCGGATCAAGGGGGATCCTGTCGCCCGGACCGTTTTCACATACGCACTGCAGAAGAACGACGCTGTCGAGAGCTGGACACTGCGCGCTCCGCGCAAGCAGCGATATCTTGCCATTGCGCCTCTACAGGAGGGAGGGCAGGTGTCAGCCGACAGCCAGGGATGGGGACATCATGAACAGTATCGTCTGGTCATGAAATCCTACCATCCACCAATGCTCTCCGCCTGTCCGGGATCCCTTGAGAACAGGGAGGATTTTTTCCACTATCTCCGGAGCAACAGGGACAGGATGACCTGTGACGATTTCATGCTGGCTTTCAGCACGTTGCCAGAAACATGCCGGGCCGAACTGACGCAGGAAGAGCACGGCAGAGCCATCAGCTGGATCTGACCGTTCAATCGAGCGGGGACTGAAGAGTGATGCCGCCCTGCGGTATGACCGAACTAAAAATAACTGGGGTAGTGGGACATGCGTCTTGTTGTAAGGAACTCAGGGTAAAGTCCTGCAACCGGCTGTCCGTGCTGTCGGGTGTTCGTGCCGCAGCAAGACACCCGACAGACAGGCAGAAAACCCTTTTCCGCAATCGCCCCGGACCAAAGCCCGGAGCGGTCCGTCAAAGTCTTATTTCTTGCCTGGGTAACCAGCTTCGATCTTCTGCTTCACGCTTTCCGGCAGAGCGACATAGTCAAGCTT
The DNA here is from genome assembly GCF_002005445.1 of Acetobacter aceti. Lineage (NCBI taxonomy): Bacteria > Pseudomonadati > Pseudomonadota > Alphaproteobacteria > Acetobacterales > Acetobacteraceae > Acetobacter > Acetobacter aceti. The sequence goes on from NZ_CP014692.1 coordinate 378,355, forward strand.
CTGAGCCGTTGCGTCGCCGGTGCGGAAGGAGTGGTCGAAGAACTTGTAAACAGCCTCGGCGCGACCAGCGTCTTTCGGGTTGGTCGGAACCAGCACGAATGTTGCGGAAACGATCGGCCACACGTTCTTGCCTGCGCCGTTCAGCAGATCGACAGCGAAGTGCGGGGCATGGTCCCAGTCAGCCGAAGCAGCCGCTGCGGAGAAGCTGCCGAGATCCGGAGTGACGAACTCGCCATCCTTGTCCTGAAGCTGGACGGTCGGGATGCTGTTGCGGCGTGCATAGGCATACTCGACGTAACCAATGCCACCTTCGGTCGCACGCACAGAAGAGCCAACACCGTCATTGCCGCGGGCGCCAGCGCCGCCAGCCCACTGAACCGATGTGGCTGCGCCGACCTGATCTTTCCAGTCAGCGGACATCTTGGTCAGATAGGATGTAAACACGAAGGTCGTGCCGGAACCGTCAGCGCGATGCACAGGAGCAATGGCAACGTCCGGAAGAGAAACGCCCGGGTTGAGAGCTGCGATCTTCGGGTCATTCCAGTTGGAGATCTTGCCGAGATAGATGTCCGCAAGCACGGCGCCTGTCAGCTTCAGCTGATTGGAAGCAATACCCGGAACATTGACGATCGGCACGATGCCGCCGATGACGGTCGGGAACTGATAAAGAGCGGCAGATGTCAGCTTGCTGTCAGCCATCGGGGCGTCGGACGCGCCGAAATCGACCGTACGGGCTGTCACCAGATTCTGGCCAGCGCTTGAACCAACGCTCTGATAGTTCAGGGAAACGCCAGTTGCCGACTTCGCACCGTCACCCCATGCCTGATAGATCGGCGCCGCGAAGCTGGAACCAGCACCTGTGATATCGGCAGCACATGCCTGATGCGCCATGACCGGCGCAGCCGTCAGCAGAAGAGCGGTGAGAAAACGGGTTTTGTTGAGCATTCCCAACTCCATTGAAATAGCGCAGCAGCCGAGGGGGCAAGGCCGCTCATGCATCGCTCTACCTCACGCAACCCGTGAGGGAAAATGATGTCTTGATGACAATAGGCCGGAGACTGGCACCGATGTCCCGTCTTTGCCAGACTGCAGGAAAGTCGGTATCCGGCTTGTACAGGGCTTGTATGCCGCATTCATATTCGGGGAGCTTCCCGTCCGGAGGGCAGCCAGACCTCGCACCGCGTGCCATGCCCGATCCGGCTTCTGATTTCCAGACACCCGTCATGCCGATCCACGATATGCCGGACAATGGCCAGTCCCAGACCATAACCCGAGGCGGGAGCATTGCGATGTCCCTCGACCCTGTAGAAACGCTCGGTCAGACGAGGCAGATGCTCCTCGGCGATACCAACGCCGTTATCCTCGACAACAAACACCACGCCGGGACGGCCAAGCAGGACCTTTTGCCCGGCGGACAATAAAATTCTCACGGAACGTCCATCCGTGCCTGCATATTTCACGGCGTTCTCGACGAGATTCACAATGACCCGGATAATCTGTTCCTGATCTCCGGGAACAGGGATGTCCGCAACCTCTGTCTCCAGTTGAACATGTTTTGCAGCACACAGGCTGCTCAGTTCATCGCGGACAAGCTCGATGACATGTTTTGCGTCCATGCTGCCCCGTGGTTTGCGGTGCTCCAGCATCTCGGCGCGGGACAACTCCAGCAACTGCTCGATCAGACGCTGCATCCGGTGCGCCTGGCCCGCCATGATCGCCAGAAACTGCTGCTGCGCGGCAGGATCGTCAGCGGCTGGTCCGCGCAGGGTTTCAATGAATCCGATCAGCGCTGTGAGAGGTGTGCGTAACTCGTGGCTCGCATAAGCCACAAAATCGGAACGCATTCTCTCGACAGCGTCACGCTCTGAACAGTCTGTCAGAATAGCCAGAATGTGCGCGGGTCCGGTCGCCAGCACTTCGGGCAGCAGACGAAGATCGACCCGCACGACACGCCGTACCGGCACCGTCAGCACAAACTCGGCGCTGGCCTTGACCGTGACGCCATTGAGGTGCCGCATGGAGGAAAACACGTCCGGATAACGCATGATCGTGCCGAGCGTATCGCCAAACGCTTCACGAGCTTCAATGTTGGCGAAACGGAGCGCGCCGTGGCCATCCAGAAGAACGGCGGCTTCTGGAAGAAGGTCGAGCACTTCTTCCAGGGACACCGAGGATGTGCCGACCTCTTCCCGCCGGGCCCGCACGCTTCCCGGCAGCATGCGGGACAGGCTGCGCCCCCGGATGAACCAGCCGGCGAAGCTGCCTGTCAGCCAGACGGGAACCAGACAGGCTGCAATTTCTGCCGCCGTCATGCGTCGTCATATCCGAAAAATGCCGGGATATTATTCGCCTTCGCTATCCAGCGCGTAACCGGCCGACCGTACTGTGCGGATCAGATCCTTCTCGTCAGGCCCGTTGATCTCCTTGCGGAGCCGCCGGATATGCACGTCCACTGTGCGGATTTCGACATGGATGTTCTCGCCCCAGATCGAACGCAGGATTTCCTCACGTGAAAAGACCCGCCCCGGGCGGCGCATGAAAAACTCAAGCAGCCGGAACTCCGTGGGGCCAAGCTGGACGGAGCGGCCGCCGCGTTCCACGCGGTGTTTGACCAGATCCAGCACGATGTCCTCAAACGCCAGCATTTCCGCAGGCGTCTGTGTCCGGCGCAGAAGCGCCCGCATTCTGGCTTCCAGAGTCGCCATGCTGACCGGCTTGGTCAGATAGTCATCAGCACCGGTCTCAAGTCCACGGATCGCATCCGTCTCTTCGGCTCGAGCTGTCAGCATGATGATCGGCAGTTCGTGGCCACCCGGCGCGGCCCTGAAACGACGGCAAAGGTCAAGTCCGGTCACTCCGCCGGGAAGCATCCAGTCCAGCAGGACCAGAGCCGGACGGAAGCTGGAAAAGGCAGTCTGCGCAGACTCGCCATCTCCGGCCACTTCGACCCGATATCCCTGCTTTTCGAGGTTATAGCGCAGCATGACCTGCAGGGCAGGGTCATCCTCCACGACAAGGATACGCAATCCACTGTTAGCGGATGTCTCTGACATCGTGTTCCTCAGGAAGCAGGATAACTGCGACCGCCACGGGGACGGACGGCAGGAAGCATTTCGCCTGTCACGGCATAATAAACACGCTCGGCGATATTGGTCGTATGATCGCCGATGCGCTCAAGGTTCTTCGCCACAAACAGCAGATGGATGCAGGTCCCGATATTGCGGGGATCTTCCATCATATAGGTCATCAGTTCACGGAACATCGCCGTATAAAGCTCATCGACCGCCGTATCGGACTGCCAGACCGCGACAGCCCCATCCCGGTCCTTGGTCGTCAGGGCATCAATGGCGCGGCGCAGATTGTTCTGCACCAGATGTCCCATATTCCGCAGGCCCACCAGTGAGATATTGCCTTCCGACTCGAGCTTCATGGCGCGACGCGCAATGGAGGAGGCGTAATCGCCAATCCGCTCCAGATCCCCGGTGATTTTGAGGGCGGCGACAATCGTGCGGAGATCGACTGCCATAGGCGAGCGCAGGGCGAGAATACGGATGGCCAGAGCTTCCGCCTCACGCTCCAGCTCGTCGACTTCCGGATCAAGTTCGGGCGCTTCGAGAGCGGCTTCCTCATCACCATCCACTACGGCCTTGACGGCCTGCGCTGTCTGGCGCTCGACCAGACCTCCCATGCGCGCCATCAGGCTGCCGAGATGTTCAAGTTCCTGTTCGTAGCTTTTGACGGTATGCGTGGATTCAGTCATCGCCCTGCTCTCCTCAGCCAAATCGACCGGTGATGTAATCCTGCGTCCGGGTTTCTTTCGGAGCGGTGAACATGCGGTCAGTGCTGTCCATTTCCACCAGCTCACCAAGATAGAAGAACGCGACCTGATCGGCGCAACGCGCCGCCTGCTGCATATTGTGCGTCACAATGGCGATCGTGAACTCTTTCTTGAGTTCATCAAGCAGTTCCTCGATGCGGGCCGTGGAGACCGGGTCGAGAGCGCTTGTCGGTTCGTCAAGCAGGACGACTTCGGGACGGGTGGCGATCGTGCGGGCAATGCAGAGACGCTGCTGCTGACCGCCGGACAATGCGGTCGCCGAGGCTTTCAGGCGATCCTTCACCTCCGCCCACAGGGCGACGCGGCGCAGCACATCCTCGACCCGACCGTCCATCTCGGAGCGGGAGAGTTTTTCGTGCAGTTTCACGCCAAAGGCGATGTTGTCATAGATCGACATCGGAAACGGCGTGGGTTTCTGGAAGACCATCCCCACACGGGCGCGCAGCCGGTTGAGATCAATGCCCTGACCGATGACGTTGCGGCCGTCAAACAACACTTCGCCGGTGGCGCGCTGGCCGGGATACAGATCATACATCCGGTTGAGAACACGGAGCAGCGTAGATTTGCCGCAGCCGGAAGGACCGATCATGCCGGTGACCTTGCGGGGGGCGAAATCCATGGAGATGTTGCGGAGGGCCTTGTGCTCTCCATAGTAAAAATCGAGCGACTTTACGGAAATAGCCGGTTTTTCCGCCGCAGCCTGTCCGTTGCCTGTCTGGGTGGTCATTCGTTTATGCTCCCTTGCGGCCAAAGCCGACACGGACAAGAATATTGATGATCAGGACGCCCAGCGTGACCAGTAGCGCACCGGTCCATGCAAGCTGGACCCAGTCGTCAAACGCGGACCCTGCATACTGGTAAATGGTGACCGGAAGGCTGGCCATCGGCTGGGTCAGACGGACGGACCAGTCCAGATTGCCGAGAGAAGTAAACAGGAGCGGAGCCGTCTCACCGGCCACACGGGCCACCGCCAGCAGCACGCCGGTCAGCACACCTGTGCGGGCCGCACGCAGGCAGATGAAGAGAATGACCCGCCACTTGGACGCGCCCAGCCCGATGCCGGCTTCCCGGAGGGACACAGGCACCAGACGCAGCATGTCTTCGGTCGTGCGCACCACGATCGGGAGCGCCAGAATCGCCAGAGCCAGCGAGCCCGCAAGGCCGGAAAACTGCCCTGTCGGCACGACGACCAGTTCATAGATGAACAGGCCGATCAGGATCGAGGGAGCGGACAGCAGCATGTCCGAGACGAAGCGCGTGGTGCTGGCCATCCAGCCGCGTCCATAATCGGCCAGATAGATGCCACACATCATGCCGATCGGCGCACCGATGAGAATCGATACGAATGTCTGGATCAGGCTTCCGACGATGGCGTTCGCCAGACCGCCGTTCAGTCCCGGGGAAGCTGTCGAGTGCGTGAAGGTGACCAGCGACAGACCACCTGCGCCCCGTGCGACCAGCGTGAACAGAATGGAACCAAGGGCGATCAGGGCAATCGAGGTGGCGCCGATGCTGAGCGCGGTCGCCAGACGATCCATAATCCGGCGACGCAATGCCAGCGAACCGTCCACTTTCCAGCCATCGGTCACCACAGGCTGCATTGTTTCGTTCGTCCGAGTCATTTCACCGCCCTTCCTTCTTGCCGGATACGCCCAGCAGAACACGGGAAATCGCCAATGCAATGAAGGACAGTCCCATCAGGATCGCACCCAGCGCCATCAGCGCCGAAAGCTTGACACTGCCTGCCGGGCTTTCGGGGAACTCAAGAGCGATCAGGGAGGCGATGGTGTTACCCGGTGCGAACAGGGACCAGCCGATCTTGTTCGCGTTGCCGATCACGAAGGTGACCGCCATCGTCTCGCCCATCGCACGACCCATGCCGAGGACGACACTGCCGACGACAGCGCTTCTGGACCATGGCAGGATGACGCTGCGCATCACTTCCCAGCGCGTGGCGCCCAGGCCGAAGCCGCTTTCCTTCAGCACTGCCGGAATGGACGTGAAGACATCGCACATGACGGCTGTGACGAACGGCATGATCATGACGGCGAGGATGAGGCCGCCGGTCATCAGGCCTGTGCCGAACGGTGCGCCGGCGACCAGCGCACCGATAGCCGGAATATGACCGAACCAGTGGCTCAGGGTGGGCTGCACATAGCGGGCGATCAGCGGCACGATAACAAAAAAGCCCCACATACCGAAGATGATGGAGGGGACCGCCGCGAGAAGCTGTACGGCCATGCCGACAATCGCCGCCACACGGGCGGGGGCCATCTGGGTCAGCCAGAACGCCGCGCCGAAGGCGAGCGGAACCGCGACCACAAGGCCGATCAGACTTGTGGCAATCGTGCCGAAGACGGGAGCCAGCGCGCCAAAATGCTGGGTAACAGGGTTCCAGACGGATGTTGTGAAAAAGGACAGTCCGAATGTCCCGAACGCCTGCACTCCTCCGCCGATCATGACGATAATGATCCCGCCAAGCAGCAGCAGGACACCCACACCGGCTGCCGTCACCATCCAGCGGAAAATGGAATCTCCACTCAGGCTCGATCCGGCTTCGAGCACCGCCTCGTGCGCTTCTGTGTTTTCCGGCGGCTTTCCGGAAACTGTTCCAGCCGTCCGCGCTATACCGTTCATGGATCAGGCGCTCCGCTCTCTGATACGGCCCGACCATTACTGAACGGTCATCAACCGGGCAACCGTGGAATGACATGAGGGTTCATGACATTTTTATTTCGTCTTTTCCATAAAGCCCGGCTGACCGGCCTTTCCCCTCACTTCACCTTTGCGGATAGATGTATTTTTAATGAGCATATGATCTCGCGAAAATAGATTCCTTTACGATTTTCTCCTGCTCCGCTCATGTCGTATGATGAAGGACAAATGGCGTGACAGCTGGGATACAGTCAGTATGGCGACACATCGGAAAATCATGACAACAGGAGCAGCGGCGCTGCTGGTCGGGACAGTGTCAGCCTGTGCCGATGGGCGGCCAGACAAGGCGCCCCGGATCGGCATGGCCAACCCGGCTTCGGTTTACTGTAAAAAAATCGGCGGTCGTCTCGAATTGCAACAGGGACCGGATGGCGTCCACGGCATCTGCCATTTACCGGACGGCACGTCCATGGAGGAGTGGGCGCTGTTCCGCCGCGACCATTCCAAGCCAGTGGGAGGAAGTGACACTCAATGAGCAACGACCGATTTAAAGCACTCTGGGAAGAACGCTACGGGAGCGGAGTGCCTGTTCCACTCGTGACGTCCGATCCGGTCACGGAAAGCCTCATGGCCCATCGCACAGTGCGCGCCTACCTGAACACGCCATTGCCCGAAGGAGCGCTGGAAGCCGCTATCGCCGCCGCGCAGTCGGCGTCGTCCTCCAGCAACATGCAGATCTGGAGCGTGGTGGCGGTCGAGGATCAGGCTCGCAAGGACAGGCTGGCGACGCTGGCTGGCAATCAGGCCCATATCCGGCAGGCGCCGCTGCTTCTGATCTGGCTGATCGACTTCGGGCGACTGAAACGGATCGGTGACGCCAAAGGCAAATCGACGGAGAATCTGGAGTATCTCGACACATTCATGGTCGGCGCGGTGGATACGGGCATTGCCGCGCAGAACGCTGTCGCATCCTTTGAGGCTGCCGGTCTTGGCGTCGTCTATCTCGGTGGAATGCGCAACAACAGCGAGGCTGTGGCGAAAGAACTCAATCTGCCGCCCCTGACAGCCGTTGCGTTCGGCCTGAGTGTCGGTTTTCCTGACCCGACCAGACCGGCGCATATCAAGCCCCGTCTTGCTCCCTCGGTCGTGCTGCATCGGGAACAGTATGATGCGACAGGCGAGCAGGAGAGTGTTGCTCACTATAATGATATGTATGCCGCTTTCCAGAAAGCGGAAGGTCTGCCCGGGAAGCGCTGGGTGGATGCGACATTGCCGCGTCTGGAATCCCCAAAGGCGCTGCATGGGCGCGAACGACTGCGGGATGTTCTGGAAAAGCAGGGATTTGGTTTGCGGTAACGTCGCCGGGGGGGAGTGCTTAGACAGAAGAGAAGCCGAGACTGTCGCTTCCCTTCTGTTTTAACAAGCCGGGATCAAGGGGGGCTGTGTCCTTTTGCAGGGTTCGGACAAAGCCCTGAAAAGCCGTTTCGCCTGTTCTGTGAACAAGTCGAGGTCGACATAATGCACTCGGGAGCCGGATCTCTTCGGAACCGGCTCCTGACAGGCTGTGTTCAGCGTGTCTGCTGAATGGCGGACAGAAGCCAGCCACCACCGGATGACGGACGCACGAACGTCCACAGCTCCGTCACTGTGACCGGGTCGGCGGAACTGCCGCTGACCACACGCCCCATCATGTCGGTTGTCAGGTCGATCAGGCTGTAACGCAGCGCCACCGTGGCGTAGTCGTAGCCGTTTTCAGACCAGGCTTCAGACAGATCGCCCTGAAGAAAACGGACATCAGACACGACGTTCCGTTCTCCACGGCTCGCCAGCCCTGCCAGTTCCTGATTGAAGTAACTGACCATCTCCGGCGTCGCCATGCCCTGCAGGGCCGGGATGTTCTGCTGCGTCCAGGCGGCCTGCACGTTCAGCAGAAGCTGCTGGAAAGCCTGATAATCCTGCGAGCCGATCTGGATGGTGCGCTGATTGCCGGAGGAGAGAGGGCCAGCGTTCCGTGCCGGAGCAAATCCACCACCATGACCGCTGGACATGCCGCCGTTCTGTCTGCGCATGAACAGGCCGAACAGCCAGCGCACAAGGAAAACACCCAGAGCGATCTGGATCAGAAGGCCGATAAACCCGAAGAGCCCATGGACGCCGCCCATCAGACCATGGCCGGACATCAGGCCAAACAGTCCTGCGCCCAGAAGTCCACCGGCAAAGCCTGTCAGAAAGGGATGGCGCGACGGTTGCCGCATCATGCCGTTATTATAGGCTGGTGCGCCGTAAGTATTGTTTCCGTAAGCGGGCGCCTGCTGGGGGGCGATCGAACGCTCCATCGGGGCCGCACCATAGGGCGAGGTCCGGGTCGGAGCGGGGGCGGACCATGTCCGGCTGCCACGGCTTCCCATGGAGCCGCCATTGCCCGGACGCGCGTCCGCAATGCCTGAGAACGATGCGAGGGAGAGCGCAAGAACCACCGCTGTCGTCAGAACGGGGCGAGTCTTCATGAGAGTCAGGGGTCAGTCTCCGGTAAATCAGGGGCGGGTCTCGCAGGAAAGGGTCCTGCTCCACCCCTTTGAACGGTTAAGGTCTGTCTCAGTTTCCGGCGATGCTCATGGCGTCGATACGGATTGTCGGGGCATCGGACCCGAAACGGAAGGACAGATCGTCAGCCACTTGTAGACGGCCAAACATGTCCAGAAGATTGCCGGCAACTGTGAATTCGGCAATCGGTTTAGCCAGTTGTCCGTTGCGGATCATGAAACCGGAGGCGCCACGGCTGTAATCGCCCGTCAGCCCGTTGATCGACGAGCCCATCATCTCGGTGACATATACGCCTTCTGCAATGTCAGAGATGAGATCGGCGGGAGAAATGGTTCCGGGTGCAAAATACAGGTTGGAAACACTCGGGGACGGAGGAGACGATGTCCCCCGGCTCGCCCGTCCGTTGGTGGTGAGGCCAAGCTGACGCGCACTCCGGCAGTCGAGCAGCCAGTGCTGCAAAACGCCATCTGCGACAAGTTCCAGAGGCTCGCAGGCGACACCCTCGCCATCGAACGGCTTGGAACGCAGGCCGCGCTGTCTGTGCGGATCATCCAGCACACGGATACCGGGCGCAAAGATCCGCTGCCCCATCTTCTCTTTCAGAAACGAGGTGCCGCGGGCAATCGCCGCGCCGTTGATCGCGCCCGTCAGATGGCCGAGCAGTCCATTGGAGACACGCGGCGCATACACCACCGGCATGGTGCCGGTGCGCGGCTGAGTCGGATTGAGACGCGCCACCGCATTGCGACCGGCGTTCGCGCCGATCAGCGCGGGATCTTCCAGATCGGACAGATAGACGGTGGAATGAAAGTCCCAGTCCCGCTGCATGCCCGTTCCCTGACCGGCGAGCGCGCTCATGGAGAGGGAATTGCGTGTGCGTTCGTAATATCCGGCAACGCCCGCCGTGCTTGCCAGCGCGACAAGACTACGGCCCCATGTGGCGCTGGCTCCGGCTGAATTCGTCACGCCTTCAACGGCATGCGCCGCTTCCTCGGTGGTGCGGGCGCGTGCAAGCAGTTCTTCAGCCGTCGGCTCGGTCTTGTCGACGAGATCGAGAGTGTTGTCGGTCAGACGCCCAATCAGCGGAATCCCTTCCGGCAGACCGGCATAACCGTCTTCGGGTAGAACATGCGCCATGGCCAGCGCCTGATCGACCAGTGCGTCGAAGCGGCCCCTGTCCAGCGTCGATGTCGAGACAATGGCCGAACGCTTGCCGACAAAAACCCGCAGACCAAGATCGGTCGTCTCGGAGCGTTCCAACTCTTCAGTGACACCATTTCTGACGCTCACACCGAGCGACGTGCTGCCAACGCAGATCGTGTCCGCCGCATCGGCACCCTTCTTCCGGGCCAGTTCGGCAAGCTCGCAGGCAAGATCGAGAGGAACCAGAGTGGGCGTGGAGTCTGTCATGCAGCCAGTCGTCCTTGCAGGGTGTCGAGCGTCATCACGCCATCAATCGGGCCGATCGACGCCAATGTTGGCTGACCACTGAAAATCTTTGCGGCCACCCGGCAGATATCCTCAGGCGTCACCGCGTCGATCCTGGCGACCGTTTCCGCAATCGGAATCAGGCGACCGAAGATCTGAAGCTGACGCGCGATCTGCTCGCAGCGGCTGCCGGTGCTTTCCAGCGACATGAGCAGCGAGGATTTGAGCTGCGCCCGGGCGCGGGACAGTTCGTCCATGCCGACCGACTGCTGCACCTTCTGGAGTTCCGCCAGCGTCACCGGGATCAGTTCGCGTGCTTCTTCTCCACCCGTTCCGGCGTAGACGCCGAACAGACCACCATCAAGGAACGGGGTGGTGAAGGAATAGACCGAGTAGACCAGCCCGCGCTTCTCACGGATTTCCTGAAACAGGCGGGACGACATGCCACCGCCCAGCAGGGTCGAGAGCAGCAGGGCCGCGTGATAGTCCGGATCACCATAGCGGACGCTCGGAAAGCCGAGCAGGATGTGCGCCTGATCCAGATCCTTGCCCAGACGGAACTCGCCGCCTGTATAGCGACCGGGCATGCGATCCGGTACGGCGCCTGTCGGCAGGTCGGCGAAGTGACGGCTGACCCGCTCGACCACATCGTCATGATGCAGGTTGCCCGCCGCCGCGACGACGATGTTCTGTGTCGTGTAATGCGTCCGCATGTAGGACATCAGCGTCTCGCGGTTCATCTCGCGGATCAGCCCTTCCGGGCCAAGCGTCGGCATGCCCATCGGCTGGCCGGTGAAGGCCGTTTCCTGAAAATGGTCGAAGATGATGTCGTCCGGCGTGTCGTTCGCCTGACCGATTTCCTGAAGAATCACGCCACGCTCACGCTCGACTTCCTCGGGCAGGAAGGTCGAATGCGTCAGGATGTCGCCGATGATGTCGACGCCGAGCGGCAGGTCTTCCTTGAGCAGCTTGACGTAATAGGCCGTCTGCTCGCGGGCCGTGTAGGCGTTGATGTGGCCGCCGACATTCTCGATCTCTTCGGCGATCCGGGCCGCCGAGCGGGTCGTTGTTCCCTTGAACGCCATATGTTCGAGAAAGTGGGAAACACCGTTCTCTTCGGGGCGCTCATTGCGCGTGCCGGTGGCGACATAAGCGCCGAATGACACAGTTTCGACGCGGTCCATGCGTTCTGTGACGACCGTCAGGCCGGAGGGAAGGCGTGTCTGCTGAATGGGGTCGGTCATGAGCGTCCTGAAAGGGAAGTGGCGGGAAATCGCCACTTCTGAGATGAGAATCAGCTTCTGTTGGAGAGAACGGCTGACCTTACGGCGTCTTCAACGGTTCCGAGCGCGTTGTCCACGACGCGGAAACGCTCCTCACGGTCGAACAGGTCGGCGAGCGACGGAGGCAGCGCCGGGGTGATGCCCGTGGCAGCGCGCATCGCGTCCGGGAATTTTGCCGGATGCGCGGTCGCCATGGCGACCATTGGCACACCGGGTTCACGGAACTTCCGTCCGGCTGTGATGCCGATGACGGTGTGAGGGTCGGCAAGATACTGGCTGTTCTGATGCACTGAACGGATCTGGGCTTCCGTCTCTTCATCATCAAGGGCGAGACCCGAGAAAAGCGTGTGAATCGACTCCCACACTTTCGCTGGCACGTCCATCTTTCCGGTCGAGCGGAAGCCGGTCATCAGGGCAGCGCAGGCTTCGGCGTCACGACCAAGGAACTCGAACAGCAGCCGCTCGAAGTTCGACGACACCTGAATGTCCATCGACGGCGACAGGCTGGGTACGACCTGACGGGCTGACATGTCGTTGCTGTCAAGGAAGCGCGTCAGAATATCGTTGCGGTTCGACCCGACGCAGAGGTGCCTGATCGGCAGTCCCATCTGCTTCGCGACCCAAGCCGCCAGCACATTGCCGAAATTGCCGGTGGGAACGGCGAACGAGACCTCCCGGTCCGGCGCGCCAAGCGCCAGCGCGGAATAGACATAATAGGGAATCTGCGCGGCGATACGCGCCCAGTTGATCGAGTTGACCGCAGACAGCCTCATGTCCTGACGGAACGGCGCATCGGCGAACATCGCCTTCACCATGTCCTGACAGTCATCGAACGTGCCCTTGAGGGCGAGGTTGGTGATGTTGCTGTCCAGCACCGTCGTCATCTGGCGACGCTGCACGTCGGAGGTGCGGCCTTCCGGATGCAGGATCACAACCGTCAGACGGTCACGGCCACGGCAGGCTTCGATTGCGGCGGAACCGGTGTCGCCGGAGGTTGCGCCGACGATGGTGACGCGCTGGTCGCGCTCGGTCAGGACGTGGTCGAACAGACGTCCCAGAAGCTGAAGCGCCATGTCCTTGAAGGCCAGCGTCGGACCATGGAACAGTTCCTGCACATACAGCCCGTCCTCGATCTGGGTCAGCGGCACGATGGCGGCGTGATCGAACTGCGAATAGGCGTCCCGGCAGAAACCGAGCAGCGTGTCGTGGTCGATCGATCCGGCGGTGAAGGGCGCAATGATTTTCGCGGCCAGTTCCGGATAGGGGAGCGCCCGCATGGCGCGCCATTCATCGGCGGAAAACCGGGGCCATGATTCCGGCATGTAAAGCCCGCCATCCTCGGCGAGCCCGGCCAGCAGGATATCGGAGAAGGAATGGACCGGGGCCTTGCCACGGGTGGAGACGTATTTCATGCGCTTTCTATAACCGGTCTGGAGCGAAGCGGGGAGGGGACTATTTGCGAAGAACGTCAGAAGTCGCGTCTTCGGGGACATGGAAGCTGTAAACGGTCACAGGCCACTGCACCGTCGCCTGCCCGTTCTGGAAGCGTGCGGCCTGATCAAGTTGCGCGGCCGGCACGAAAAGCGTGCTGCCGGACGGGGCCGTGGACAGGGAGAGACCACCCGGCCACTTCAGGCGGGGATCGGTGATCAGATGATGCGGAATCCGTCCCGGCGTGTAGCTGTTGATGCTGCCGGTGGTGACGTCAGACCAGTACAGCGTGCCATCCGGTCCGACCGTAAGTCCGCCGAGCGCGTGGGTTTTGTACCAGAGCGTGGCGCTTTCCTGTAACGCCGTGTTCGTCGAATCCGGATCGTCGAACAGACGCGTCGCTATACGATAGAGCGGTCCGCAGTAGGATTGCACATACAGCCACTGACCGTCCGGACTGATGGCGATCAGGGTGGCGTCGATGGCCAGAGGTCGTCCATCCCGCGCTTTCACCGTGCCGTTCGGCGTTTCGATCGGTCGCTTGGCTGTCAGCCCTTCGACGTGATCGAGAAAACGTCGTGCGACACCGCTCTCAAGATCGATGACCAGAATCCCCGGCACGCCCGAATCCGCGACATAGGCTGTCTGCCCATGCACGGCGATGCCTGCCAGAATACTGCCGTCCCGCAGCGCATCCGCTGAAACGGGAAAAGAGCGTTTCACCAGACCTGTGGAGGGATCAATCTGGATCAGTTTCGCAGGTGCTTCCGGTTTGGCCTCACGGTCGGGGACGCCGCTATCGACAAGCCAGAGCGTGCCGTCAGCAGCCCGCGTCATACTGGTCAGGGCGACAAAGCGTCTGGCCGGGTCACCTTCCGCCGCATTCCAGCCTGCATCGGGGTAGGGGACAGGTGCGCCACCGGCTGTCGCGATGCTGAGTTGCGGACCCGGATTGCCGAGCCAGCGCGGGGCTTCCAGCACCAGCCTGCCATCGGGCAGGGCGATCACGGACTCCCATATCTGGGAGGGCGACGTCACGACAGGTGTCAGATCAGCAGCCGTCGCCTCGGGCTTTTCCGGCATGGGGACCGCCAGAGCCGAGGTGGAGAATGTCGCCAGAGCAGGGGACAGTGACAGACAGGTGACGAGAAGCAGCCGTTTCATGGCAGAGAGTTTCACCCTGTTCATGTCCTCTGACAACACCTCTCGATTGCGGTCCTGACGCGCAGGGAATTTCTATCAGGCAGTCAGTGCCGTCGGATTGGCCAGCGCCAGCCCTTCCGCCACGGAGACGAACTCACCACCGAGTTCGACCTTGTCCGCGCCGAACCGCTGGATGAACAGTTCCCGCACAGCAGGCACGAACGAGGTGCCACCGGTAAGAAACACGCGGTCGATCTGGTCCGGCGTCAGGTTCGAACGCTCAATGGCAAGATCAATGGCATCTCCGAACTGCGCCAGATCGGGGGCGATCCAGCGTTCGAAATCGGTACGCTGGATCGTCTCCTCGATCCTGAGTCCTTTCTGCGAGAAGCGAAGTACGGCGCTGTCTTCGGAAGACAGGGTGCGCTTGGCGGCTGACACGGCGTTGTAAAGCAGCTGCCCGTTCTGTTCTCGGATCAGTTCGACCAGATTCATCAGCCGTTCAGGCTGGGAGGCCGTGCGGGCCACCTCGGCAATCTCGTTCAGAATGCGCGGGGTCCGCATCAGGGACAGACGATGCCAGCGGGCAAGAGACGTGTACCATTCGATCGGCACCGGCAGCGGTTCGCCACCCATGATGCGGAAGGTGCAGTCGCGGCCCAGAAACGGCGCAACCACATGATCGATGATCCGCGTGTCGAACTGGTCCCCGGCCAGCCCCACGCCCGCGTAACCCAGAGCCTGCGTGTGCTGCGCTGATCCGGGTTCGAAACGCAGAACCGAGAAATCGCTCGTGCCGCCGCCAAAATCCCCGACCAGCACCGTTGCCGGATGATTGAGGCGATGCGCGAACTTCCACCCTGCGGCTTCCGGCTCAAGCATGATGGAGATTTCAGGAAACCCGGCTTCGGAGAGACTGACTCTCAGTCGTGCTTCTCCAAGGTCATCATCCGCAGTGTCGCCGACAAAACGCACGGGACGTCCGACCGTCACCGCACAGTCCTGCGGCGCAAGGTCCGCCAGTTTCATCAGTTCCTGAAGGAAAGAGGCGATCAGTGTTTCCAGAGGAACCCGCTGCCCGAAAAGCTGGGTTTCCCGGAAGCTGGCCTGCGCCAGATAGGACTTCATCGACATGATCAGCCGGGTTTCCGTCGGGTCGTCGAGATAGGCTTCGACGGCGGCTTCCCCAACGGCGCGTTCGGTCTGGCGACGTCCTCCCGTCAGATCCTGCCACAGCGCCAGCAGGGTGCGGCAGGTGTCTGCGGTGTCTCCTCCGGGCGTCGGAAAACGCACGGTCCGCGTATCGCCGTTCCCGTTCCGCAGAACGATGACGCTGTTCGTTGTGCCGAAATCGATGCCCAGTCTGACGGGAGGGGAGGAAGAGCCGTTTTTCATGAGCGGGGACTTAAAAGCTGGCACTCCTCCTGTCCACGCCTGATGATCATGATGCGCGTTTTCTTTTCCGTGCGACCGATCGGTCCGTCTTCTGGTCTTTCAGGAAATCGATCGGGGACTGAGGTTTCCCAAGCATGTTTCCACGGCCTTCCTGACATTGGATGGTCTGTAGAAAATGAAGGATTTCAGCTGTGTCCACACCTTCCGCCCGCGTATTCAGCCCGAAATCGATTCCCAACTGCACAACGGCCCGGGCGATGCTCTGGCCTGCCTGAAGATGAGTGGGATCGTCGTGACAGAAAAGGTGTCGGTCCAGCTTCACGTCTGTCAGCAGGCCGGAAAGGGTTCTGTCCCGAAGAAGGGAAAGACTTGTAAGGCCTGTCCCGAAGCCGGAGAGTACAAGTCCGACGCCCGCGTCCCGCAGGGCGGCGAGAGAGTAAATCAGGACATCACTGTCGACGGCCAGACTGGCTTCCGTGAATTCGAGATCCAGTTTCGATGCTGGCAACTGCTGGTCGGACAGGGCGGTGACGAGGTGATCCAGCAGGTCCACCGGGAATGCCTCCGGGGTTTCGACCGGCAGGGCCAGACGGCAGTGAGGCGGGAATTCTGCCGCCATTCTGCATCCTTCCAGCAGAAGCGGCAGCCAGAAAGGTTCCTTCTGGCGCCGCCGCAGAGTCATGCGCCCGGATGTCAGGGATGGTGGAGAGCAGAGGTCGCCACCCACCACAGTCAATGTCGAAAGCGAAAAGCGCGGTACAATACTGAAACTAATCTCAGTTCTCTGTCGTGTATGCGTTCCTGCCGTATGCGACGCAAGACGGTGAGTGGTCTCCGGGCGACCAGAAGCAGGTGTAACAGGCAAAAAGGCTCTCCCGGTAAAGCAGATCGCCTGAGACGTTAGACGCAGCAGGTAACTTTCTGGTAAATTATGAGAATTCTGATAAAAATAACCATGACGAAATTGATGTTACCTGAATGTGAAAGCTGAGTGGTCTGCGGCAGAAATTCATATTTGCGGGATTTGACCCGGAAGCAGGAGGCTGTTTGCAGGCATCATAGCGTGTGCCGCCTGCGCCACATACGGAGAGAAGGCAGCCGCTCTTGCTCGCTATAAGCAAAATCCGGGGTCGCTCTCCGCCGCAGGGCGAGCATTGAGACTCAGACCTCATTTGGGGAGATGGAAGAGAAGCGGATCGTGATCGGGGTGAGCTTGGGCATAGTGGTCGTATCGCATTGGCTGATATCGTCACTCTATCCAGTCTTACGAAGGGACTCTCGATCAGACGGTTTTGTTTTCCGGATTTCCCCAACGGAATGCTGGCGATGATAGTCCGGTCCGGGAACGGTGATCTGATCAGGCTCTACGGGCGGTTTCTTTCTTGGGTCACCGATGGTCTCTTCTGTCTGGCCGTGAGAATCTGGAAGGGACACATCTGACTGTTTCGGATCACCGCTCTGTGCCTGATGCCATGTCCGGTTTCGGGTTCAGTCCGCTTTGTGTGTCCGATATGCCGGAGAGTAGCTCGCTTTTGAGCAGAAGGCTGCTGCCCGGTGTACCTCGGGCGCGCCACGTCCGTCCTCAGGCGCTTCCAGTAGCCGTCTGTTCTGTCAATGCCGTAAAAACCATGTCCTGCGCTTCGATTCCCCTTCCGTCCTCCGATTCAGGGCGGGATCAGGCCCTGACTTCGGATCTGTTCCCCTGCTTCAGCGCATCCTACGTCTTAAAACAGTAACGAAATCATAACCCAAATAAAGATTAATATTAAGTAAACGCTCTGCAAGCTAAAGACACACCAGAGCAAAGAATCATAATGTCTGATACAAACCGCAGAAACTTTATGAAGCTGATGGCGGGAGGCGGGACCATTGGAACCCTTCCTCTCAGCATAAAAAAGGCGCTGGCAACACCGGCCAACAACACGACCCGCTCCATCGAGGATGTCGAGTACGTCATTTTCCTCATGCAGGAAAACAGGTCGTTTGATCACTATTATGGTATGTTGCAGGGGGTTCGCGGCTTCAATGATCCGCGCGTCGCGTCGCGAAATGCGACACAGAGCGTGTGGGAGCAGCCGCAGGGTTCATCCGTGGTGATGCCGTTCCATCCCACGGCGCCAGACCTTGGGCTGGCTTTCGTGGCGGACCTTGCCCATGACTGGGAAAGCACGCATGCGGCCTGGAATGGTGGTTCATGGGATGGCTGGATTGCAGCCAAGACCACGACGTGCATGGCGCATATGGAACGCTCTGATATTCCATTTCATTATGCTCTGGCCGATGCTTTTACAATCTGTGATGCCTATCACTGCTCGCTTATGGGCTCCACTGATCCCAACCGCTATTACATGTGGACCGGCTGGGTCGGCAACGATGGCAAAGGTGGCGGTCCTGTCGTTGACAACGCTGAGGCGGGCTATTCCTGGACCACCTACCCCGAGCGTCTGCAGGCCGCCGGCGTTACCTGGAAAGTCTATCAGGATATCGGTACCGGGCTGACCGCAGCAGGAAGCTGGGGCTGGACCAGCAACGCCTATATCGGGACATACGGGGACAGCTCACTGCTGTATTTCAATCAGTACCGCAACGCGGATGATTCCTCGCCGCTCGCCCAGTATGGACGGACCGGCACCAATATCGCTCAGTCCGGCACTCTTTTTGATATTCTGAAAAGTGATGTCGAATCCGGAAATCTGTCACAGGTGTCATGGATTGTCGCGCCTGAAGCCTATTCAGAGCACCCGAACTGGCCGCCGAATTACGGCGCATGGTATGTCTCTCAGGTTCTGGACATCCTCACGGCAAACCCTGACGTCTGGAGCAAAACCGTTGTTTTTCTCACATTTGACGAGAATGACGGCTTCTTCGACCACGTTATTCCTCCCGCGCCTCCACCGGCCGCAGGGCGTGGCAAATCGACCGTTTCCATAGAAAACGAGATATTTCCGGGAACATCGTCAAAAAGTTCCGGACCTTACGGTTTTGGGCCGCGCGTGCCGATGACAGTCATTTCTCCATGGACGCGGGGTGGCTGGGTCAACTCACAGGTGTTCGACCATACCTCGATGATCCGGTTTCTGGAGAAGCGTTTCGGTTCACTGTCACCCAATCTGACGGAACCCAATATCACGCCCTGGCGTCGTGTCGTTTCAGGCGACCTGACCTCGATCTTTAACTTCCAGACGCCCAATGAAGATCTCGCTTCACTCCCTTCTACAACTGGCTATGTCCCGCCGGATCAGAACCGTCATTCCAGCTACGTACCAAGCGTGCCCACCACGCAGACTGTTCCGCAGCAGGAAAGCGGCGTCAGACCGGCGCGTGCTCTGCCTTATGATCTGCACACGCAATTCACGCCGTCATCCTCTACCGGAATGGCGACACTGAAATTCGTGAACAGTGGTGAGGCTGGCGTGGTCTTTCATGTTCGTGATCTCAACGGCGCTTTCCTGCCCCGCTATTTTACGGTTGAAGCCGCCAAATCCCTCTCCGACACATGGATCGTGAACAGCGGCAGCAGCTACAATCTGGAAACACACGGCCCGAACGGATTCTTCCGCGCCTATCGCGGCACACTCGGCGGTGCGGCGCATTCTTCTGCGCTGGCGATCTCCACGCAGTCCAACCGCACTGCCAGGATGCTGATCATCGAACTGATCAATGAAGGCGCCTCAGCGCTCACGCTGACCTTCAGGGATGCCTATGCCTCGACGCAGATGAAGCCGGTGGTTCTCGCCGCTCATGGCTCTCATCCGCTGGTCGTCTCGGCCCGGAGCACAAGCGGCTGGTATGATGTCACGATAACGGCTGCTGAAGACAGCACTTTTCGGGCCCAGATCGCTGGGCATCTCGAAAACGGTCAGCCCAGCATCACCGATCCACTGATGGGCGGCGTCACAGTCTGACGCGGCTTGGGCGTTCACGTCGTCTGCCGGTCGCGTGAACGCCATTCTTTCCCCTGCCTTCCGATACTCACGATCTGGAAACGATAAGCCCCATGACGACCATTTCCTCCGGCTCCTCCGTCGATGTGACATCCGGCACAACCAGCTCCGACATGATCATTCTCAGTGGTGGCACCGGCATCATTGACAATGGCGCAACGGGCAGCGGCACCCGAATCCAGGCAGGAGGCCGGGAAGTCGTCATGTCCGGCGGCGTGGAAAATGGCGCGCTGATCAGCGGAGGCATACTGGCCGTTGTCAGCGGGGGAACCCTTTCGGGAGGCACCGCCACGGATGGAGGCTCCGTTGCCGTCGCGGAGGGGGGGACGGAAAATGGCCTTGCTCTGGCGAGCGGCATCGAAATGGTGATTGGCGGCTCTTCGCTGCTGGCGAATGTTGGCGCTGACTCGATTCAGGTGTTGCAGTCCGGCGGCACGGCAAAGGGTGCGGATGTTTCCGGTCAGCAACTGATTGGCTCAGGAGGCGTGTCGCAGAACGCGGTCATCGAGAGCGGCGGTGTCGACGTCGTGCAGGCTGACGGCATGACCGTCGGGACCACCATCATGGGCTATGGTGGTGAAATCGTTAGCTCCGGTGGCGTTTCAGAAAATGCGATGCTGGTGGATGACGGCGCGATGGAGACGGTCAGCGCTGGCGGCGCCCTGATCTCCGCTTCACTTTATGCCGGAACAACCGTTGTGGCGGATGGCGGCGTTGAGAGCGCTTCCCTGCTACAGGGAGGCACGGAAACGGTTCAGTCCGGTGGTTCATCCCTGAATACCACAATTGCCTGGGGCGGCGCTGAAACTGTGGAAGACGGTGGAGCCGTTCTCTCCGCTGTCGTGCAGGAAGGAGGCAAGCTCCAGCTTGATCAGGGAGCGGTGGCCATCGATACGGACATCCAGTCCGGTGGTGAGCAGACACTGGCGTCCGGTGCTGTAACCTCCAATGTCACGGTCGAGAATCAGGGACTTCTGATCGTTGATGACGTGTCGGCTGTTCGGGACGCAACGCTACAGGGCGGTGCCCGGATCGATATCGCTGATATTGCGTGGAATGCTTCCGAGACCGTTACGATCACGACGGATAAAGGACTCGTGATCACTGACGGGTCTTCCTCATGGACAATCGATCTCGCCAATATGAGTGGCGGCATGCAGGCTTCCCTGTCCGCTGCGGATGACGGCAGCGTTCTCGTCACCACTGCTGCGAGTCAGGTGACGTCCGGGGGCGTGATCGGCAACGGGAGTATCGGCGTCGTCTCCTCCGGCATGACCGCGTCGAGCATGGAGATCGCAAGCGGCGGTACGGAAATCGTGCAGGCTGGCGGCACGGCGGTTGGGACAGTCATCGACGGCGGTGGCGCGGAATACGTCCTGTCGAACGGCATGCTTATCAACGCGACTCTTGCCGCAGGTGCGCAGGAAATTCTGGTTTCAGGCGCACAGGTCAGCGCGACCGTCATCCAGAGTGGCGCGGCTGAAATCATCGTCTCCGGCGCGACGGCCACTGGCGCGGACGTACAGGCGGGAGGCGCTCAGGTTGTCTCTTCAGGCGGCACGACCATCAATCTCACCATCGAGAGCGGTGGCAGCGCGACCATTGCTGCGGAAGGCGCGACCAATCGCGGCGGCACCGCCATCAATACGACCGTGAAAAGCGGTGGTACTATCGCCTTCGGGCATAACGGGGTCGAAATCGTCTCGGGTGGCACGGACTCCGGCGTGACGATCAATGACGGATGGGAACAGATCCAGACAGGCGGCACAGCGTTCAATGACATTCTGATCGGTGGCACTTATGCGGGTGTCGTCGGCGGAACCGATGTTGGACTGATCATGTCCGGTGGCGGCAATCGGGAATATGTGGGGTCTGACCCGCTGACAGGGGCGATCGGCGCGGGTCTCTCCGAACAGACGGCGGTGGGCAGCGGCTCAACCCAGTATGTCTATGCTCAGGGCGCCTCCGTCGATGCACAGATTGCGGGTATCCAGACCGTCTCTTCCGGCGGAGAGGTGATCGGCGCCACGATTCTGGCTGGAGGTTCCGCCTCTGTCGCGGGCACATCCTTCAACATGACGGTTGCAACCGGCGGGAACGCCACCATCCTATCCGGCGCAATCGAAATCGTGTCGTCCGGCACGGATTCCGGTGTGACGCTGTCGGGCGGCGTTCTCGAAGTGATGACGGGCGGCGTCGCCACTGGTGACATGCTGATCGCGGGTGCGCAGGCTGGTGTCGCTGGCGGCACGGCCATCGGTCTCTCACTCTCCGACGGGGCTACGGAAACGGTCGGTTTCGACACGCACACCAGCGCTGTCGCGGCCGGTGTTTCTTCCGACACAAAGATCGGTGCATCCGCCATTCAGACTGTCGGTTCGGGCGGCACAGCCATCGGCGCTGATATCGTCTCCGGTGGCGCGGAAATCGTCCTGTCGGGCGGTCTCAGTTCCGCGGTGGACATTGAAACCGGTGGTGTGCTCATTGCCGACGACGCCTCGGAAATTGTTTCGGCTGCTCTTGGTTCAGGAGGCAGCATCAATATCCGCGATCAGGCATGGACCAGCGGTGCGACCGGCTCCATCGACAGCGACGGCACGCTGACCGTTACGGAAGGCGGCAGGAACTGGACCCTGAACCTTTCCCCGCGCGAAGCGGGCGCGACGGTCGAACTGTCCGCTGCGTCGGACGGCAGCACGCTGATCAGCGTCTCGGATCTTCCTCCCGGCTTTTTTGCCGACACGCTGGTTTCCTCCGGCGCCATCCTTGACGTGAAGTCGGGACAGACAGTGTCCAGCATCGCCGTTCTCAGTGGTGGCACTGAAATCGTTGAAAGCGGGGGCCATGCCTCCGCCACTACGGTCATGGGCAACGCTGTCGTCTCGCAGGGTGGCGTCGATGTGGGAATGATCATCAGCAGCGGTGGCAGCGCCAGCATCGCCGCAGGCGGTACGACGGTCAATATGACCGTTCTCAGCGGAGGATCGGCGACATACGGGCACAACGGGATTGAAATCGTCTCGGGCGGCACGGACGCCAATGTCTCTCTCTCCAACGCTTACGTGGATGTGGAAACGGGCGGCACGTCCTTCGGGGACATGCTGCTCGACAACACATGGGGCGGGGTTGTCGGCGGCACGGACATCAACACGACGATCAGGGGCGCGGGCAGCCGGGAGACGGTCGGGTATGACCTGCGCACGAAAGCCAGCGGCAAAGGGGCGTCGATCAGCACGCAGATCGGCAGCGGCGCGACCCAGACCGTTTATAGCGGCAGCACCGCCACCAGCGCGGTGGTGTCCGCGGGCGGCACGGAAATCATCATGTCCGGCGGCACGGCGGTTTCCACCGTCGTGCTCAGCGGTGGTATGGAGATCGTCTCCAGTGGCTCGAATGGCGGGACGTCGATCAACACGACGGTGGAAACCGGCGGCACGATCATCATGTATCATGACGCCGTTGAAATCGTATCCGGCGGCACGGATCTCAACGTCACGCTTGATGATGGCTGGGTCGATATCCAGTCCGGCGGCACCTCGTTCAATGACAGGCTGACCGACGGAACGTGGGAGGGCGTCGTCGGCGGCACCAACATCGACATGACGATGGTTGATGACGGCAACATCGAATATGTCGGATATGACCGTCTGACCGGAGCGACCGGTTCCGGTCTTTCCATTCACACCACCATCGGCAGTGGCTCGACACAGGTTGTCGAGGCTCAGGGCACGGCGACAGGCGCTGTCGTCCAGAGTGGCGGCACGCAGATCGTGCAGTCCGGCGGTATTGCGACCGACACACTCATCCAGTCTGGCGGCACGGCTTTTGTCTCGGCGGGCGCTGAGGTCAGTGGATTGCACCTTGATAGCGGGGCGGTCCTGTCCACCGCCGATGCGCAGACGCTTTCCGGCCTGTCCGTTGATAACGGCGCGACAGTGGTGCTGGAGGATGTCGCCTGGGACAGCGCCGTGGCGGCCAGCATAAACAGCGCCGGTGATCTGGTGGTTGAAAGCGGCGGCAGTTCATGGACTGTCGATCTTGGCGAGGGAACATTCGGCGGAACCGTCGAACTGTCTTCCGGGGCCAATGGCGGTCTTGATGTCGAATTGACCTGCTTTCTCGCAGGCGCGCTGATCCAGATGGCCGATGGCACGGAGAAACTGGTCGAGACCATCAAACAGACTGATCAGGTCGTGGCTTTTACGCAGAATGGTGAAGAGAGCCGTTCCGTCATCTGGGCCGGTCGCATGCGGCATACCGTAAAAACCGATCTGCCTGACGACAGCGCAGGCTGGCCTGTCCGGATTGCGGCCGGCGCTCTCGGCGAAAGCGTGCCACACTCGGATCTTCTGGTTACACCGGAACATTGCCTGCTGATTGAGGATCGTTTCGTGCCGGTCCGTATGCTCGTGAACGGACGCACCATACGTTACGATCGTACTCTTCCTGTCTATGACTACTATCATATCGAGACAGACAGCCATTCCGTGATCCGGGCCAGTGGCGTGCTGACGGAAAGCTTCCTCGATACCGGCCACAGGCGCACTTTCACACAGGATGGCAGGCTCGCCACGATCGGCAGTCGGATTCTGGACTGGCAGACAGATGCTGCGGCGCCCCTGAATACGGATCGTGGTTTTGTGGAGCCACATTATCGGGCTATCGAAAGCCGGGCTATCCAGTCGGGTGTGTCGGTTGAAGAAAAGACCGTAAGGATCACGCACGAGCCGGATCTGAAAATTGTGCTGCCGTCCGGCGAAGAGATCAGATCCCGGAGCGGCCTGGACACTGATACCGTGTTCTTCGCGTTGCCTGCCGGAGCGCATGATGTCAGGATCGTCTCACGGGCTGCGCGCCCTGCGGATATGATCGGCCCGTTCCTTGATGATCGACGTCAGCTTGGCGTCTGTGTCGGTCAAATCACCCTTTATCAGGCTGGCATCGCGCATTCAGTGACGTCACATCTCGAACAGTCTGCATTGCCGGGATGGCATGCGCCTGAAGGCGACAGATGCTGGACCGACGGAGCGGCGGCTCTGTCGCTCGGCGACGCCGAGATCGACAGGGGCGGTCTTCTCGCGCTTCAGATCGTTGCTGGTGGGCCATGGCCTGTTTCTGAAGAAGTGGAACAGGATAAGGATCACCGGGCGGCGTGAGCAACGAGACTGACGTTAAAAACCATCTGACGGAAAAACCGGATGTCGCACACACTGTGGCATCCGTTCTCAGTCAGGCAGGTCCGGACGGCATCCGCTACGATTTTCAGGATGGATGCCGTGTATTCTGTCCTCCCGGTCATGACTGGCGCGTGGTCATGCATGACCGGGAAACACGGAATGTCCTGTTCAATCACACCTGTCAGGGTGGTTATCTCCGTTCATCGAGACGCTCTTTCGTCTCATTTGGACTGGAGGTTTTTAAAAATGGCAGTCTTGTTTTTGCTCACGACTATAACGCGGCGAGCAGAGACGTTCTGATCGATATGTCTCTGGGCGCGCTGGGAGACCATCTGGCGTGGATGGGGCAGGTTGAGCGTTTTCGGAAAAAACATGGATGCCGACTGACCTGTATCATGCGCGGTCCTCTCATTGATCTTCTTGCGCCCGCACATCCGGAAATCCGTATGGTTCCGAAAGAGCAATGCGAAAAGGCCGGATTTTATGCCGCCTACAAGGTGGCTGTGTTCTACAATGATGACGCAGGGGATTTTCAGCCCTGTGATTATCGGCAGGTCGGGTTGTGCGCGACGGCGGCATGGATACTCGGCCTTCCTCCACAGGAAATCCGCCCGGTTATTCCGCCCGTGAGTGACGTCAGACCGATTGAAAAGCCCTATGTGTGCATCGCGGTGCAGGCGTCGGGGCAGGCAAAATACTGGAACAATCCGCGCGGCTGGCGGGAAGTCGTGACATTCCTGAAACAGGCGGGATACGAGGTTATTTGTATCGATAGATTACCTGAAAATGGCTCGGGTCTGACATGGACAGCCATGCCGAACGGTGTTCAGGATGAAACGGGTGACCGTCCGCTGGCCGAGCGGGCCTGGTGGCTCCATCACGCGGACTTTTTCATCGGTCTTTCCAGTGGACTGGCGTGGCTGGCCTGGACGGTGAGGTGCCGGGTGGTCATGATTTCGGGATTCACTGAAATATTCAATGAATTTCAGACACCATGGCGGGTCATCAACAAGAACGTCTGCAATGGGTGCGCCAACGATGTACGCCTGAAATTCGACTCTTCGGATTTTTTCTGGTGCCCACGACACAAGGGCACAACGCGGCAGTTTGAATGTACGCGCATGATTACAGCCCATCAGGTGATCGGTCATATTGATACAATAAGAGACAATATAAACGTCTGAACACAGATCGGGTTCAGGTATTGCTCTACCGTCCTTTCAGGAGATCCTGCCTGTAAAGGCTCGTTCCCCTGCCAGAAGGGCCATACGATGATCTTTCGCCGGAGTGTCGCGGTTCTGAGCCCTGTCATTCGACGCCGACGGGAGACGGCGTAACCTGCACACCACTTCCTTCAAACTGAACCAGGCCCGTCAGCGGCCCGGCGCGCTTTCGAAAAAAACGGGAACTCCCCCGTTTTGATCGTGATCAGCTGTTTTATCTGAGGAATGCTCCCTTATGACCGACAGCTGCAAGATCCTGATGATCTTTCCGCTTTTCAACTCAGGTTCGTTCTGGAACTACAGGGAAGCCTGTGAACTGACCGGTGCGCGCTATCCGGCGGCCCCTCTCGGTCTGATCACGGTGGCTGCCCTGCTTCCGGAGAACTGGAACGTCAGGCTGATCAATCGCAACACGGAACTTCTGACGGAAGAGGATTTCGCCTGGGCGGATATGGTGATGACCGGGGGAATGCTGCCGCAGAGAAACGATGCCCTGCATATCATCGAGACATGCCGGGCCAAGGGTAAGCCTGTGGTGGTCGGAGGCCCTGACGTCACATCCAGCCCGGACATCTATAAGGCCGCAAATTTTCAGGTTCTCGGTGAGGCCGAGGAGATCATGGTCAATTTCATCTCCGCGTGGCGCAGTGGTGATACGGAGGGTGTTTTTGAAGCGCCCATGGGGAAGACGGATGTCACGAAAAGCCCCCTGCCGCGCTTTGATCTTCTGAAGCTGGATCAGTATCTGCATGTCGGGATTCAGTTCTCGCGCGGATGTCCGTTCAGCTGTGAATTCTGCGACATCATTGAGCTGTATGGGCGTGTGCCGCGCACCAAGACGACCGGACAGGTCATGGCGGAACTGGAAGCGCTCCATGCCCTCGGTTATCGCGGGCATGTCGATTTTGTGGATGACAACCTGATCGGCAACAAAAAGGCGCTCAGGAAATTTCTGCCTGACCTGAAGCGCTGGCAGAACGAAAAGCGCTTTCCGTTCGAGTTTTCGACTGAAGCGTCCATCAACCTTGCCGATGATGCCGAACTGCTGAAGGATCTTGCCGACAGCAATTTCTTCGCCGTGTTCGTGGGCATCGAAAGCCCGGACACCGACACGCTGGTCATGACGCAGAAAAAGCAGAACACCCGCCGGAGTCTGCAGCAGAGTATCGAGACCATCCACGGCGCCGGAATTTTCGTGAACGCCGGTTTCATTGTGGGCTTCGACAGCGAAAAAGGCAGCGTCGCTTCCGGCATGATCGAGTGTATCGAAGATACGTCGATCCCTGTCTGCATGGTCGGTCTGCTTTACGCCCTGCCGACCACGCAGTTGACACGTCGACTGCTGGCGGAGGAGCGTCTCTTTGTGGATGACGGCCAGACGCAGTCGGGCGACCAGTGCACGGCCGGTCTGAACTTTGAGACCAGCCGCTCACGCCGGGATGTGCTGGACGATTACCGGACGGTGCTCAGAACAATCTATGAGCCGACCGCCTATTTCGGTCGTGTGCGGAGACTGGGCCGGATGCTCAGACGCTCCCGCGTGCATCGGATGATCAAGGGAGATCTCCGCAGCTTCTTCAGGCTGCTCTTCCGCATTCACCGTGCTGGTCCGGGCTCAGCGGGACAATTCTGGCGGATGCTGGCCGATTGTGCCGTGCATAACCCGAAAGCGTTGCCCTATGTGGTCATGACAAGCGCGCTGTATCTGCACCTTGGTCCGTTTGCGCGTCAGGTCATTCAAGAGATTGATCAGGAGATTCTCAATATCGAGCAGGGTCGCTGGCAGGCTCCCCCTCTGCGGAAGAAGGCCCTTGAGGAAGAACTCCAGCCTGCATGACCCTGTTGATGGGATCATCTATGTGAGGGGTTTCGCTGCGGGATGCCCTCACGCCATTCGTAGCGCACGCGACCCGATGCTGATGGTGTCAGATACCTTGAACGGGAAGAAACAGAGAGGTTCGGCTCATGCGCTCGGCAAGGGAGGAGAACGTGGAAAAGGTTCTGATGTATCGCGGTAAGGATTTCTACGAGAAAGGCATCGCGCCGACTGGCGAATGGAGCTGTCTCGCGGTCCCGGATCTTTCCGGTCTGGAACTCGCTCCCGATATGCCGTTCCCTGTGGGGCGCCCGCCGGAGAAACAGAGGTCTGGAATTCGCGAAGTCGATAGAGAATTTGGCTGAGTATCCAGCCGGACGCTCAGCGTCGATCGGAGAAGGTCTCCGCCATGAGGCGGGGACCTTGTATATTTCAGACAGCAATCTTGGGGAACCAGGGCTCGTCCTGCTTCCGTTTGTCTTCGAACGTCTCGATGGCGTTTTCGCGCTTCAGCGTCTGACCAATATCATCCAGTCCTTCAAGCAGCAGATGCTTGCGCAGTGGATCAATCTCGAAGCTGATTTCCTGTCCGTCCGGGCGGATGACTACCTGACGGGCCAGATCGACCGTGATCCGGCTGTTTGAACCCTGCGAGGCGTCGCCCATCAGCATATCGCAGACTTCGCGCGGCAGGCGGATCGGCAGGATGCCGTTCTTGAAGCTGTTATTGAAGAAGATGTCGGCAAAGGACGGTGCGATCACGCAGCGGATGCCGAAATCGAGCAGCGCCCAGGGCGCATGTTCACGAGAGGAACCGCAGCCGAAATTCTCGTGCGTCACAAGAATCTCCGCCTTGCGGTAAGGCTCCCTGTTCAGCACGAAATCAGGGTTTTCCGAGCCGTCCGGGTGATAGCGCATACTGTCGAACGCATGCACGCCAAGACCGGTGCGCTTCGTCGTCTTGAGGAAGCGGGCCGGAATGATCTTGTCCGTGTCGATATTGGCTTCGGGCAGAGGCGCCGCGATAGCCGTCAGAGTGGTGAATTTCTCCATCGGTTTCGTCCTTCTCTGCCGAAATCAGTTCGTAAGTTCGCGGGCGTCGGTCAGCACGCCGGTCACCGCCGCCGCCGCCGCCATCGCGGGTGACAGCAGATGCGTACGGCCACCCGGCCCCTGACGCCCCTCGAAGTTACGGTTCGAGGTCGAGGCGCAACGCTGGCCCGGCGTCAGCTTGTCCGGGTTCATGCCGAGGCACATGGAGCAGCCTGCCTCACGCCATTCGAAACCGGCGTCGAGGAACACGCGGTCCAGACCCTCTTCCTCGGCCTGCGCCTTCACCAGACCGGAGCCCGGCACGATCATCGCCCGCACGCCATCAGCGACCTTGCGACCGGCGGCGATGGACGCCGCCGCCCGCAGATCCTCAATACGGCTGTTGGTGCAGGAGCCGATGAACACCACATCGACCGGCGTGCCGGCGATCTTCTGTCCGGCTTTCAGGTCCATGTAATCCAGCATGCGTACAAGCTGCGCGCGCTTGGCCTCATCAGGCTCATTCGCCGGATCAGGTACTGTGCCATTGATCGGCAGCACCGTTTCCGGGCTGGTGCCCCATGTCAGACAAGGCTCGATCTCTTCGGCGCGCAGGCTAATGACGGTGTCGTAGACAGCGCCTTCGTCG
The DNA here is from genome assembly GCF_002005445.1 of Acetobacter aceti. NCBI lineage: Bacteria > Pseudomonadati > Pseudomonadota > Alphaproteobacteria > Acetobacterales > Acetobacteraceae > Acetobacter > Acetobacter aceti. The sequence continues at coordinate 407,913 of NZ_CP014692.1, forward strand.
GTGGCGAGCGTCTTCCAGTAAGCGACCGCCTGATCGTAGCCTTCACCCTTGGGCGCGAAGCGACGGCCTTTCACATAGTCGAACGTCGTTTCATCGGGAGCGATCAGACCGCCGCGGGCGCCAGCTTCGATCGCCATGTTGCAGACCGTCATGCGGCCCGCCATGTCCAGCCCGCGAATGGCGGAGCCGCAGAATTCGATGACATGACCCGTGCCGCCAGCCGTACCGATTTTGCCGATGATTGCCAGCACGACGTCCTTCGCCGTCACGCCGGGAGCGAGAGCGCCTTCGACGGCGATTTTCATGTTTTTGGCGGGCTTCTGAAGGATGGTCTGCGTCGCCATCACATGCTCGACTTCGGACGTGCCGATGCCGAACGCCAGCGCACCCATCGCGCCGTGCGTGGACGTATGGGAGTCGCCGCAGACGATGGTCATGCCCGGCAGCGAGATACCCTGCTCGGGACCGACCACATGCACGATGCCCTGATTGGCCGACAGCAGCGGGAAATACGGAACGCCGAATTCGCGGACGTTGCGCTCCAGCGTCTCGATCTGGTTGCGGCTTTCCGGCTCCTCGATTGGCTGCGTCCGGTCGGATGTCGGGACGTTGTGATCCACCACGGCGATCGTGTTCTCGGGATGACGCAGCTTGCGTCCAGCCAGACGCAGCCCCTCGAACGCCTGCGGACTGGTCACCTCATGCACAAGGTGACGGTCGATATACAGGATGGCGGTCCCGTCCTCGAGAGTATCGACAACGTGGTTGTCCCAGATTTTGTCGAACAGAGTACGCGGTGACATGGCCAATCCTGATTATCCCGAAATGAAGCAGACCTTTGCTCCCCGGCCATGCGGACCGTCAAGTTCGGTCTTGCGCACCGATGATGCGCGCAGGGCAGCGGAAGCTTATCCTTATATAGCATACTATTCGGCAGTTTCGACATGCCGATGCCCGACAGGAGCGTCGAGCCATCAGCAGGCCGAAAGACCGGCTCCATCCGCCGGGGATTGCTGACCGGGTATATCCGGTCGGATCATGGCTGTTGAAAGCGGAGTGATCGTCCCTGCTTCCTGTTCTGTCGTGCGGACGTCTCGTGCCACAGCAGAGGTATGACCCTCAGAACACCAAGGGTAGCAGCTTCCACCTGACCCCTTTCGCCCACTCGGTCCACTCCCTGTTGGTCAGCAGCATCTTTTCCTCTGCCCTGATCCTCATGATCTGCATCCACCAGGTGAAGAAGAGGGCCGCCGTATTACGAGCCGTGGGATATTGCAGGAGAAAAGCCATCTGCATCAGCAGGTAACCGGCATACATCGGGTGCCGGACCAGTTTGTAGGGGCCGCCTGTTTTCAGTTGTCGAGAGGCGGCGATGATTCCGAAGCTTTCACGCAACGACAGCTTTGCCGAGAGGCTGAGCAGGATACCTGTCAGGGCCAGACCGCCACAAACCACGGTGGGGAGGAGGGATGTCGCGTGCGGTGTCGCGACAACCAGCAGGCTGGCATAGGTTCCCATGACAGCCACCAGCCAGTCCCGCCAGTCGCGGCTGACAGGCCCCGGTCGCCGCATGGCTGTAAAGGCCATGTCGAGCAGGGCTTCCGCCATGTAGAGGCTCGCCACGAAGGTATGGGTTACAAAGACTGGCGTGAAATTCGCATAGACGAAGTAACAGCCGGTGCCGAGAAGCAGGGTTTTTTCACCCAGTTCGATCAGGGAGGCGCAAGGTTTGGAAAGAGGCATGTTTCATCGCTGACATAGTCTCCCTATATTATGAAACATCCCGGTAAATTTTTGATTGCCTGAAATAATAAAAAGGTGAGGCGCTTCTCCCGTCGAGAAAACGCCTCACCTTCATTACAAGACCCGCCCTGCGGGAGTGTCATGGAAGAGCAGGCTATTTGTGTGTAGGAGGGGCGACGACGTCCTGGACCGGAAATTTGGTTCCGGTGTCAGCCGTTCTGGAAAAATCCAGAGCGGACTGGATGCGTTGCAGATCATCCGCCTCGGGCTTCAGGCCGAGGGCGACATTCCACTGATCAACGGCTTCTGTTTTCCGTCCGAGATCCCAGTAAGCCACGCCCAGATGATAATTCACTTCCGGGTCGAGCGGCGTCTGTTCGGCGGCCCGTTCGATCAGTTCCGCCCCTTGAGGCAGATTGCCGGAACGCAGCAGAACCCAGCCAAGACTGTCGCGGATGGCGGCGTCATCGGGGTCCAGAGCGAGAGCCCGTCTCAGGAGTTCGGTCGCTTCAGTCAGATGAAGGCCTCGCTGCGCCCAGCCATATCCGAGAAAGTTCAGCAGCATCGGCTCGTCAGGCACCATTTTGCGGGCTTCCTGAAGATCCGCTTCGGCTTTCGGCCAGTTGTTGGTGCGTTCATAGGCTGCGGCCCGCTCGAACAGCAGGGTCCAGTCGAGAGTCTGACTGGCGCGGGCGTTGGTGATCGCCTTGCTGAACGCGTCAATCGCCGCTGGCCAGTCCTTGCTCTCGGCAAGTATTGTGCCGAGCGAGCGGATCGGCAGCACGAGGTTCGGCGCATCGTGGGCCAGATGCTCCAGCTTCATGCGGGCATCTGCGTGATTGCCGAGCTGATCCTCCAGCATCGCCACGCGATATTGTGCGACACGTGTCAGAGGGTTGGTGTCGGGCAGGTCCTTCAGAACCGCGATGGCGATATCCTTGTGTCCCAGACTTTCTTCAATCTCCGAGAGCATCAGGCGGGCAATGGCCAGCGTCGGGTCAAGGGTCAGCGCCATGCGCAGCATCATCGCCGAGGCGATGTTGATCTGCTGCATGCTGTCTACTTCCGGCGCGTGGAGAGCCTGCTGGCGGAGAATGAAGGCGACCAGCACATAAGCATGCGCCACGCCGTCACGTGCGGTCGGCACGGGAGGAGTGTCGATCGAAGCCTGCAACTCGGGCTCGGCGAGGGACAGGACGGTGTCGCTGCCTGTCGCGGCACGAAGGAGCGTGCGGGCCTCGCTCTGGTGTCCTGTCTGCCACAGAAGGTTGGCGCGCGCCCGGTTGATCAGCAGATCGCTCGCAGGGAAAAGCTGGTTGGCCCTGTCGAACAGCGTCCTGGCCTGGGCGGTGTCTCCGGCAAGAAGAGCGATCAGCGCGGCGTGACCGACATAAAAAGGCGCCGCGGGAGATGTGCTGTATTTTGCCGATGTGAGAAGCGCAATGGCGTCCGTGTATTTCTTCTCGCCAGCCAGACACCATGCCTGCAAAAGAGGGGACAGGATGTTGGTCAGGGCGTCGGAAGGCATGCTGCGATAAGCCGCAGACGCTTCTGCCCAGCGGTCATGCAGCACGGCGTCATTGCCGAGGACAAAAGCGGTCAGAATGCTGCGGCCGCCTGTTTTGGCCAGTGTCTGGTGCGCCAGATCCACGGCGTTGGGCGCACCGGCGAGCGCCGCTTCCGAGAAAGCCTGCCTGAGCAGTTCCGCATTGTCCGGATCTTTCGCCAGAGCCGCGCTGTAGGCCTGGGCTGCTGTCGCGTAGTCGTTGGCGCGTGCGGCGATGAGCCCCACCATGAAGTCCGGAGCGTCGATAGGCACGAATGGGGTCGCGTCAGTCTTTTGTGGGGCTGTCGGAGTCTTCTGTCCCGCGGCTATCGCGCTGCTGGACAGAAAAGAGGCCAGCAGCAGGGCGGACAGGACAGGACGAATTGGCATGATGGTGAGGTGCCTCCGACGATGTGTGAACGGGATGGTGGCATCCCGTGGCAGTAACGGCCATGAGAAAGATTTAACCCGGCAAGAGCGATAGGCCAACCACGAGCCTGTATGGCTGATGAAGTTTGAAAAAAGATGGAAGGTAAGAAAGGGGGCGGGTTCGTCACGACCCGGTGATCGACAGAATGGAGCACGGCATCCTGCTGCGCGTTGGCCTGATTGCCGGGTGCGGGTCAATGCCTTGCGTGCGGGATTGTCCTGTAGCCTTGGTGGCGCTCGCTTATGATTGGGCTGTGGCGATCTTTTCCGGGCAGGGGGACGCGTAGCCACTCTTTCTCTATAGTGACCGTGCGGAGAAGGTGGAGAATCTGGTGACCATGGACGCTGGTGCGGTTGCGGCGCTGCTGGAGTTGCAGATTGAGTGGGGAGTCGATGTCCTGCTGGATGAGGAGCCGCACGACCGTTTTGCCGAGTGGAAGACCGAACAGGCGTCACGAACGGTTCATCAGGCCGCCCCGCTTCCTGAGCTCTCCGGGGGGATTGCTGACAGGCGAGCCCCTGAAAAGAGCGCTGAACCACAACAGCCGTCCGGGCTATTGTATGGTCATGATGCCGCCTTGCTGGCGCTGAACGGGATTGCGACCATTGAGGCGTTGGAAAAAGCCATTGACGGTTTCGCGGCCTGCACTCTGAGGGACACGGCGACTCACACCGTTCTGGCGCGTGGACCGGCTGGGGCGCGCGTCATGGTGATCGGGGACGCACCGGATGCCGATGAGGACAGGAGTGGCGTTGTTTTTTCGGGAGAATCCGGGGCGCTCCTGACCCGTATGCTCGCCTCGATCGGACGGACCCGTGAGGAGATGATTCTGGCTCCTGCGATTCCCTGGCGTCCACCGGGCGGGCGTCCCCCGTCTCCCGCCGAGGTTGCGCAGTGTCTGCCGATACTTCTCAGGAGTATAGCACTCTACCAGCCTGAAAGACTGCTTCTGTGCGGCGGTCTGGCGACCCGGATGATTCTTGGTCCTGACGTGAATCCTGCCCGCGCCCGGGGGCGTTGGCGTACGACGTCATGGGGTTCGGAAGGCGGCCCGCAAAGGCCGGTCATGGCGATGAGACACCCCTCACAGTTGCGGGCGGGTGCGAGCGCTCGCCGCCAGATATGGGATGATATGTTGTTACTTGCGGTAACACTTGATGATGTTGTGAATTAAGTGGCGTAATAGTGGAATAATGAAGGCTGACGGACAGGAATAGACTCAGGTAGAAGCATCTCTCTACCATGTGTGATAATCATGGGAATTCAGGCGTTTGCAAGCGGTATTCCTGAGTGAAGCTTGTCTGTTGTCGCGCGATGATTGTCAGCAAGCTTGCATTTTCCTGTGGGAACTTATAGACCCCCGCCACCATGCGAGCCATAGGCCATATTTCTCACTCGATCGCCGCCAGGTTTCTGCTTGCCGGCGCTGCCCTGCTGACGGGAGCATCCTTCGCTAGTGCGCGGCCGCTGCCGGTTCCCCCAGACGGAGGGGGATCCCGGTCAGCGCACGACGGCCATGGAAGCGATGAAGTCGCCATGGCCGTATCGCGTCTGCCCTATGGCGGCCCCGATGATGAGGCTGTTGCGCTGCCGCGTCCGCTCTCTTCTGACATGGCGACTCTCGTGCGGGCTATTTTCCGGCTTCAGCGGCAGAGCGCCTTCAGTGAAGCTCTGGCCAGCACGACCCGTCTGACCGACACCACCCTGCTCGCCGACATTCTGGCTGAAAGAATTCTCAGCCCATCCTATCATCCCACCCCGGCGGAAATGAGACGCTGGCTGCATGACCACGCTGACATGGCGGATGCACCGGCGGTCTATAACCGTCTGGCGTCGTTATCGGAGCGTGGAGTTCCCCTTCCTGCGGCGCCCTCGCTCGCCATGCTGGGTGGCGCACATGCAGGAAACGCCAACGGATCGATGGACCGGGCGTTTGTCCGGAATATCCTGCTGGACCGCACGGTCATGGAACGCGCCGCTCTCGGCGCAAAAGGTGCGGACAGCGCCCTGCATCTGATTGCGATCACGCCGGGAATGACGCCGCCCTACGCGGCCCAGCTGGGTGGTGAAGTGGCGCAGGCTCTTCTGAGTCAGGGCGCTTTTGCGGATGCGGAAAAGATCGGGCGCGAGGCTTTCCGTCGCGGCAACGGGAAAGTTGGCTTCCCTGCCTATATGGCCGGGCTGGCGACCTGGTCCCAGGGACGCAAGGCAGAAGCCGTTGTCCTGTTCGAGACAGCCTCCCGCGCGCCCCTCGTAACACCCGAACTGATTTCAGCGGCGGCTTTCTGGGCAGCTCGCGGTCATCAGGAACTCGGCGAGACGACCTCCTTCCGGCCCTGGCTACAGCGGGCTCAGGCCGCCCCGACCAGTTTTTACGGCTTGCTGGCGCGGCGCATGATGGAGCGCGTTCCGCATCATGTGATGCGTGACGGCGCTATGCAGAATGCGGCTCTTGAAGTGTCGGCGGATGCCGCGCCTTCCGAACCGCTCCTGACAGAAATCGATGTGGAAGCCGTGGGCGCTACCCTCGTGGGGCGTCGCGTGTTCGCCCTGATGCAGGTGGGCGAGCAGGAGCGGGCGGAGCAGGCGCTTCGTCGCTACTGGCCCCAGATTGTGCATGATACGGCGCTGGCGCAGTCTTTCCAGCTGGTGGCCGCTGCCGCCGGGCTGAATGATCTGGCGCTGGAAATGGCGGATTCCATCCAGTCCATGGAACAGTCTTCCGGCAAGCATGGCGAGCATCTGCCGCTGCCGGCCCTGCATCCACGCCACGGTTTCACCGTTGATCCGGCGCTGGTGTATGCGTTGACCCGTCTGGAATCCAATTTTGATCCGGGAGCCGTCTCCGGCGCCGGGGCGCACGGTCTGATGCAGATCCAGCCCGGAACGGCAGGGTTTGTCACCGGTCAGGCGGACCGGTTCGCGTCTTCACCGCAGGTGCTGCACGATCCGGGTCTTAATCTGGAAATCGGACAGCGTTATGTGAAGTATCTGGCCCATCTGAGCTGGGCGGGGCAGGCGGCGCCGGAAGGCGGCGACCTGATCCGTCTGCTGGCAAGCTACAACGCCGGACCGGGTGCGATTTCCCACTGGGAGACGAGCGCGGGCGTGTCTGAAGATCCGCTGCTCTATATGGAGCGCCTGCCGAACGCGCAGACGCGGGCCTATGTCACACAGGCGTTTTCCTATCTGTGGACCTATGCTGATCGGCTTGATCTGCCGACACCATCTCTGGAGGCTCTGGCGGATGGCGAATGGCCGGGCTTCGGACCGGAACTCCAGCTTGCGTCCCCGGCACGTTTACATGTGGCCTTTGCAAACATCTCTCCGACCATTCACTGATTTGTCTTCAATGTGTCCGGTCTGAAGGCGGGACTCCATCAGCGTGTTGAGCGCAGGAACTGGTGGGTGATCACCTGCTTTGGAAAGGTGACACTCAGGAAGCGCCTGAGAGGAACCTGTCAGTCAGCTTTTCAGAAAGTTTGACAAACAGGAAGATCAGGCAAGGGCTCTGACCTTTTATCCGGAAGGGGTCACAGACCCCTTCACCCCTTATAATTGAACAGGTCGGGATCAAAGGGGCCGGGTCGCTTTGTGGGGTGTGTGGGCAAAGTCCCGAGCCTTAAATCCCCGTCAGCTCGACAATCCACCGCGCCACGGCTTCGCCAAGCAGCTTATAGCCGAAATCGCCCAGATGCAGACCGTCAGGAGAGAGCGCCTCACGGGTCATGTCATATTCGGCGCACCATGACTTCATCAGCGCGTAGCGGTTGAAAAACGGGATGTTCATCTCGGTGGCGAGTGCTGGCACCGCATCCCGGAAAGCCGGGAAGTTCGGGAGCTCTTCCATCATCCTGCACCACTGCGGCCCGATCATGCCCAGATCGCAGCCGTCCGCCCGACGCAGGCTCTCCAGATCATCGCGGGTCTGATCAATGAAGCTGGAGACAGGTTTTTCTTTCCACACATCGTTGGTGCCGCCCTGCCAGATCACCAGATCGGCGCGATCGTCAATCACTTCCTGAAGCCGGGCATGCATTTCCTCGGCCCCGTTGCCGCCAATCCCGCGATTGATGATGGTGACACCGTTCGGCATGAAGGGCTGTAGCGTCCGCTCCACAACCGGACACAGCCCGTTCTCAGGCGCGCTTGCGCCGATGCCCTCGACCGTGGACGAGCCGAACAGGCAGATCTTCACGGAGGAGCCAGCCTGCAATAGCCGGGTCAGACGGGGAAAATGGCTCATCGTATAGGTTCCTGTGTCTTTGGGCGTCGTCACCGCGGTAGAGGCGGATGGAGCGGGTCAGGAGGCGGCATGCCGCTTCGGCTCTGATGACTTCATCATCTCACGCGCCCGGTTACGTTTACGCTCGTAGACAACCGTCACACAGTAGAGAATCCACAGGCCTGCAATGTTGATCACGATCTGGAACAGCCAGCCTTCCCCGAATGTGGTGAAGATCAGGCGACCGATCAGATCGAGCACGGTACCGACCGTAAAGACCTCCAGCGAATGGCGTCCACACAGCGCCAGCGCCTGTCCCAGCCATGTTTCCGAGAACTGCCGGGCCAGTTGCGAAGACTGCACGAGATAGAAAATGGACAGGACATCGAGCAGTCGCAGGGGCGCCAGCGTGCTCTTGTCGGGAGAGGGCAGGGTGAGCGGACGAATGGTCGGCAGCCCCCACTGCGTCCATGGAAAAGCCTCCAGCAGCGAGAACATCAGGTAGCCCCCGCAAAGGATTTTCAGCCAGGAAAAGGAGGGCAGGTTCCCGTTGTGGCGACCGGCCTCAATGGCGCCGCATGCGCCCAGCACGAAGAGGAACTGCCATGCCAGCGGGTCGAAATACCAGCCATCGGGATCAAGCCAGTTGGGAAAATTGACACTGGGGTCGATGTTGATCAGCAGCCACAGGGCGAAACTCAGCCCCAGTGCGAGAAAACGGTTGAACCGGATCACGCAGAACATCAGCGGAAAGGCCGCCAGAAGCACCATGTAAAGCGGCAGGATGTTCAGGTTGGACGGCAGCGCATCCAGCAGAAAGACACGCCAGAAATTGGAAAGACCATGCGCCAGTTCAGGCTCAAGAAAATCGACGGGAACAGGCGTGAAATTGCGCCATGTCCGGACGATGACGACAAAGGCTATCATCATCATCGTCTGGGCGATGTAGAGTTTTCCGCAGCGCACGGCGATCTTGCGGAGAGTCTCAGCCAGTCCGTATTTCGGAAATCCACGCCCGTAAGCCAGCCACGAAGCATATCCGGCCAGCAGCACGAAAATCTCCGCGGCGTCGGCAAAGCCAAGATTCCGGATGGTCAGCCGGTTGAGGAGGTTCTGTGGCATGTGGTCCACGAACATCATCAGCAGGGCAATGCCGCGCAGGGCGTCGACACGGTGATCACGACTGCGTTTGACAGCAGGCGGAGTGCTCAGGGTGACCGTGGCCTTGTCGGTCCGGCCTCCTGAAGGGTGGCCGGAGAGAGGAAAAGAGGAGGGCGTGGCGGTCATGTCCTGTCCTGCATGGTGACGGCAATGGAGTGGTCGCCAGAAGTCCGCACTCTATAGCAACCATACACGGAAGCGTGAGGCCCCCTTCCGAGCCGCGAGGCGCATTTTTCGGCGACGCTGGTATCCATGCAACATCTTTCATGGTGAGGTCGTCGGCGTGGGATCGATCTGACGGGCAGGGAGCTTCCACAGTATGACCGGGAATGCTTTATGAGACGTTCCGGAGCAGGATTGGTATCATGCCATCTGGTCGTTCCAGGCCGTAGACGCCATATACACAGGTCACAGCAGACAAAAGAGGCGATGTCATGGCCGAGCAGCGGGTTCCCTCGCGTGAGGAAATCGAGACAGTCATCAGGGGCGTCATCGTGCCGGCCAGCGAGGGAGCGGCCAGTGATCAGTCCCTTCTGGAGGTTGGACACATTGAGTCCTGCCAGGTAGCTGGCGGACGTATCCGGCTGACACTGGCCGTTCCCTCTTCCCTTGCGCAGCCGCTTGAAAAAAGCGCTTCAGGAGCTGAGCTGGCGCTGGACAGGGCCTTTCCGGAATGGCGCGCGAGCGTGCTGCTGACAGCCCATCGCCCGACCGCGGCGCCCCGGCCGGAGGCGAGAGCCGGAGGCGGTCATAGACCGTTGGGGGGTGTGGGAAACAAAGATACCGAGGCAGGCCCGCTGCTGCCTCAGGTCGGGGCGGTGATCGCCGTGTCGTCCGGCAAGGGCGGCGTCGGTAAATCGACCACCGCCGTCAATCTGGCGGCCGGACTGGCGCTGGAAGGACTGTCGGTCGGGCTGATGGACGCCGATGTCCACGGTCCCTCGCTGCCGCGTATGCTCGGCATCAGCGGCAAGCCCGAAGTGCGCGACGGCAAGCTGATCCCGGTTGAGGCGTGGGGGCTGCGCGCCATGTCCATCGGCATGCTGGTCGATGAGACACAGGCGATGGTCTGGCGCGGCCCGATGGTGATGGGGGCGATCGGCCAGCTTCTCGGCGATGTCGCGTGGGGTGCGCTGGACGTTCTGGTGATCGACATGCCGCCGGGAACGGGAGACGCGCAGCTTACGCTGGCGCAGAAAGCCGTCCTGAGCGGGGCAATCATCGTCTCGACACCGCAGGACATTGCCCTGCTGGATGCGCGACGCGGTGTGGCGATGTTCGAGAAGACCCGCGTGCCGGTTCTGGGGCTTGTCGAGAACATGTCCTATTTCTGCTGCCCGAACTGCAATCACCGCACGGAACTGTTCGGTCACGGCGGCGCTCGGGAAGAAGCGCGACGGCTCGATGTGCCGTTTCTCGGCGAAATTCCGCTGCTGGCCGATATCCGCCTCAGCGCCGACGAGGGAGCGCCGATTGTGGTGCGAGCACCGGAGAGCGAGGCCGCGAAGGCCTACCGCTCACTCGCGGCTGGCGTGGCCGGAGTTGTGCGGAAACTGCCACGCAGACGGTAATCACGGTCTGAGAACAGGTATATTTTTTGCTCTTTTTTTGAGATGGCGCTTTACGTTAATATTTAACCAAATATTGGCGTCCATGTCATTTTGTTAACGGTTCGGCGGTGGGCGCATCAGCAGGTTTGAGGAATGCCCTGATGTCGAGTGTAACAAATGGCGGTTCTGTTTCGGGCGCATCCACCAGTTCCGGGGATGTGACGCAGAATGTCGATTCCGGAAATGGGCGCATTGTCACCACGGTTGGAAGCGGAGGAGTGGTGACGTCCGCTGTCCTGGGGGCTTCGGCAGAGACCTACGCAAGAGAAGATCTTGTTGTGGAATCAGGGGGAGCGTCCTTTTTCACGTCGGTCACTCCAGCCAATTCAGCCAGTGTCATCGTCCGTAATGCAATAGTGCAGGAGGATGTGTACGGGCTCAGCACCAGCGCCGTTTTTTCCACGACCATCGCGGAAATACAGAATAACGTTCATGGATGGGGTGGCGGCGCTGAAGTCTATTCGGCGAGCCAGTATGTTCATGCTGGCGGAGAGTCTTACGGCGCGACATTTGCAGGAGCGCCGGGTGGCAGTTTTCTTCCTAATCAGAACGATCCCTATTGGGGTTACACGCCGATTACCTATTCCGCCGCTGATGCGACGCAATATGTTGAGTCTGGCGGACTGGCGAAAAATACGACGTTGAACGCCTATTCTGAGCAGATCGTATCCGGCGGCGTCGCGCGTCTTACGATGGTCAACAGGAGCGGGGAGCAGATTGTCTCCTCTGGGGGTTCAGTTGTCGATACGATGGTCAACAGCGGTGGAAAGCAGACAGTCTCTTCCGGCGGTTCAGCCACCCATACAACCCTCAACGCCTACGGCTCGTCCTTTGTCGCATCGGGCGGCACGGCGATTAACGTGGATGTCGGCTCCGGCGGTGTTCTGAGCGCAGGCAGTGGCGCGACGCTGACCGACATCACGCTCGAGAACGGCGGCAGGCTGGACGTGTCGAAAGACACCCTGTTCACGGACCGGATCGCGCTCAATGGCGGCACGATCGACATCACGGACCTGACAGGTTCCGGGACACCGGATTACACATTCAGCGGCGACAACAGGCTGACCATCACCCGTGACGGCGTCAGCGAAACGCTCCTGTTTGACGGCGTCTATGATCCGACCAAACTGTTCGTCACGACCGATACTGATGGCAGCACGCTGATCGACTACGGTACGCCCGCGCCGTGCTACTGCCCCGGTACGCTGATCGCCACGGCGGAGGGTGAAACTCCCGTCGAGGCGCTGGAAATCGGTGATCTGGTCCGCACGGCATCCGGCGCGCTGCGTCCCATCCGCTGGATCGGTCGCCGCGCCTATGACGGTGTGTTCGCCCGCGGCAATCCGGACCTGATCCCCGTGACCTTCGAGAAAGGGTCGCTGGGCCACAATCTGCCGAAGCGGGCGCTGACAGTCTCGCCGCTGCACGCCATGTTCGTGGAAAGGTATCTGATCCCGGCGCACTGTCTGGTGAACGGCGGCTCCATCCATTTCGCCAGTATCGGCGAGCGGGTGGAATATATCCACATCGAGCTTGAAAGCCACGATCTCCTGCTGGCCGAGGGCGCTCCGTCCGAGAGCTTCGTCGATGACGGCTCGCGCGGCATGTTCCACAACGCGGGTACATTTGCAGAGCTTTATCCGGACGCGGAGACCGTCGAGGCGGTCTATTGCGCGCCACGTCTGGAAGACGGCACGATGCTGGAACATATCCGCGACCGTCTGTCGGCCCATACCGGTAGCGTTGTGCGCCAGCACACGGCGGGCAGCTCTGTGCGGCTGGGCCTGCTGGCTTCTGACAGGGAGCGTCTGCTGTGCGGCTGGGCTGTTGACCTGCTGACGCCGTCCGAGCCTGTGGCGTTGGAAGTGCTGCTGAACGGGCGTGTTCTCGGTATGACGCTGGCCGATGGTCCGAGCGGCGTGGTGAGCAACGGTGCGGCTGCCTACGGCTTCACGTTCGGTCTGCCGCGTGGGATCACGACCGCGAGCGGCGCGTTCTCGCTGCGGGCTGTGTCGTCCATGAAAGCAGCGGCCTGAGCCAGCCCCTCATGACCGGTCCGCTCTATCGCGCCTTTCTTGATCGGGCGGATCGGTATGTCATCGAAGGATGGGCGAGGGATGAGACGGACCCGTTTACGCCCGTCCCGCTCGCCGTTTTCCGTGATGGCGTGCAGGTTGCGGAACTGGCCGCCGAAAGCTGGCGCGAAGACCTTGTGGAGCCCGGACATAGCGATGGCTATTGCGCCTTTCGTCATGTCTGGGTGCCGCCGCTGCCGGAGAACGATTTTTCACGGATCGAAGTGAGACTTCCGAACGGAGAGCAGATCAGTGGCTCTCCGGTTTTCGTGCCCGCGCCGACGGATGAGCAGACCGTACTGGGGATGCGGGGCGCGATCGACATTCTCGATCACGAGCGGGTCGCCGGGTGGATACGAGACGAGGATCGGCCCGAACGTGCCGTTGGAGTGACGGTTCTGCTCGACGGGCAGGAAGTCGCCTTTCTGAAAGCCAACAGCTTCCGCCGTGATCTTCGTGATCTGGGTTTGGGAAGCGGGCGCTATGGCTTCGAGTTTCTGTTTACGTTTCCGCCGGACCCGCTCACGGCGCATACTGTCGAAATCCACCCTGATACAGGTTCGCCTTTTCCTGAAGGTGCGAAAATCCTGCCAGCGGCAGAGGGTTTTTTCGATCAGGCCATGATGAATCTCGCCCATCGCGAAATTGGTGGGTTGCGCGATGTGGAGAAGATCCGGACGGCTGCTGATTTTCTGGCGTCCTGTCTGGAGACGCTCAGGAGGAAGGATGCGGAAGGCACGTTGGGATTGGGGTCCCGACGTGAAATCCGTCGTCTGCGCCGGCAGGAGGCCAATCGTACCGTCACGGTGCAGCGTCAGGTGCTGGTGATTGACGATCAGACCCCTGATGCGCGGCGTGATGCGGCCTCGGTGGCGCTGCTGTCGCACATGAAAGCCATGCAGGCGGCGGGGCTGAAAGTGTTCTTCACGCCAGGTCTCATTCCCGGCTGTCGTGAGGACGTTCTCGCTTTACTTGAAGAGCAGGGGATTACAGTTCTCAGGCCGCCCTTATGGGAGTCGGTCGAGGCCATTCTCAGACAGGCGGGCGAGGCGTTTGAGCTCATCTATCTGCATCGCCTCGGCAATGCGTCGGCCTATCTGGAACTGGCGCGACGTCTCTGTCCGATGGCGCGGATCATATGGTCCGTGGCGGATATCGACAGTCTCCGTCTACGGCGACAGGCGCAGGTCGAGCAGCGGCCTGAACTGACTCTTCTCGCCGCCCAGAGCGAAGCGCGAGAGCGTATGATCACATGGCGCGCCAATGTGGTGATCACCCATTCGGATGAGGAGACGGCGCGCATCAGGGAAGGCGTGCCATCCTGCGCCGCTGTCACCGTGCGTTGGGCGGTTCCTGTCGGAAAGACGATGTATCGTCCGGCGAAACGGGACAGGATCGTTTTTCTCGGCCATTTCGGTCACGCACCCAATCGGGATGCTGTCCGCTGGCTGGCTACGGAGATTGTACCCGCCCTGCGTCGTCTGAATCCCTCGCTGGCGATCACGGTTTTCGGTTCGGGCATGACGGCGGAAACCCTGTCTTTTGCCTGTGATGGACTGACGTTCGCGGGTTATGCGCCGGAGCTCCCTCGTGTTTTCGCAGCGGCGCGGCTGATGGTCGCGCCGCTGCGTTTTGGTGCGGGCATCAAGGGCAAGATTCTGGAAAGCTGGGCGCATGGCGTCCCGGTTCTGATGACGCCAATGGCGGCGGAAGGTCTGCCGCTTCTGGCTGCTCAGCGTTCCTGTGTAGCGCCTGCGGAGACGGCGGCGTTTGTTGCTGCTCTTGCGGCGTTATGGGGCGATGAAGACAGGCTGAAAGAGCAGTCTGCTCTGGGGCGAAAATTGCTCAGAGCGTCTTTTGCGGAAAAATCGGTTGAAGCAGAAATGGCGCAGGCTTTGTCAGCCGCTTTTGCTGGTAAGGGCATGAAGAGCGGGAGCCTGTAGCCGGAAGTTTTGGGTGAAGCCTGTTCCAGGATCTCTGGATTGTGTCTTCTCCTGAAAAGATGTTTCAGATTTTTGCAAGCATATCCAAAAACGGTATGGCTGCTCCCGAGAGTTTTGTCCCAGGCTCCACAAAGGGACGCAGCCCCATCAGTCCCATCAAAAGACAACATTCAGAATTTTCTGACTGTTACCAATCAGTTGGCCGGTCCGGAGGCTTTCAGCGTCGCGGCATTGAGTTGCTGGTGCAAGGACAGGCCGTGCGCCATTTTCGCCGCGTCGGTCGGCGCCATGGCAATGCCGACAGGCCCATAGGCAGGATGCTGAAACGCAAGAATCGATCCTTGTGTCTCCGGATCAAGCTGCAGCGCCCAGTTGGTGCGACGTACCGGCGTGAAGGGAACGCCTTCGATGGGTGGAATCTCGGTGCCGATCATGGCCTGATGAACCGTTCCGAGCCCGGAGATCAGATCAGCAACCTGAGCAACATTAAGGTCCAGAACGATTTTCTTGCGGCCGGATGTGATGGTCAGGGAAGCCAGCTTGAGGTCATTGGATGCCGAAATATGAATATGAGGGTCTTTGACGGGTTCCTCAGGAACTGGAGTGTTCTTGGGGGTCGGTTTCTTGCTCATTTTTCGGCCAGCCTTTCTTGCTGATCAAGGTGACCTGAAACAGGTTTTTCAGGAGGTTGCTCGGCTCAGTATAAAGCTGTTTTCTCTATGAGAGAAACACTCTTTCAGGCTGGCGGCGGAGTTGGGCGTTACAGGACAGGCCCCGCCCAGATCCACCAGTCATTCTGCTGTTCCTGCCTGAGCAGGCTTCCGGCGGCTTCCGCGCTTTCGGCTGTGTCGAACAGACCGAAGCATGTAGCGCCGGAACCGCTCATCCGGCTGAGAAGGCAGCCCGGCAATGCGCCGATGGCGTCCAGAACAATGCTGATGGACGGGCAGAGTGCGCAGGCGGGCGGCTCAAGGTCGTTGCTGAGACGCTGAAGATCGTCCGTCATGGCTGTGGCGGACGGCCACCCGGTCGGCAGGATGGCGTCACCTGAAAAAGCAGCGTTGCGCGCCTTGAAAATCGCAGGCGTGGAAACGGCCTCACCGCAGTTCACGAGCACTATGCCACAGGCTGGCAAGGTTGGCGCCGGATCAAGCTGCTCGCCAATGCCGCGCATCAGGATTGGCTTCTGGACCAGACAGACGGGCACATCCGCTCCCAACTGCTCGGCGATCGACAGAAGACGCTGTTCCGGCGTGCCGAGAGCCAGAACCCGGTCCACAAGACGGAGTGTGGCGGCTGCATCGGCTGATCCACCTCCGATACCTGACGCGACCGGCAGGTTTTTTTCGAGAACGAGGCGGCCGGTGAGCGGGGTGTCGCCGCTCTCTGTCAGCAGGCGCGCCGCCCGAATGACAAGGTTGTCGTCGGTGGCTTCCGCGGCGAGCTTCCGCCCGAAGGGGCCGGTCAGTTCAAGCGACAGAGGGGTTGCGGAAGGCACATAAGTGAGCTGGTCCGCAGCTCCCGCGAACACCACCAGACTGTCGAGCAGATGGTAGCCATCCGGCCTTTTGCCCGTGACATGCAGGTAGAGATTGATTTTCGCATGGGCTGCTTCTGTATGACTCACGGGTTCATCCGGCTGTTGTGGGATCGGCCTGCCTTGGTTTAGCGCAGCTTGGCGGATGGCGCGAGATATGAACAGGCCGGTTCCGGTATGTGCCGCGTTTCACCAATAATACAGGACCAGAAGAAACTATTGCCCTTATTTAGCGTTGTGTTTCTGTAGAATAGAGTCGCTCAGTGCAGGTATGGCGTGTGGAAGCCAGCCGGTTTCAGTCACGAAGAGCGCTTATCTGGAGGCCGGCTTGTCTGAGACTGTGTATAGAAACGCCACCCTGTTTGATGGTCTTGGGGGAGCGCCGGTCGAGTCCGATATTTTCGTGCGGGATGGTGTTGTCGCCGCCGTCGGGCAAGCCCTTCCCGCTTCGAAGGAGGCAGTGGAAATTGAATGTCGAGGGCTCTGGCTGCTGCCGGGCATGCTCGATATCCATACCCATCTCGATCTGGAAGTGGAACTGACGCCCGGCCTCCCGGAAGTCGTGAGGCACGGAACGACCACTGTCGTGATCGGCAACTGCTCGATTGGTGTGACCTACGGCAACCAGCGTCGCAATGGTGAGGATCCAATTGTGGATTGCTTTGCCCGGGTGGAAAATATCCCCCGTGCCGTTCTGGTAAAAGTGGCTGAACACTGTAGCTGGAACAGTTCCGGCAGTTATCTGGATCATCTCAGGTCATTGCCGCTTGGTGTGAATATCGCGCCGCTCCTCCCGCATTCCATGGTGCGGATTGAGGCGATGGGTCTGACCGGATCGGTTTCCCGAAAACCAACGGCTGCGGAACTGCGGCAGATGGAGCGGCTGGTGGAGACGGCCATGGAAGAGGGATATGTCGGTCTGTCCACGGATGCGCTCCCCTTCCATTTTCTCGCCAATTCTCCGAACAAGAAAAGTAAAATACCAACCCAGTATGCTGAATTTTCAGAAATAAAACGTCTTTTATCCGTTGTCCGGCGTTTTGGACGAGTCTGGCAGGCGACACCGCCGAAAGACGATGTTGTCGCCGCAGTCAGAGGGTTTCTGCTGACCAGTCGACGTCTTTACCGGCGTGCGCTGAAGACATCCGTTCTGGCAGCCCTTGATCTGCGAACCAACCAGTTGGCTTACAGACTCTGCCTTATGCTGGCTCGCATACTCAATTCAAAAATCATTGGTGGACACTTCCATTTTCAGGCTTTGTCGGCACCTTTCAGAATCTGGAGCGATGGCGCCATCAATCCGGTCGCGGACGAACTGCCGGAACTCCGTGCTCTGAATGAGCTTGAGCTGGATGATCGAAAGGAACGTCTCCGGATTTTGAATGATCCCCAGTGGGAAAAGAATTTTTGTCGCATGTGGATGAAGGGCAGGGAAGGGTTGTCACTTGCCCGGCTGATGCGATGGCTCCGTCTTGATCATGTTGTTCTGAGCCGCTCTCTCGCAGACATGAATGTCGTGGAGTGTCCGCTTCCACACTGGTGCGGCAAGACTCTGAAAGAACCCTATCGCCGACTGCAACTGTGGCGGACATCGGGAGGACGTTACGGAGCGGAGAACGCTGCCGAGGCGGAACTGTTCAGGAAAGCGCGGGATTCTGTGCAGAACGACGCGTTGTTCCTGCTGTTTCTGTTGCGTGAATGGGATACTGCGCTGCGCTGGAATACTGTTATTGCAAATAATAATCCCGATATCCTCAGGCATCTTCTGTTTCACCCCATGACGCTCCCGGGCTTTAACGACAGTGGTGCGCATCTTGCGAATATAGCTTTTTACGATGGCAACCTGCGCACCCTGAAGATCGCGCAGGAGGATGGAGCCGTCCGGGTTGCCGAGAGCATCATGCGTCTGACCTCCATTCCGGCTGAATTTTTCGGTCTGGATGTCGGCGTCATCCGCACAGGCGCCAAGGCGGATCTGTGTCTCATCGACCCGGAAGCGCTCCGTTTGTGGAATCCCGAGCAGACCTGTGAATTACAGGAACGGTCGGAACTGGGGTGTCGCGCCATGGTCAACCGGCCAGTGGGCGTCGTTCGGGAGGTTATGGTGTCAGGACGGCGTGTCTGGATCGAGGGCGAGTATGCGGACGGTCTGGGCGCGATGTCTTATGGTTCGGTGCTGCGTGCCCGCTGAAACAGGCGGATTCAGGGGCGGCGCCGGCAGTCCGCCGCTGGCGAAGGAGCCTTCAACCAGCTTTTTAGATTGTTTTTTTGTGTTAAAATCACTGTGGCTATTGTGACTGCTGACAGGTTGTTTCTCTGCCTGTAAGCTTAATACAGTCTGTGTCATGTTGTGGAAGACGGTGTGTTCCTGCGTGGCGCACATTATGAGGATTGAAAGGGTGTTCGATGAGGTGGCTTTGCGTTCTGGCGGGAGCTCTTGCGATGAGCGTCGCTGTTGCGGCGCATGCTGAAGACTATGGTCAGCAGGTCAAAAAGGCGAAATTTCTGACCATCAAGGATGCCAGGCCCGTTGCCATCTCCAGTGCCGAAAGCCTGCGGAGTGTCGGGAATCTGGAATTCCGGGATGGAAAATATATTGATGATTGCAATCATCCTGTGACGCCTCGCAGCATCACGCTGGATGTCGGAAAAGCTTTGCCTGATGTAAGGGCTGTTTTCCTTGAGGATAGTGCCTGCTATGGAGCGGGTGGAAGCAGTCTGACCCTTCTTGATGGAAATGACCGGGTGATCTGGCAGGATAATGCAGCAGGTGTTGCTGTTCTCGCGACGGTGCATGACAAGGTCAGGGATCTTGCTTTTGGAGAGACCGGTTCGGCGTTCGCTGTGTGGCAGTGGAATGACAGCGGTCACGTCTATGAATTGCTGGAGAATGTTGAACTGCCGAACTGATGGTGTCATCAATATTCCGGATATCAGTTCGCCTCTGAAAATCTCCTGATGTCAGGAGATGAAATGTTTCTGACGCATCCATTCATGAGCCATTTCCGGCCAGACAGCAGTGTCTGTGCCGGGGCGTCCCAGACCAAAGCCATGTCCCCCGTTTCTGAAAAGATGTCTGACTACATCAACATTGTTGTCCTGGCAGG
Source organism: Acetobacter aceti (assembly GCF_002005445.1). Classification (NCBI taxonomy): domain Bacteria; kingdom Pseudomonadati; phylum Pseudomonadota; class Alphaproteobacteria; order Acetobacterales; family Acetobacteraceae; genus Acetobacter; species Acetobacter aceti. The sequence goes on from NZ_CP014692.1 coordinate 427,290, forward strand.
ATTTTTCCAGAATAGCAGTATTCTCGGCGCTTGCGATGCGGTCGTCCGCCGCCTGCACGAGAAAAAAAGGTGGATCGCCGCGCTTTACATAAGTTTGCATTGACCAGTCGATACTGTCCTGTTCCGTCGGATGGTCACCAATCAGCATCCGACGCGTGGCTGTATGCTGGTAGGGCGGTTCCAGAGTGACCACAGGATAGGCGAGCAGACTGAGAGCAAGGGTGGCGGACATGGTGTCGTACATGTCGACCGGCTGATAGGTTTTCCATTCCGGCCGGATCGCACACGTCCCCATCAGATGTCCGCCGGCGGAAAACCCGAGAGCGCCGATCCTTGATGGATCGATCCCGAATGCTTTTGCATGGCCGCGCACAAGACGGATGGCGCGCTGGGCATCCTGAAAGGGAGCCAGATGGCCATCTTTCCAGTGTTCTCCAGGAAGTCTGTATAACAGGACGAAGGCGGTAATGCCGAGCGAGGTCAGCCACTGGGCGGGAAGGACACCTTCTTTTCTGATCTGGATATACCGATAGCCACCCCCTCCTGCGACGATGATGGCTGCGCCGTTGGGGCGCTCCGGTCGATGGACGCTCAGTGTGGGAGTGGCGATATTTGTCAGCGCTCCATGTGGCGACAGTCTTGGCATGCCCTGTGGGCCGCCGCCGTCAGGGGGCATGCCGTCCCACAGGGGGATATGCAGGTCATCTTCAGGCAGGGCTTCTTCTGGGTATCCGGCCGCGCCTGAATGGAAGTCATAGGAAGCGCGAGAACAGCGGGTCAGAAACGGCGCTGTCAGTGTGGCGGCGGCATTCAGTGTGAAAAGCCTGCGTTTCAACAGCATATACTAACCACTCCGTATCTCTGGCGATCGTTGTGTCGCTGGCTGTTGCCGAGAGTCAGATCATCACTGATTTGACTCTTCCGGACTCAGGCTTCGTACAGGTGGTCTCGTGCCTGGTTCTCGGCTTCAACAACTCTGAAAAACTCTTCCAGTTTCTTTGGTGTGAATGAAAAGAAGGTATTGTTCCTGTCATCCTTCTGCTCCTTGTCGGGAAAAACAAGAACATTTCTGTCGCGATAGATACGGCCGATATTGGCCTGAATCTGATTGAGCGGATTGAGTGTCCCGATCGTCATGCCATGCTGATTATAGACGGAAGCGTGCTGAGCCGAACCATGCTCGCCAATCTGACATCTCGTCTCAGCCACGAGCCGGATCTGCTCTTCGATGGAGAGTGTTTCAGGCTGAACGATTTCATACCCTCTCTCTCTGGCCATCTCTTCAAATGTGTCCTGCTGTTCGAAGACACGCTGAAATGTTTTATTGGGTTCCCACGCCTTGCGGGAAAGGCAGATTTTTCTCCAGGGTCTGATCTCTTCGGAGACGAGACCTTCGTAACATTCCTTGATAAACTTATGGTACATGTAAGACATGTTGACATACGACGGGATGATTGCGTCGGAGAACGTGAGAAATTCTTTCACATGATCAAAAAACAGAAATGATTCTGATGGAATGCCTGCAACGGTATTCAGCAGTTTGCGACCCCAGGAGGGAGTTTCTGAAGTAATAACGATCTTTCTTTTGCGAAACTCTTCTTCTCCCAGAAGTTTTTGAGCGACTTTCAGACGGGGGATGTCATCAACGAGATAATGCCCGTAGCATCCATAACCTGCCCCGAAGGCGACAATGACCGGTTCTTCCACATGACGGACATTTTCTGCCTGATCAAGACTTTTCCAATGTCCAGCAAGAGTTTCCTGTTCCGTAACAAAGGAAAGATAGGCTTCAAGACGAAGGAATTTTCCTTTTGACCAGTAGCTTCCATGGCCACTCAGTCCCAGGTCATTGACCTGAAAAATATTCAGCTGTGGAATGGCGGCAGGATTTCTTGTTTGTCTGTAAGCCTCAGGTTTTGAAGTGTTTCCGACGATTGTCACGTTGTCGCTTGGCGGAAAATAACAACCGGGCATGGAATTTATGAGTTTGCAGGTGGAAATATCAGATTTTATGGTATTGCGACTGGCGAAACCGACAATGTTGACTCGTTTGAAGTGAATTCCATTGTCACGATATGGAATATCCTCTTCCTCAGGTGTTGATTCAATAAAGCTGTCATACACTTCCGCATCAATCAGAGTGATGCTGTCTTTTGATATGGCGTCTGGTTCTGTCGAGAAGGAATCAAGGATGAAAGCCTGAAAAGCATATTTGGAAGTGATAAGATTGTAGTCGAGAGGAATTGCATGACGGATACAATGCTCTACATAGGCTACGACACGTTCGATATAGGCTTTGATCAGGGAATTGTCTGGTCTGGAGCAAAAAAAGCTCTTGTCCAGAAAACCTTCTCTTTCGATAATACCAAGACCGCGGGCGCAGTTCACGATCGGTGAAATGTTGGCTCGGGCAACGGAGTGGATGTCAACGGAAACGCCACCTTCCTTATACAGGGACAGCAGCAGGAAAAAATCTGATTCAGCCTGAGGGATTTCCAGACGATCAAAAATAGAGGTGATATCATCGCCGAAGTTTAACGATATATAATCACGGGCCATAGGCTTGTTGTAGCAGGTATAAAGAGCCGATCTGTTCTTGTTGAAGAAGCCGACATTCTCGATATATTCGCGCGTGTAATGCTCGGGATTATGCCGCATCTGCCTGATAAGGCTCGGGATGGAGGCGAACCTGTTATCGTAGATGTCGAATTCTTTCGAAAAATACTCTTTTGAGCTGCTCACCGTCTTCCTGAAATAAGGAAGTATTTCATTCCATGTGACGCCTTTTTCCCGAGCCGTGACATACGCCAGCTTTGCGAGATTGGGCTCATGTCCGGTGGAGGCTTCTGATTTCAAAAGCGCTACACAGGATGCATGCACTTCCTGCAGACAGTTTTCGCCGTGCAGGTAAATATCACGAAGATACGTCTCGGCGGTATTTTTCAGGAATCCCTGTGATTCATTGATCAGCCGGAAAAGAATATTTCTGGAGGTTTCTGATTTCCATGCGGACAGATCCTCACGAGATTCTTCAATAAACATTTCTTCTCCTGCCCCAGACTGTGCGGACTTCAGATAAGGAACTATTAAAAATAGAAAGGTAAATTACCAATAATTACTTACAAAGCAATAATATTTATATTTTTATCGATTATTTATCAAAAAAATACCGAAAAATAAAATCATGAATATCGCGATAAATATTTATTGGGAAGACATCCGGTCCCGTTCATGGTCATCAGTTCAAAATCTGGGGCGAGGACAGCGTTGTGGATAAAGCGGGGGCTTCACCACCGCTTCCGTCTGGCCCCCCGAAGCGTGTGCATGGCAAATACGCCAATGCCAAGCAGAATTGCGGCGAATGTCTGATGAACAGTTCCTGCCCATGCAGGTACAACCAGCAGCAGCGTCGTGACGCCCAGAGCGTACTGAATCAGCACGGCCCATCCCAGCAATGCGACGGCGGCGTGGGCGCGTGTTGTCAGTTTTGTTTTCATGCCTGTGAGAACTGTCAGGCCAATTGCCAGCGCCGTCACTGTCGCCAGAAGGCGGTGATCGAACTGCACCGCCGGAATGTTGGCGATCCAGTTATACCAGAACGGGCTGAGCTTGGCGTACCCTTCCGGGATCAGATGGCCATCCATCAGGGGGAACGTGTTGAAGACGAACCCGGCATGGGTGCCCGCCGTAAAGCCTCCCGCCACAATCGTCAGGCCGATCAGGCCGAGGGCCGCGTGCAGGACGCTGCGGGTCCGGCGCGCACCAGCCATATCAGGCAGGACTTCCGGCTCGGGAAAACGCACCGAGAGCGCTGTCCACAGGATCGCGACATACAGAAGGAGCGCCATGCCAAGATGCAACACAAGCCTCACCGGCTCGACCGCCGTACTGTCCGCGCGGAAGCCTGACGCCACCATGAACCAGCCGATCGCTCCCTGAAGTCCGCCAAGCATAAAGAAGACCAGCAGACGGATCACCAGCCCACGGGTCAGCGCTTTTCTGAAAGCAAAAAACGCCAGACCTCCGAGCAGGTTGATGCCCATCAGCCGCCCCCAGAAACGGTGGATCCATTCCAGCCAGAAAATCTGCTGGAAGCCGGCCAGCCCAAATCCGTCATGCAGAATCTTGTACTGCGGGATGCCCTGATAAAGAGCGAACTCATGCTCCCACTGGGCATGCGTCAGCGGAGGAATGATTCCTGTCAGCGGACGCCATTCCATGATCGACAGACCCGAGCCGGTCAGGCGAGTCGCGCCGCCGAGGGCGATCATGCCGAGCAGCATGACGCAGATGCTCAGCAGCCAGTTGGAAACATGGCGGCGATCACGCAGCCTCATGCCGTCACCAGCCTGTATGGCGTCGATTGAGGAAGAGGCTGAGGCAGGGGAGGACGTATTGGACATTTCGTCGGTTTAACGCGCTCTTGCAACCGTGGGCAAGGAGGTGTTACCGCGCGCCATGAGCGAAAGCCCGATGTCAGATCCGACAGAAATGCACGACGGACAGATCCCGCCAGAGCAGGAGAAGGATTCCGGGAACCAGACGGTCCCATCCGCACTTTCTCTCCTCCGTCCGGCCGTCATGTTGATCGTCCTTCTGGGCGGCGCGATTGCCTTGCGGGAAGTGCCCGCGCTCCATGATCTGCTCAATGACACAGCCCAGCTCCGTCAGGGTGTTTCCGGGCGTCTCTGGTTCTGTCTCGCCGGAACGCTCTGGTGCCTCTTTGGCCTGCCACGCCAGATCCTGTGTTTCGCGGCTGGTGTGGCGTACGGTCTGGCTGAAGGAACGGCGTTCGCGACGTTGAGTACCGTCGCGGGCTCAGTGCTGTGCTGGGCCTGGGCGCGATGGGGCGCGCACAACTGGGCGCGGGAGACCATGGCGCGCAGGAAACATCAGGGAAAAGGTGGCATTCTCATGCGTTACGGAGAGCGAGTCGCCGGAATGCTTGATCGCCATCCGTTCGAGACGATTGTTACCCTGCGCCTGCTGCCGGTTGGGTCGGCGCTGCTGCTCAACCTGTTTGCGGGCCTGTCCGCTGTCGCCCTGCTGCCTTTTACAACCGCGACGCTGGTGGGAAGTCTTCCGCAAAGCCTCATTTTTGTTCTGCTGGGGTCAGGCGCGCAGTTTGGCGGTGTGGGGCGGACACTCATTGCCGTGGCGCTTTTCGCAGTTTCCGGTGTTCTGGGATACCGGCTGCTCAGACGCCTTGCCCGTAAGCGGTAGGCCGGTTTTTCGTCTGACCATCAGCCATGCACTGCGACAGGCTGCATCATGTTTTTCGCCTGTTGCTCCACAACGACGCAAGTGTTCCTGCCGTCACAATGATGGAAAGCATCAGAAAAACTCACCTTACCCCTTGCAGAGAAGCAAAGCGGGACGCTAGGAGCAGCAGGACACGCCATAACTCTTTATTTTTGTATGGCGTGCAGGATCCAAAGTCACCGTCACGTTGTCCGTGGCCGCGTCTGTCATAAATCCGCAAGCTTTTGCCCAGACATCACCAGACCACAACATCCGGGAAATGGCATGGCCGCTAACGCCCAGCCTCAGCAGCCTTCATCACGACACAGGTATGAAGTCCAGTCGACAACGCCCTGGTGGTTGCCGGTTCTGCTCGGATTCCTGACGGCTGTCGGTCCCATCTCGACGGACATCTATCTGCCGGCGTTCCCTTCGATGGTGCAGACGCTGCATACGAGTCTGTCGTCCGTGCAGATGACGCTGTCCATCTGGTTCGTCGGGCTCGCCATCGGACAGTTGACGGTCGGTCCTCTCTCGGACCGGTTCGGACGGCGCATGCCGCTGATCGCCGGGAATGTCATTTTCGCAGTCTGCTCGGCTGTCTGTGCGGCTGCACCGGATATCGTGACCTTCAGCATTGCCCGTTTCGTCGCCTCGATCGGGGCGTCGGCCAGTCTGGTCATCCCGACCGCCTGCGTGCGCGATCTGGTGCCGGATCAGCGGGCGGGAGCGCGCATGATGTCCCGTCTCGTGATGGTCATGGGTGTGGTGCCGATTCTCGCTCCGATGCTCGGCGGGATTGTGGTGACCTTCGTATCGTGGCGGGTGATCTTCTGGGCGTCCGCGGCGTACGGGCTCCTCTGCGTGCTGCTGGTTCTGCGTATGCTGCCGGAAACGCTGGACCACGAGCACCGTCTGCGCCTGCCGCCCATCACGCTGATGACACGTTACATCGTGCTCCTCCGTCATCGCGCCTTTCTCTCGCACGCGATGATCGCCGCTTTCTCGACCTTTCTGTCGTTCAGCTACCTGACGGCTGCGTCACCGGTTTTCATCAACGGTTTCCATTTTACGCCGTTCCAGTTCTCGATGCTGTTTGGTCTGTTCGCCGTGTTCATGATCGGCGCGTCCCAGGTCAACGGCGCTCTGGTCAGCCGGTTTGACCCTCATAAAATCCTCTCCGTCGCCATCTGTATTTCCCTTGTCGGCAGTCTGCTGCTGACGGCGATTGCGTTCTGGCTGAACGTCCATCCCGGCTCCGGGCACGGTCTGTCGCTGATGGTGGTTCCTGTCATCATGGCCATGCTGCTCACGCTCAGCCCCACCGGCGTGATCTATCCGAACGCCACGATGGGCGCTCTGGCGGATCAGGCCCGTGTCGCAGGCACGGCGTCCGCTCTGGCGGGCACGATGCAATATGTGTTCGGCGCGATCGCGGGTGTTCTCGTAGGATTGCTGTCGGGCATGCCGTTCTTTGGTGAACAGACGCCTCTGCCGATGGCCATCGGCATGGCGATGGGTGCGGTAGCCATGCTTTTATGCCTCCCGATGCGCCCGGCTGTCCGATAGGGTCCGCCCTTCGGGCAGGGATAGGGCGCAGCGCGGTTCGGGCCGGTGGTGCGTGATCAGTCCGGGCCGGTTCGGGCTGTAAAGGGGAAACGGCCTTCCTGGCGATCGAGACATGCAGGCGGATGTCAGCGGTGCAGATCATGCCGCAGATGGAATGATAACAGGAAAAAACTGTCTGCTGACTGCCACGTCTGTATAAAGAAGACCTTGACGCACGGCGTGATATGGCAGTGCTATGCCGCACGCGCCACTCTCTGACGGGATAAAAGATGGCTCGCCATCCTGCCAAACGGGCCCATGTTCTTGCACTTCTGGGCGCCGCGCTGCTGATTGTGACTTTCGGAACCCTGGCCATGCAGCTGGGTAATGAAATGGCGCGGCATGGCCAGATGGACCGTCAGAGCGCGAGCGCTGACCAGATTCTCCGCTCGCTGGACCGGGAAATTGAACAGGCCCGTATCTGCCGTTTCGCGTGGCTCGCCACGTATGATGAGACCCAGCGCCAGTGCTTCCACGATGCTCTCGGCCAGATCAATGTGATCAGAGGCGATTTTCCCTCCGTGGAGCACGTTCAGGAGCGTCTGAACCGGATCCGTCCGGCCAGTCTGGATGAGCTGAAAACGTCTCTGGACACGATTTCAAAATGGGAAGCCTCCGACGACAGCACGCTAAGTCGTCCCGAAACCGATACCATCCTCTCCAGAACTGACGCAGCCCTCATCAGCCTGACCAGCGTCGATACGGCACGGCGCGAGGGACGTCTTGCCGACATGCTCCGCAACACGAGCTGGCAGAAACGGCTTGATGCGATCGGCATCATTATCGGCGTGCTGATCATGGTGACGGCCGGGTGGATTCTGGACAGGACTTCGCTTGCAGCCGCGCGTGCCGAGGGGCGCAGCCGCAATCTCGCGCTTCAGCTTCGGGCCGTGCTCGACAGTCTGGCCATCGGCGTCGCTGTCTTCGGGACTGACGGTCAGCTTCGTCACTGGAATGACCGGCTTGGCTCCATACTCGGTCTCGACGAGGGCGTTCTCCGCCCGGGTCTGTCATATGACGATCTTAGCGACGCCCTTGTTGTCGATGGGCAGCCGCTGCTCGAGCCTTTCACCCATGTGGAACATGCGCTCCAGCGTGGCGAATCGGCCCCGCCGGTCATGGTCGAGTGCAAGGGCATCAACGGTGCGGATCTTGAGCTCTGCCGGACCCTGTTCTTCGCCTCGGATGATGTTCTGCATGCGGAGGATCGCCGGGGCTTCGTGCTGACGGCCAACGACATCACGCTCCGGCTGCGCAGCGAACGGGCTCTGGGTGAATCACAGAAACTGCGCGCGGTCGGGCAGCTCACAGCAGGGATAGCTCACGATTTCAAAAATCTTCTGACCGTCATTCTGGGCAACATTGAACTCGCTACGGAAGCCAGCGAGGCTTCGGACAGTGAACGGCGACAGCATTGTCTGGATGCCGCGGCGCATGCGGCCAGACGCTCCGAAACCCTGACCGGTCAGTTGCTGTCCTTTACCCGTCGGGACAGACCGGCCCCGGATACCGTCGCCCTGGCCGACATTTTCGCTCTGACCAATGGCCTGCTTGCGCGCGTGATCGGCCCCCGCATTACTGTCGAGTGCGGAGGAGCCAAAGACATCTGGCATGTGCAGGTCAATCCGGCCCAGCTGGAAAGCGCCCTGCTCAACCTCGCCATCAACGCCCGGGACGCCATGCCGGGTGGTGGCAGGGTCAGCATCTGCGCCAGCAATGCGTCATTCCCGACGGCCGTCGACCTGCTGTCGCTGCCTGTCGACGCCAATCGTGGCCTGCGCGTTTCGTCCGAGCCGACTCCGTTGCCTGCCGGAGCATGGGTGAGGGTGGATGTCACTGACGATGGCTGCGGGATGGGCCCGGAAGTACTTCAGCAGCTCTTTGAACCGTTCTTTACGACAAAGGACGATGGTGCGGGCACCGGGCTCGGCATGGCCATGGTGGTTGATTTCTGCCGACAGGCCGGAGGGCGGGTGGTTGTCGGCTCCTCTCCGGGTCACGGAACCTGCGTGTCACTCTGGCTGCCACGCGCCCTGACCGAGACGGCCCGGACGACAGTTGATTACACACCGGCGCCAGCCAGCACCAATCTGCGGGCGCTGGTGGTGGAGGATGATCCGGCCATCCGCGATATCGTCGCGACCATCCTTGGTCTCGACGGATATCGCGTCACGGAAGCTGCGGATGGAGAAGCCGCGTTCGATCTGGTGGTCGAAGCGGGTAACAGCTACGATCTGCTGGTGACCGACATCCAGCTACCCGGACCGCTCGATGGTTTCCGGCTGGCGAGGTTGCTGCGCGAGCGTCTGCCGGAACTGGGGATTGTCTGCATGTCCGGGGATTTCACTCTGGATGGCCCCCGGCCGGCGGCGGCCCTTCCCGTCGTCCAGCTTCTGCCGAAACCCTTCCGGCGGGAAGGATTTCTCAAAACGGTGGCGGCGGCGATGCAGGAGCGTATTTCGGCCTGACGCTGCTCATAAAACTGTTCAGGCAGGATCGATGGAAAGGAAAGGTTGCGGCAAACGGCGCAGGTCGCCTTGCGACCCCTTTGCTCACAGAGTAGTGTCCGCCGCGCTTTGTCCGAAGACGCGTCATGATTGTGGCGCTTCCCTGTCTGAAGACGTTCCTCCCGTCAACTCGCATCGGCCCGGCTCATGAACGACATCGACCTCAAGCAGTATATTGCAAGCATTCCGGATTTCCCGAAGCCGGGTATCCTGTTCTACGATATCGGCTCCCTCATGCGGAATGCTGACGCCTGGCAGCTCGCGACCGCCCGCATGGCGCACGCCGTCGCGCCATGGCAGCCCGATCAGCTCGCCGCCATCGAATCCCGCGGCTTCCTGACGGCAGCTCCGCTCTCCACACGTCTGGGCGCGGGTATCGTCATGCTTCGCAAGCCGGGCAAGCTGCCGGGTGAGACAATCTCACACAGCTATGATCTCGAATATGGCTCGGACACGCTGCATATTCAGGCGGGCGCCATTCAGCCGGGCCAGCGCGTGGTTGTAACCGATGACATGCTGGCGACAGGTGGTACGCTCGCCGCATCCATCGCCCTGTTGCGCAAGGCGGGTGCGAACGTGGTCGGCGCTTCGGTGCTGATGGAACTGACGGCGCTGCGTGGTCGCGAAAAGGTCGATGTGCCGGTTCACGCGCTGCTGTCCTACGACGACTGAGAATGACGGCTGGAGAAGAGAACTTCTCTCTTCCAGCCGGATACAGACGTAAAGGGTAGTCCTGTTCGGGTCGATACCGGTAAAAGATTGCCCTGAGTGCAAAGAGAAATTTGCCTCTCTTTCTGAAAGCGATGAGTTCTTCGTATTCATTGCTTTCATGCGGCCATGTGTGTGCTGCGCCCCTCCTTGCGGGAAATTGAGTTATTCATCCTGCTGAGACGTGCTTGTAAGCATGCTGGTGTAAGCGGTCACAATGATGACTGTCGGTTCGGGTAACAACGTGAGGTATGGGCATGAATGATGGGACGATTCCCGGACAGCATCCCTTCATGGCCCGGCTTCATTTTCTTCTGACCTGTTTTACATCAAGCCGGTTCGGCTCATGGGTTGCACGGCAGAAATGGCTGTATGCGCCCAGCCTGCTGAATTTCGGTTATGCGCTCCGCACCACCATCGCCTCCCTGATCGCCCTCGGCATCGCCCTGTGGTGGGAACTCGGCAGTCCGCAATGGGCGCCGCTCACGGTGTGGATGATCGCACAGGGCTCGCGCGGCAAGTCTCTGGCCAAGGCCCGCTGGCATATGTTCGGCATGATTGTCGGCACGCTGATCGCTTTCGGACTGGTGGCCTCGGCGCCCCAGCAGCCACTGCTTTTCATCCTGCTTCTTTCAGGCTTCATCGGGATGCTGTGCTTTGTTGGCACGCTGCTGCCCGGTCCGGCCTCCATGGCCAACTACCGGATGCATGGCATGCGGGCGAGCGGATTTACCCTGTCGATCATCTCCCTCGACGGGATCGCCGACCCCAGCCATATTTTCGAAATTTCCATGGCTCGCGCGACTTACATCACGCTGGGCATTGTCTGCGAAACCGTCATCTCCTCGCTCTTTCAGTTCCAGTTGACACAACGCGCCCGTAACCGACTGGTCGATAATTACGTGGCGGCGATCAAGCCAACCGCGAACACGCTGGGCGCTCTGCTCGCCGGTGAGCGCGATGCGCTGCGCAAATCAGCCGAGATGATGGCGACGCTGGCCAGTCTTGGCGATCAGATCGAGTTTGCCGAGATCGAGATGGGAAAGCACGAGCGTGAAGGCGATCATGCCCGTGCGGCTCTGGCGGGTGTCGCCGCCCTGTTCTCCCGTGGGCTGGAGCTTGCGGCCCTGATGGCCGATCCGGCGTCCTGTGGCGCGAGTTGGGACAAGCTGGCGTCTGACAGCCGCTCCTTTCTGCTGTCATTGCCCGATCGCCTGCCCAATTCTGCCGCATTCAGCGCCATCATGGCCGAACTGAATGACCTGCGCGCCACGAGCCGTGTGGAAGCCGCCAACTGTCTGGCGCGTGAGATGGAGATGGTCACGCATCCCCCCGTCGATGTGGTGGCGGAGACCGTCATCACGCGCGAAGGGCAGGCGGTTCATATTCTGGGCGACATGCTCGACGAACTGGCGACCTCGCTCCAGCAGTTCGAGGCGAGCCGCAATCCGATCGCCCATGACCACTTCCGCTATCCGATCGAGACATGGCGTGACTGGCGTCAGGCGACTGGCAACAGTCTGCGCGCCAGCGTCTCCATGTTTGTGGCGGGTGTGATCTGGATCACCACGGCATGGCCGCAGGGTCTGTTTTTCCTGATGTTCGTCGGCATCATCAATTCTCTCTTCTCGACGCTCGAGACACCGGCCGTCGCCACGCGCGCCTTCCTGCACGGCACCGTGGTTGTCACGGCCGTCGCAGCGTTCATGGTGATTCTCGTCATGCCCGCCATCTCGACCTACGAGATGATGGCGATGTGCTTCATTCCCGTCATGATGGTCGGCGGACTGGCCTTTTCGAACCCTGCGACCATTCTGGGAGCGGTGGCCTACAACCTGTTCCTCACCATTCTGGTCAGTCCGTTCAACGACGAGCGGATGCTGGATGAGATCACCTTTTTCAACACCGCCATGCCGCTTTTCCTGACGATGGCGTTCTGCATGTGGATGTATCGCATCTTCCTGCCGCTTGATCCGGACGGTGTGCGCTGGACCATGCGCATGCAGATCCTTCAGATGCTGCGGGGACTTGCGCGGCGTCCTTACCCGCTGCGTCCGCATGACGTGATAGGCGTCAGTATCGAACGCATGGTCCGGTTGCTCAACACCGTCGGCGGACGGCGCGGCCCCGTGGTTGACGCCTATCTTCATGGCGTGTTGTCCGGCATGACTGTCGGGCTTGCGATCCTGAGCCTGCGGGAGGTTATGGCGCGGGGAAACCTGCCAGCTCAGGCAAAGCGCAATGTGCAGGACATGCTGGCGCGCATGGCCCAGTTCACGGGGCGCTATGGCGGTCATTATGGCCGCACGGAACATGCGACCGATGCGGCGGTTGCGGCTCTGGTGCGGCTGGAGCAGGGGGAGACAAATCTGTCCCAGCGGGTGGAAATTCTGCGGGCGCTGGCTGATCTGCGGGTTATTGCGGCGGAACTGAAAGAGAACCGGCTGTTCTTCGATGCGTCCAGTCCTTATCTTGATCCGGTTTTTCAATAAGGAAACAGACAGGAATATTTCCGGAGATTATTTTGAGTATGTGGTGTGAGGTATAAAAATTCATATGTCCGGTTTGTTTCAGAGAAATTGATACTCTGTTTTGTTGTTTGTGATGAGTTTAAGAAAAATCCTTATAATTTAAGGATATTGCGAACTTAATTCGAATGGCTTTTGTGTTTTCGTGATGCTCATACTGTTATGATTGCTCATAAATATCTGACATGTTACGAATTGAATAAAAGTAAATATTTTAATTTTCTGTGATTTTTTCTTAAATTAAATTGAATTTTGCAAAATAATATTATTAAATTACTGGAAAAATATCATGAAAACGTTCGAAACACATGATGATGTTGTTTTCTTTCAGCGGTTTTGTGCTTCCTGTGGCCTGTATGGTGGCGCCATTGATGGTGTCGTCCATGAGGATATGCGTTCTGCCAGCCGCAAGCTGAAAGAACAGTATGAGTATATCCGTGATAATGAAGGAAAATTTGACGAGCGTAGTGAGAGAAATATTGAATCACTGCTTCCTGTCGCGCAAATCATTGCACGACGTATGCTTGCGACATCTCGGGATCTGTATCCTCTTGTGGTAAAAATAATTTCGGGTACGAGGACATATGCTGAACAGAATGCTCTGTACGCTATTGGCCGAACCATTGACCCCCAGAAAAAGAAAGTGACCAACGCTCGGGGAGGGGAGAGTAATCATAATTTCGGTATAGCCTGGGATGTCGGAATATTTGAAGAAAACGGTCGGTATATGGACGGTAGCAAACCGAATGACAGCAAGGCCTATCAGGCATTGGCGACAGCGGCCAAGGCTGCAATACCAGAACTGGAATGGGGCGGCGACTGGACTTCCTTTGTTGATCCACCACATTACCAGTTGAAAACAGGTAAGAATGCAAAGGAAATCAGGGCCAGTTTTGAAAAAGGACTTCCGTTCCTGTCCTGAAAGAAGTTCACCTCACCGGAGGATCTTTCAGCATAACGCGACAGTCTTACTTCAGCGTTTCGCGCATCCTCTGCCTCAAGGTGTTGCAGCGTTTCGTATAGTGTGTAGCGCGAAACGCCGTGAAGAAATTCACACAGAAGGCGGCGAACAGAGACAGAAATGAAGTCAATGTCAGCACCATACCAAATGTGGGTAATCGCGTGTCATAACGAACGCCGGAATACCACAGCAGACTGATGCTCAGGATTGCTCCGAGAAGACCGAACACGCCTGTGGTCTTGAGCATTGAATCCTCAATCTGCTCGAAGTCTGAAGTTTCATGCCACAGATCGAACAGCTGACGGTCGATCTCGCCCACCCTGTCGGCATGTGCCGCCTTGTCTTCGGTGGTGATCTTGTGGGGATTTTTCCGATAGATATCGAGTTCCTGTCGCGCTTTGGTAAAGACGTGACGGCGCTCCTTGATGGCTGGAATACTGATGTCGACAAAGCTGAGGATGGCGACGTTCAACCCGGCTGAAAGCTGGATAATCGCCTGAAAATCACCCCATGTCGTGGTCATCGCCCATTCCTCACAGCATCTGTCTGGTGGAATGTTTTCTAGCGAGGACAGCTCCGAGGCAGAACACGCCTGCCGCATGACTGCCATTCAGAAGTGCAGCGGCAGGCTGGAGATCTATCCAACCTGTTCGCAGCAAGAGCGAGATTTCAGGAAAGTCTCAAGGAAGAGCGCCTTTGAGACTTTCCCGCTTTCAGGGTTCAGTCAGCGAGCTTGTCCAGTTCGCGGACAATAGCCTCGCCCATCACGTCGGTGCCGACGCGGGCCTTGCCTTCGCTCATGATGTCGGCAGTCCGCAGACCGGTCGCCAGCACGGCCGAGACGGCGTTTTCGATCATCGTCGCTTCAGTTTCGAGATCGAAGGAGTAACGCAGCAACATTGCCAGCGAGAGGATCTGCGCGATGGGATTGGCGATGCCCTTGCCCGCGATGTCCGGAGCACTGCCATGGATCGGCTCATAGAGCGCGGGCATGCGACCATCGGACTTCTTCGCGCCAAGCGTGGCGGAGGGGAGCATCCCTAGGCTGCCGGTCAGCATGGACGCCAGATCGGACAGGATATCGCCGAACAGGTTGCCGGTGACGATCACATCGAACTGACGTGGATTGCGGACAAGCTGCATGGCGCAGTTGTCAGCCAGCATGTGCGTCAGCGTGACATCGGAATATTCGCGGGCATGGAGATCGGTGATGACCTCTTTCCACAGCAGGCCGCTTTCCATGACGTTGTGCTTCTCTACGGAACAGACGCTGTTCTGACGCTTGCGTGCCATCTCGAACGCCACACGACCGACGCGCTCGATCTCGTGTGTCGCATAGACTTCCGTGTTGATGCCGCGCTTCTCGCCGTTCGGCAGCGTCTCGATCCCGCGTGGGTCGCCGAAGTAGATGCCGCCCGTGCTCTCGCGGACGATCATGATGTCGAGGCCCTTCACGACCTCAGGCTTGAGCGTGGAGGCGTCCACCAGCGCATCGAACACCTTGGCCGGGCGCAGGTTGGCGAACAGGCCGAGTTCCTGACGCAGTTTGAGGATCGCCAGTTCAGGGCGCTTGTCGAAACCGACACTGTTCCATTTCGGGTCGCCGACGGAGCCGAACAGCACGGCGTCAGCCTCTCGGGCCTTCTGGATGACTTCCTCGCGGATCGGCGTGCCGTATTCGGCCAGCGACGCGCCACCGACAAGGTCTTCGGAGACGTCGAACGTGATGCCGCGCTTGCGGCTGAGCCATGCGGTGACGCGCGCCACTTCGCGCATGACTTCGGGGCCGATGCCGTCACCCGGGAGGATCAGCAGTTTTTTGGCACTCATGACAATCTCCGGTGTCCTGTTATGTCAGGCGTGCTTATCAGCGGGACGATCCTGTTTCAATGTAAGGCGGATCGGACGCGGCAGGAGAGGGTGATGCAGACGGTTGCAGAACGGGACGGACAGCAGCGCTGTGCGTGGTGCGCGGTGACGGAACACTATGAAGCCTATCACGATCATGAGTGGGGATTCCCCGTCTCGGATGACCGTCGACTGTTTGAAAAGCTCTGTCTGGAAGGGTTTCAGGCCGGGCTGAGCTGGCGGAGCATTCTGGCCAAGCGGGAAGCGTTCCGGGCCGCGTTTGCGGAATTCGATCCGGAACGTGTGGCCCGGTTTGGTGAGACAGATGTTCAGCGGCTTCTGGCAGACGCAGGGATCGTGCGGCATCGCGGGAAGATCGAAGCCACGATCAACAATGCCCGACGGATGCTGGAGCTTGTGGAGCAGGAAGGATCTCTGGCCGCCTATGTCTGGCGCTTCGAGCCGGACAGACTGGCAGCACCTGAAATCGTGGCGGAGACGGCGGCATCCCGCGCTCTGTCACAGGATCTGAAAAAGCGCGGCTGGAAGTTTGTCGGGCCAACCACGATGTATGCCTTCATGCAGGCCATGGGACTGGTTAACGACCATGCGCCGGGCTGCATCACACGGGAGAAGGTCGATGCGGCAAGGGCAGTGTTCAAAGTGCCGGTTTAAAGAGGTGGATGGTAGAACCGGAAGTTTTAGGTGTCATATTTTTCAAAAAGACAATGTGTTCTGAAGATTTTTGGAAAAAGCCTCACCAAAAACGTTCAGGGCAGATCGACACGGATTTCTTGCTCCACTGCTACGTCTGAGACCGTGGCGTCCGACAGGCGATCGTTGATCAGGTAGTCCGTCCGTTCATCCGGCAGATTATTCAGGGTCTGGATCACGAGGATTTTGAACATCAGCACCGGATCAAACGACGGGCTTCCGCCCTTGCGTCCGTCTGAACAGGCCAGAGCCGTCTCCAGATCAGAGCGAAATACTTCAAAATCCACAGTCCGGGAAAAGACTTCAAGCTGCCCCAATCACCATAGGAGATATGAAACTATAGACATGCGTGCAAAACCATGGGGTTTTTAGTGCCCTTCTACTGCAGGGCATGGACTTCAGAGCCAGAAAGATTCATCATCAACCCAACCCATCAAATCCCGGGACTGAACACATATTATGAACAGTAACGCGATTCCGTGGGAATTGATGTGAGATCAGGACCGAATTACTTCCTGATTGGAATGTCATTTTTGTGACCAGGAGTATTTATTATAAGCATTCGTTAATGTTTTGTTGACATGTGTGTCTTTTTGGCGTTTCGTCCACTTGAGCGCTCGAATGTGTCTTAAATGGGAGAAAACGATGCGTGATCTCAACGTAGCTGAAATAGTAGAAGTTTCCGGCGGATGCTGT
The DNA here is from genome assembly GCF_002005445.1 of Acetobacter aceti. NCBI lineage: Bacteria > Pseudomonadati > Pseudomonadota > Alphaproteobacteria > Acetobacterales > Acetobacteraceae > Acetobacter > Acetobacter aceti. Next base: position 444,101 of record NZ_CP014692.1, read on the forward strand.
CTTTTTCCGGGGGGTTTTGGTCCTGGCGTTCTGCCTGGGTTTAATGATTGGGGTGGTTGCGGCGGTTTTGCACCTCCTCCGGCGCCACCTCCTGGCAATTGCGGGTTTGCGCCTCCTCCGCCGCCTCCTGGCAATTGCGGTTTTGCACCTCCGCCACCTGGTAATTGTGGTTTTGCGCCCCCGCCACCGCCTTCTGGCAATTGCGGCTGTGGTCCTGCCTCATTTCCAGCAGTTTATGGTGGATGGAATGCCGGCTCCTTCTATAATATTCTGAATAATATCATTCGCTGGGCCTAAAATTTCTTCGCTAACTTCATCCTGTAAAAAATAAGTTGAAGAGATTACAATACAGGCTGGCGCGAAAGTTGTCCGGTTTGACCGGACAACTTTCGTAATTATTTTTATTTCAAGAATTGCATGTTATAGATAATAATTGTTCAGTCTGAACCTAATAGTGTTACGGCAATGCCAACGTCTGAACAACGAGTTCTGTCCGTGACCTCTTGCGTGTTTAGTCCCGGGCTTTGATGGATTGGGTTGAGGATGAATCTTTCTGGCTCTGAAGCCCATATCTTGCAGATGTATTCACAGGGTGTCAGACCGTTGTTGAGCCTTCGCCCGAAGTTACAGGCCACCATGAAGTCATTGAGGTGCGTCCTCAATGGAAGTGTTTGACGGTTGCCTGCCTGATTGTGTGGTTCATTCGCTTGCCCTGACCATTGGTCCAGGGGTGATTGGGTTTCGTCAGGCGATGCCCGATCCCGTTGGGCTCGCGGGTCATGTCGAACCGCATGGAACGTGACCATGCCGTGCCACGGTTGCGGGGCTGCTCAGCGAACTGGATGCCGTTGTCTGTCAGGATGGTATGAAACTATGCCGACGAAAGACCTCGATCATCGCTTCGTCCTTCCCGGACAGGACCATTGAACGCGACTCTTTTGGCTCCGTCTCTGGTTTTCGACAGTCTGACGCCTCCGCATTTCGTCACTGTTTTCGGGTTGATCCCGAACGCCTCGCCCAGCGCCGCGAGCGAAGCCTGCTATCGCTGTAGTGCTGCTCGCACGGCGTGCGTGGTCGTGGCGCTGCCATGACGTATCCGTCCCATAAGGCTTCCTTCCACTCACGTGAAAATAATGCACCAGCAAACCACGGGACTAAACACGTAGCTGAATGAGCGGCAGGAAACATCATCTGGAACTCCAAAGCAGCCGAATCGCCCTCCCCCAAAAACGCCGTCAATCGGCCAAAAATTTTTGGTGAAGCTTTTTCCAAAAAGCCTCAAAGCCCTACAGAGAAAACATGCTGCCCGGATGATCCGGCAGGCGAGCCTGCATCCGATACTGTGAAGGCTGGTTTTCGGGCGACGGGTCATGGGCTGAAAACCGTGTCTGCGGAAAGGCTTCCGGGCAGTTTTCACGTATCCAGACAATGATCTGTTCCCGGATGGCGCAGCGCAGGTCCCAGCTTCGCACGGCGGTCCGGGCTCCGGCGGTGATACGCAGCATGATGACCCGATCCGTCGAGTCCGCGACCTGCACACTGAAATCCTTGCCGTTCCATTCGCGGCAGCCTTCGACGATTTCGGCGAGCCTGTTTCGGATCTGCTCCACGGGGGCCAGAAAATCGAGATAGAGATAAACAGCACCTGTCAGTTCGGCTGAGTTGTAGGTCCAGTTCTCGAAAGGATTATCGAGAAAGTAGGATAGCGGCACGATCCGCCTGCGCTTGTCCCAGGCCCGGAGAACCACGAATGTCGCGTTGATTTCCTCGACCCACGTCCAGTCACCGTTAAAGGCGATCATGTCGCCCATGCGGATGGGTTGCGTGACCGCGATCTGAGCGCCTGCGATCAGGTTGGTCAGCACGGAGCGGGCGGCGAGACCGACAATGATGGACGCCGCGCCGGCGGAGGCCAGCAGGCTGAGACCATATTGCCGGACCGGCTCGAACGTCATGAGCGCCGCGCCGACGGTCAGCAGCCCGATAAGGATCTCCGCGATGCGTTGAAGCAGCCTGACCTGTGTCAGATGCTTTCGACCGAGAATGTTTTCTTCGTGCTCCTCGCCGGAGGCGTCAAGCTGTTCGATATAGAGGGAGCTTGCCAGACGGGCTGACCGGATAAGGCTGAGCCCCATGGCGAACACGATCAGAACCGCCAGAAGATGCGCGAGAGACCCCACGATCCGGGGCGGGATTTCCAGCGCCGGAATCGCCAGAATCATGATGACGCATGCCGCCGCCAACTGGACAGGATGCTGCAGGATGGTCGCGCTGGTGCGGATGAAGGAGCCCGGACGTTTCTTTCCCGGCACACGGGCAAAACCGCGTTTGAGGATAAAGCCAGCTATCCATGCTGTCGTGGCGCCAAGGGCGAAGAGAATGAGAAGGGAAGCGATGGTGGGAGGGAGCCAGTCAAACCATTCCTGAATGTTCAGGAGAGTTGAAAAAAACGTCTGTTGCAAAGGCTCGTCCTCATCCTTTCATGCAGGGAAACAGATGGCCGCACGCCATCGGAAGAGCGCAGCCTACAGCCTCGCTCTAAAAATCTGCCGGTCAGATTTCGAATGGACTGTGTACCGGTCCATATCAGGAGCGCAGAAACAGGCGGAAAGTTCCGAGCCTGTTCTGAAAGGGGCATGGCGCCTGTGGCTTCATGCCATGTGGGGAGAGGACTGATCCTCTCCCTCGGGAAGCGCGAAGCGCTTCAGGGACCGAACGACATGAATCCGTCCGATCCCGTATTTTGTATCAGTCGTTCTTCTTGGAACGCTCGTTCTTCTTGCGCTCGTGCGGATCGAGGTAGCGCTTGCGCAGACGCACGGCGGATGGCGTGACTTCCACCAGTTCGTCGTCCTCAATGTAGGCAATCGCCTGCTCGAGGCTCATCTTGCGCGGCGGAACCAGAAGCAGGGCCTCATCCTTGCCGGCGGCGCGGATGTTGGTCAGCTTCTTTTCACGGACGGCGTTCACTTCGAGATCATTCTCGCGGGAATGCTCACCGATGATCATGCCAACGTAGACTTTTTCGCCCGCACTGACGAACAGCGTGCCGCGATCCTGCAATGAGAACAGCGAATACTGCGTCGTCGCGCCGTCTTCAGACGAGATGAGCGAGCCGTTGCGGCGGCCTTCGATCGTGCCTGCATAGGGCTGATAGCCCGCGAACAGACGGTTCATGATGCCCGTGCCGCGCGTGTCGGTCAGGAACTCGCCGTGATAGCCGATCAGGCCGCGTGACGGGATGAGGAACGTCAGACGCACCTTGTCGCCGCCGGACGGACGCATATCCTGCATCTGGCCCTTACGGAGGGACATCTTCTCGACCACGACACCCGAGTAGGGCTCGTCCACGTCGATCAGAACCTCTTCGTAAGGCTCCTCACGCTCGCCGGTCTCTTCGTTGGTGTGGAACAGCACGCGGGGACGACCGATGGTCAGCTCGAAGCCTTCGCGACGCATCGTCTCGATAAGCACGCCAAGCTGAAGTTCGCCACGACCGGCAACCTCGAAGGCTTCGCTCTCGGGGCTTTCCGTCACGCGGATGGCGATGTTGCTTTCCGTTTCCTTGAACAGACGGTCACGGATCTGGCGGGATGTGACCTTCTTGCCCTCACGACCACCCAGAGGGCCGTCGTTGATGCGGAATGTCATGGACAGTGTCGGCGGATCGACCGGAATGGCCTTCAGGGCTTCGGTCACTTCCGGAGAAGCGATCGTTTCCGGGATCGTGGCCTCGGACAGACCGGCGACGGCGACGATGTCACCGGCTTCGACTTCATCCACAGGCACGCGATCAAGGCCACGGAAGGAGAGCAGCTTGGTCAGACGGCCTGTCTCGACAACACTGCCGTCTTCACGCAGCACGCGGACCGGCATGTTGACGCGGGCGCGACCCTGCTCGACGCGGCCCGTGAGCACGCGACCGAGGAAGTTGTCGGACTCGAGAATGGTCGCGATCATCGCGAAGGGTTTCTCTTTGTCGACATTCGGAGCCGGAACGTGACGCAGCACGAGGTCGAACATCGGGGACAGATCCTTGCGGGGTCCGTCCAGTTCGATGTCCGCCCAGCCCTGACGGCCGGAAGCGTAGAGCATCGGGAAGTCGAGCTGCTCGTCATTCGCGCCGAGGGAAGCGAACAGATCGAAAATCTCGTTGTGGACTTCGTCCGGACGGGCGTCGCCACGGTCGATCTTGTTGACGACGACAATCGGCTTCAGGCCACGGGCCAGCGCCTTGCCGACCACGAATTTGGTCTGGGGCAGCGCGCCTTCGGCGGCGTCGACGAGCACGATCGCGCCGTCCACCATGCTCAGGATACGCTCGACCTCACCGCCGAAGTCGGCGTGGCCCGGGGTGTCGATGATGTTGATGCGGGTGTCTTTCCAGACGACGGACGTGCACTTGGCGAGAATGGTGATGCCACGCTCGCGCTCAAGGTCATTGCTGTCCATCGCACGTTCAGCAACCTGCTGATGTTCGTGGAACGAGCCGGACTGCTTGAGCAGTTCGTCAACAAGAGTGGTCTTGCCATGATCGACGTGTGCGATAATGGCGATGTTCCGAATATCCATCGTAAGGCGGACCTGATCTTTCTTTCCGTACATGTCCGCCGCTGACAGCTCAAAGCGCGCAGCGGACACCTGTTAACGGCTGTCCATAGAGGGCGGCGGCGCGGATTGCACGCGAAACTTCGCGGTCAGGCGCGTCTTTGACGTGAAACCGGCGTGAGCGACATGGCCATCCGTGCTGGTTTCACTGTGTTTCTGTCCCGTTTTCCGTGTTGGCGGAGGGGCGGTTTTCAGGAGACAGTTGAGCGTGGGCCTACTTCTTGGCAGTTTAGCCAGGCAGCATCATGAGGCCCTGAGGCATGCCCGGGGTTTCGGTACGCAGGCAGAACATGGCTCCGTTCAGCGGTTCCGCCTCAAGTTCGGCAGCCGACAGCCCCTTGCGCGCTGTGGTGATGAACACCATTCGCAGATCATCGCCTCCAAAAGCCGCCTTGGTCACATTGCTGGCAGGGAGGGGAATAGGCGCCAGACGCACGCCTTCAGGAGAAAAACGTTCCAGCCTGTGGCCACCCCAGATGCCAACCCACAACGTGCCGGCACTGTCCATGGTCAGTCCATCCGGCGCGCCATTGCTGATTTCGGCAAAAATTCTCTGCCCTGTGAGGGTTCCGGTGGAAGTGACATCAAAAGCGTAGATCACTCCCTGCGCCGACTCGCAGTGATAAAGGGTGCGGCCATCCGGAGCCACGACGGGACCATTGCTGATCGTGTAGCCGCTATGATGCCGACGCAGGGCCACGTCTCCCCCCTCCATGCTGTAGAGGGAACCGATGGGGAGTTCTTCCTTGTCATCCATCGTGCCGAACCAGAGCCGTCCGGACCTGTCCACATGGGCGTCGTTCAGGCGCGTGCGGGAATGGGTCTGTTCCACGGGCATGAACGGATGGATGCGTCCGGTCTCGGGATCGAAGAGATACAGGCCGTCTTCCATGCCGCAGATCAGGCCGCCGTCCTGCGTCGGCACCAGAAATGTCGGCCGCCGTTTTACATGCCAGGTTGAGCGCATTCCGTCTGAAGGCCGGTAACGATGCAGGGCGCAACTCAGTATATCAACGAAATAGAAGGCAGAATCCGCCTCACTCCAGACCGGTCCTTCTCCCAGTTTGGCCTGCAGATTCCAGACACTGACGGCTTCGTCGGTCTTTGATTCTGCGGCCCGAAAGACCCTGTCTACAGGGATGTGTGGTGTCATCTTCATACCTCCCGGCTGGTAACGGGCGAAAGTGACAGGAGTTGCCCCTGAAATGATACTTAATCCTTCACCTGATTTCGGGCCGCCTGATTTCGACGTGGACAGCGGCACGAATAGGAAATAGGTATCATTCGCAACATGACAACAGAACAGGCCGACAGGATCTGCTCATGCGCCTGGACGAACTTCCGGCCGGAATCGATGCCGTTATTGACCATATTGACCACCGTGCGGCGGATGACACCGTAGCGCAGCGGCTGGGCGAACTTGGCTTCGTGCCCGGTGAGCCTTTGCGTATTGTCGCCGTGGGGCCCTTCGGGGCTGATCCGCTGGCTGTAAAAATCGGTTTCACGCGCTTTGCTCTTCGTCGGTCGGAAGCGTCCCGTGTCATCCTGAGGGACGCTTCATAAATCATGGATGCGGTGATCGAAACTCTCCCGCTACGGGCAGCACTGGTCGGTAATCCCAACTGCGGCAAGACCTCGCTGTTCAACCAGTTGACCGGCAGCCGCCAGAAAGTGGCGAATTATGCTGGCGTGACGGTCGAGCGCAAGGAGGGACGTTTTACAACGCCCGGTGGCAGGTCCGTAAGGCTGCTCGATCTGCCCGGCGCTTACAGCCTTGCCGCCACCAGCCCTGATGAAGCCGTTACCCGTGATGTCTGCGCCGGACGGTATAAAGGCGAACCTGCTCCGGAACTGCTGATCTGTGTTCTGGATGCGACCAACCTGCGGTTGCATCTGCGGTTCGCTCTGGAGGTCTGCCGTCTCGGACGTCCGACGATCATCGTGCTCAACATGCTGGATGCCGCCCGCAAGGAAGGGCTGGAAATCGATCTGCCGCGATTGTCGGCCGAACTGGGCGCACCCGTTGTAGGCGTTGTGGCGATCAGGAAGAGCGGTGCGTCTGATCTGCTGGAGCTTCTGGATCATCCGCCTCTCCATGCGCCTGTCCTTAAGATGGATGTTTCCGAGGAAATTCACGCCACGGTGCGGCGGCTTCTCACGGAATGCACATCCCGTCCGACCATCGCCTCCGAGGCGCTGGAAGACCGGCTCGACCGTTGGGTTCTCCATCCTGTCTGGGGGCTGGTGATTCTGCTGGCTCTGATGTTCGTCATGTTTCAGGCGGTCTTCTCATGGGCGCAGCCAGTCATGGATGCGGTTGACGCCGGCGTCACGGATTTCGGCGAGATGCTCCGCCAGTTTCTGCCGGAGGGTCTGCTCCGCAGCCTGCTGGTGGACGGGATCATCGCCGGGGCCGGAACGGTGGTCGTGTTCCTGCCGCAGATCCTGATCCTGTTCCTCTGGATACTGATTCTGGAAGAGTCCGGCTATCTGCCGCGCGCCGCGTTCCTGCTGGACCGGATCATGGCGTCCGCGGGTCTCTCGGGCCGATCCTTTATCCCGCTGCTGTCCAGCTTCGCCTGCGCCGTTCCGGGCATCATGGCGACACGCACCATCCAGAACCCACGCGACCGGCTTGTCACCATCCTGCTCGCTCCGTTGATGACCTGCTCAGCCCGATTGCCTGTTTATGCGCTGCTGATCGCGGCCTTCATTCCCCGTCACTCGATCGGCGGCGTGCTCAACCAGCAGGGTCTGGTCCTGTTCGCTCTTTATATGGTGGCGATCCTCAGCGCGCTCGGCGTGGCATGGGTCATGAAACGGGGTGGCGTTCACGAAGAGCATCCGCTGCTCATGGAACTGCCCGCCTATCGCTGGCCGAGCCTGCGCAATGTGGCGCTTGGACTCTGGCAGCGGGCCGTCATCTTTCTCTCGCGTGTCGGCAGCATCATCGTCACGCTCAGTGTGCTGCTCTGGGCGCTCTCGAGTTTTCCATCGCCCCCGGCTGGTGCGACCGGTCCCGCCATTGATTACAGTCTGGCGGGCTGGATCGGGCACATCATGCTGCCTGTTTTCGCTCCCCTCGGCTTCACCTGGCAGATCTGTGTGGCTCTGATTCCGGGACTGGCGGCGCGTGAAGTCGCGGTGAGCGCGCTGGCCACGGTCTATGCGGTTGGCGGCGTGGAAACGGATGCCGCGTCGCAACTGATCCCGATCCTGTCCAGACAATGGAGTCTTGCGACCGGACTGTCGCTGATGGCATGGTATGTCTACGCGCCGCAGTGTTTCTCGACTCTGGCCGTCATCCGGCGTGAGACAGGCGGCTGGAAGGTCGTCTTTCAGACGGCCGGTTATCTGTTCGGTTTGGCCTATCTGGCGTCTTTCCTCACATGGAGGTTCGCGCTGGTGATGGGATGGGGGCCGTGATGATTGAAAGCCTGATTATCGGACTGCTGGTTCTGGTCTGCGCTCTTTACTGGCTGGGGCGTCTTGCGCCTTCCGTGACGCGGAAACTGTGGAAAAGCACGGGAGCGCTCCTGCGCACGGTCCATGCTCCTTCCGCGCTCCAGACTGCCGTGGCCGGACGGGCCAACGCGGGTTCACGCGGCGGATGTGGTGGATGTAAAGGGTGTGACAGCAGGAGTGGCGGCTGTCACTGAATATGGCTTTTTTGATCATGGATTGTGAAAGGCTAAAGCATTTCCACAAGCCGGTTAAGGAAGCGTTTGGTTGAATCAAGACCGTTGCCGACTTGCACAAGACCAAGCTGCGAGGTCTGGCTAAGATCGACTGGCTTTCACTTTCGCGGCTGCCGCCCACAATCTGGGCGGCAGCCCAAGTGATTGACGATGTCATGACAGCAAGCCCAGAAAACGAATGGAAGATCGAGAATGCCAGCCATCTCAAGGGGGTGCGACTGCATTTTCGCCGCTACACTCAGTGGAGCGAAAGCTGGGATCACGATCACTGCGCGGCCTGCTGGGCCACATTCGCGGAATTCGAGGGCTTGGACATCCAGCACGAAGGCTACGCTGCCTATCATCTTAAAGACGCTTGCTATGAATGGATCTGTCAAGCCTGCTTTGATGATCTGAAGGGCAACATGGAATGGACAGCCGACGATACCTGACAGCGTGTCCGCAGTTCATTTTTTCAACAGTCCGCCACGTGTTTAGTCCTGTGCTTTGATGGGTTGAGGATGAATCTTTCTGGCTCTGAAGGCCATATCTTGCAGATGTATTCACAGGGTGTGAGGCCGTTGAGGGTCTTGAGCCTTCGACCGAAGTTATAGGCCACCATGAAGTCATTGAGGTGCGTCCTCAATTGCTCATGACTGTCGTAATGGAAGCGTTTGACGGTTGCCTGCCTGATTGTGCGGTTCGTTCGCTCGACCCGGCTATTGGTCCAGGGGTGATTGGGTTTCGTCAGGCGATGCCCGTTTCCATTGGTCTTGCGGGTCATGTCGAACCGCATGGAGCGTGACCATGCCGTACCCCGGTTGCGGAGCTGCTCAGCGAACTGGATGCCGTTGTCCGTCAGATGGTATGAAGTGACATAAAGCGAATACAGTTTCGGCCCTACATAGGTTCCTTCAGTCAATAGATAAGGATATTCCGCTGCAGGCTCCCGAGAATGGAGGAATGAAACGGAGAAAAGATGTCCTGAGCTTGATGCAGCCGGGACATCTCGTCGATCTGTGGCGGAAAACAGCGCTGCAGCTTCGCAAGCAGGATACCGAATACTGTGGTTGGAAATTTGCATCGAGAAAAACCGACGAGACGAACTCCCGATTCTGGAGGGTGAGGTAATAGGGGATCACGAAATAAAATAACATATGGGTTAACTTCTGCTACAGATTATTTATCATTCGCTAATATACGATTTGGAGAAAATTATGCCTTTCAATCTTTCGCGTAAAACGAAAGTTTATACTTCAGTAGTTACGGTTGGTATGATTGCAGTGCTGATTCTAAATCCATTTCATACTGTCCAATCAGGTTATGTGGGCGTCCTAACTGACTTCGGATCAGTGCAAGATGCTCCTCTTGAACCCGGCCTACATTTCGCGATGCCATTTTATCAGCGCATACTTTCAGTCTCGACCCAGCCGCAAACCAATACGTCAGATGAAACTGCCGCGACTCACGATTTGCAAAATGTTCACACGTCCGTTTCCGTGACATTCCACATTGCACCGGCATCTGCGCCCGGGTTTTATCGTGATTTCCGTGATTTTGGCACGCTCGGTGCTCGCATCATTGTTCCAACAGTTTCTAATGATGTTAAGGCAATAACATCCTCCTATAATGCAGAAGAGCTTATTACCAGACGAGATGAAGTTGATTCTAAAATACGGGAACTTGTGATTAAATCACTGCTTCCATACCATCTGACCATTGAAGCAGTTAATATAGCCAATTTTGCATTTTCAGAAGTATATGTTCAGGCAATTGAAGCAAAGCAGGTTGCGCAACAGCAGGCGTTACAAGCCAAATATACATTGGAACAGGCAGAGATTTCTTCGCAGGAACAGGTGGTAAAGGCAAAAGCAGCCGCTGATGCTGCTGTGGCGCAAGCGCAAGGTGAAGGACAGTCTTTAAAAATTACCTCTCAGGCGCAAGCTGAAGCGAATGTTCGTTTAACGGCGTCACTTTCTCCGCAAATTTTGCAGAAGGCTGCAATCGACAAATGGGATGGCACAATGCCCCAATATCTGAGCAATGGCACGCCTCTTCCTTTCATCGGGTCAGCCTCTCAAGCGGTTCGACCATGACTCCGACACCAGAAATGATCGAAGACTGCAAGTAATGACACACGACTCAGGCGCTATGGGGACAGGCGAAAGCACCGGGATTGATCCCATGCCGCTTCCCTGATGCCTGATCTGTTCACGTACTGGTGGTTCTGGCTCGGGACCGCCCTGTCATCATTGGCCTCGCCGTTCGGGCTGGCGGTGGCGATGCTCAGGGCGAAGCGGTGGTGTGATCCGTTTGGGTGAACTATCCGGGATTTCCGGACGGTTGAGCGGCAAGGATCTCTTGATGAGTGACGGACTTCCACTGTCTGCGGCGGCTCCGTCACGGCCTACCTCTGACCAAGGCCGCACTTGGTGTCAGCGGTTCATGCGGCCCACGCAGAATCCCATATTCCGCCGCGAGAGTACAGGGAAAAATGGATTGGGGCGAGAGATGCTGCTTTGTAAAACTCTATCCCTCCACTGTAAAACGCCTTCATAAAATGGCTATTTTCTGCGGTTTTATTGGAGAGTTGGTGTCCGCGGCGGGATTCGAACCCACGGCCCCAGGATTCATACCACTTCGACTTTCGCCGCCGCCGCCTCGTGAGGTGGCGTTCGTGGTCTGGACTGTCCCTTCGCCCTGAATCCATACGGATCTGTAGGCGCTGCCCGTCCAGTCTCTACACCTTCCCGAAAAAATCCGGGCTTGGCTCGGGATCGGCATGGCCGGAAGATGACCAAGCGTTCCCCGAATTTGAGCAGATCCACCATGCGGTTTCCCCTCATGGCGCCCAATTATCCAGGAATCCTGTGCTCTATCCTGCTGAGCTACGCGGACACACACTGTTTGTGTAACGCAGTGCTCGGCGCCCTACAAGACGGAAACGTCAGATCAGCAGATCGAGATAATATCCGCGACGCCGGAAAACAGGCATCGGCCCATCAAGGTCCAGATCACCTGCAAGTCTGCGGGAGCGGCGAGGAGAAGAGCCTTCAGTTTCATCAGTGTCAGCAGGACCAACGTTTTTTTTACGTCCGGCACGCGATGCTGCGGCGCGGTCGCCCGGTCGGGACAAAACAGAGATGAGATCGGTCGAAATCATGGCGTCAGGTTACCCTGACGCCAATTAAGAGTTTCTTAAAGAGGAGCGACCTCGCGCCCCGCCTCTCCGAGAGCGATCACACCCGGAAGAATCTTCCCTTCCAGCCACTCAAGGAATGCGCCACCCGCCGTCGAGACATAGCTCATCTCATGCAGGGCGCCAGCATGGCGGAGCGCCGAAACCGTATCACCACCCCCGGCAACGGTTTTCAGTTTTCCGGCGTCGGTCAGCTTCGCAGCAGCCTGCGCGACAGCATTGGTACCCTCGTCGAAGGGAGGCAGTTCAAACACGCCAAGCGGACCATTCCACACCAGCGTTTTCAGTCCGACCAGCTTCTCAATCAGGAGCGCCGTGGTCTTGGGACCAACGTCGAGCGCCATCCAGCCATCGGGAATTGCTGTGACATCCACGATCTGCGTCGGTGCACCCGCCATGAAGTCCTCAGCGATCACCACATCGACCGGCAGAACCAGATCACAGCTACGTGCTTTGGCCTTGGCCATGATCTCGCGCGCCGTATCCAGCATGTCCTCTTCCTTGAGCGACTTGCCCACTGAATAGCCCTGTGCCGCGAGGAAGGTGTTGGCCATCGCCCCACCAACCGCCAGCATATCGACCTTTTCCATCAGGTTGTTCAGCAGATCGAGCTTGGTCGAGACCTTCGCGCCGCCGACAATCGCACCGACCGGACGTTCCGGATTCTCAAGCGCGGCTTCCAGAGCGTTCAGCTCGATTTCCATCAGACGACCGGCGAAGGACGGGATGTGATGCGCCACGCCTTCCGTGGAGGCATGGGCACGATGCGCTGCGGAGAAAGCGTCGTTGACGTAAACATCCGCAAGAGCGGCGAGGTTCGTCGCCATCTCCGGATCGTTCTTTTCTTCGCCTGCATAGAAGCGGGTATTTTCGAGAACGATCACATCGCCATCCTGCATGGCGGCTGCGGCGTCCTCCGCGACTTTCCCCTGACAGTCCGGAACGAAAGTCACTTTTTTGCACAGCACCTTGGCCAGTGCCTCGGAAACTGGTGCAAGTGAAAGCTCCGGAACCACCTTGCCCTTCGGACGGTCGAAGTGGCTGACGACAATCACGCGTCCGCCCTTGTCGGACAGTTCCCTGATGGTCGGAGCCAGCCGCTCGATGCGGGTGAGATCGGAGATTGCGCCATCACGCACAGGGACGTTGAGGTCCGCGCGAAGGAGGATTTTCTTGCCGCGAGGGTCAAGGGAGTCGAGCGTATTGTAGGAGAGGGTAGCCATCGCTTTAGCCTTTCCAGTCGCCCGTGCCGGTATGGCCCGTTCGGGCAGATACCGTCCGGGGAACATGATCGGGGGTGGCGGTCATGCCAGTGAGGATGACCGCCTGAAAAGTCTCAGAGTGCGCCGAAAACCGCTGCCGTGTCGGACATGCGGTTCGAGAAGCCCCACTCATTGTCATACCATGCGCAGATGCGGATCAGCTGACCGCCATCGACAAGCGAGGTCTGCGTCGCGTCGAACGTGGAAGACGCCAGAGCATGGTTGAAGTCGCTGCTGACCAGCGGCGCCGTGTTGTAGGCCAGAATACCCTTCAGCGGACCGGACTCGGACGCCTTCCTGATGGCGTCGTTCACAGCCTCGACCGAGGCCGGGATGTTTTTCGGCACGAAATCGAGGGACACGAGCGAGACGTTCGCCGTCGGGACGCGGATGGCGGTGCCGTCCAGCTTGCCCTTCAGGTGCGGCAGAACCAGACCGACAGCACGGGCGGCGCCCGTTGAGGTCGGGATCATGTTCAGACCGGCAGCGCGGGCGCGACGCAGATCCTTGTGCAGCGTGTCTACCGTGCGCTGGTCACCCGTGTAGGAGTGAATCGTCACCATGTAGCCGCGCACGATGCCGAACGCGTCGTCAAGAACCTTGGCGACCGGCGCGAGGCAGTTTGTCGTGCAGGATGCGTTGGAGATGACCGTCATGTCGGAAGTCAGGATGTCCTGATTCACGCCATAAACGATGGTCGCGTCCACGGCGTCGCCCGGAGCGGAGATGATGACCTTGCGCGCACCGGCTGCGAGCAGCGGGGAAGCCTTCTCCTTGGAGGTGAACAGGCCCGTGCATTCCATGGCGACATCGACGCCCTGAAGCGGCACCTTGGACGGGTCGCGCTCGGAGGACACGGTGATCGGGTCCCATGTGCGGCCATTTGCAGTGATGTGCAGCCTGTTGCCGTCCACCTTCACTTCAGCCGGGAAACGACCGTGCACACTGTCGTAGGACAGGAGGTGAGCGTTGTCTTCCACGCTGCCAAGGTCATTGATGACCACAGGCACAACGTCTGTCCGACCGCTCTCAATAATGCCGCGCAGGACGAGGCGACCGATGCGACCGAACCCGTTGATCGCGATTTTGACTGCCATCTGCTCTGTCTCCGTCTTGTTCTTCTTTTTATCGCCCCGCAACAGGGCGCTGGTTGGACTTTACGATGGGGGACGGGCGTAGTCGCGGGTCCCCTCCGCGTTTCTGGGTTTCCATACGCGCACGGGCCTCCTGCTTCCGCTCCACTCCCAGCAGGGCGCGGACACGTGTGCAGACGACATCCGGCGTAAGGCCAGAACTCTGGTATAACGGGTCGAACCCGGATGCTACTCCGAATTCCTCACTTCCGATGAAAATTCCTGTGTCCCCGAGCCAGCGCTCCCACCCGAAGCCGGAAGCCGCCTCGATCGCAACGCGCGGACACTGTCCCAGAACGGCCTTGCGATAGGCGCTGCTCTGTTTTTCGAACAGTTCCCAGCAGGGCAGGGAAACCACTGCTGCGAAGATGCCTTCCTCCTCAAGTCTATGTCGCGCTTCAAGCGCCAGACTTACCTCGGGACCAGAGGCGATCAGCGTCACAGTCCGGTGAGCGCCGCCACCTTTTGCTTCAAGCAGTACATAACCGCCCTGTTCGGTTTTGCGTACGGACGGTATGGCGGTCCCGGCGAGCGCCGGAAGTGCATTCGGAGTGTTGACCGAACTCCCTCTTCGGGAGTGTCTGGCAAGAACAATGACGGCGGGACCATGCCGCCATGACAGGGCAGCCAGCCACGCCGCTGTGATTTCCTGCGAATCCGCCGGACGGAACAGCGCCAGATTGGGCATGGCGCGCAGGCTGGCGAGCTGTTCAACCTGCTGCCAGGGGGGGCAGGCGGAAGCCTCGGGATCGTCCTCGATCAGCACGAAAAGCAGTCGTTCACGTGAAAGGGCGGCGAAACGCAAGGCCGGACGCATGCGGTCGGCAGAGGAGAGATTGGCCGTTCCGCAGGGCAAAATGCTCCCATGGAGCGCCAGCCCGTTCATGAAGCCGACCATGGCGGGTTCACGGGGACCGCAGGCGAAAGTTCTGGCTTCTCCAGGAGCCATGCCCGCGCTCCTGGGGGTATGCCCTGCGGACATCGACACAAATTCAGGCAGAAGATCAGCGAGTCGTTCGCGTCCTGCTATTCCGGAGCGGAGCAGGGCGGCATCCTGCTCCTCTTCCTCATGGTCTGCTGACAGCCTCTCATCCGAAGAGCGTAGAAAATCGTCTTCAAGCCGGGCGGGTGTACGGCGTTCAAGCGTGCGCTCGAATTCGGCCCGCATGGGATGGCGGGTCAGCCTGCGAAGCCAGGCGCGCTGGACAGAACCGCGTCGTCTGGCGTCGGGCAGATGGGTTTCGGAAGGGCGTGCGGGGAAGCAGGTCGTGTCCGGAGGTGTCGCCGGTGTTTTCCGTGATGTTTCGGCCAGTGTCGCGTCGAGTGTCGCGTCGAGCGTCGCTCCCAGTGCCGGGGACAGCGTTTTACCCAGTGTTTCGCATAAAATGAGGCGAGGCTTCCGGGCTCTGGGGGTGGCGGCCAGAACCTGGGCAATGGCGGCGGGGTCGTCACCGTCGAGCCGCCGGACGCTCCAGCCGGATGCCTCGATCCTGTCGAGGGTCAGGGAGAGATCGGCCTTCTCCTTGGGGTCGCGTGTGGCTGAGGCGACAATGACTGTCAGCCGATCGAGGTGAAACCGGTCGGCGAGCGCAGCCGCTTCCAGAGCCACACCGGTTTCAAGATCTCCGGGCAAGGCCAGCAGCCATGTGCGATGATCCACAAGAGAGCGCCCGAAGCGCCCGGCAAGAATTTTTTCCGCCAGTGTCATGCCGCAGGCTGCGGCGATGGCCTGTCCCGGCAGCGCGCCCGCCAGTCCGAACAGTTCGGCTGAGGCACTGGAGGGAGTGGCGGACGTGACAAGATCAAGAAACGCATTGCGCAATGGCAGCAGCCGGGTCGACGAGACAAAGAAACGGTCACGGTCCGGCCAGAGAGGAATGTCGGGATCGAAGCGCAGGGCCTGTTGCCAGAGCAGGGCCGAGACGAGCCAGAATGGATGCGGAATGTCCTGAATGGCCGCGGGAGTGACGCCTCCGGACCGGAGCGCGAACGCATGGGCCGCTTCAGCGAAAGTCTGCGGATTGTCTGACGGTGTGAAAAGATGTGGCTTACGCGCCATCCAGTGCCTGTCCAGACTGCAAAAACATGAAAACCGGGCTGGGATGAATGGTTCAGCCGTCGGCACAATTAAGCGCCGGGTCTGGTTTCCTGCAAGTATTCCCGCGTGAAGGATTTCGTTCATTGCGCAGGAACGGTATGGACACGGCTTGCTCCACACCCAACTTCCTGCGACCGTCTGAACCATGTCGTCTGATTCCTCTTCCGCCAGCAAGGCGCTCACCCGACGTTTGCGGAGTCTCCATTCGCAGGAGCTTCGTTCGCAGGGAGGGCTGTCTTCGTTTTCCGCTCACCGGAGGCTTGTCCTTCGCGGCGGCCTCATGGGGGCCGCAGCCCTCGCCATTGGCGCATGTGACCCGCTTGACCAGCGTACCTTCAATCCCCGCGCATCCAGACCGCCCAAGGTCTATATTCCGCCGCCACCGCCGGGGCCGCCTCCAGTTCCACCGCTGATCCAGCTTGTGGCGGGAACGCCGGAGCAGGAATGGAGCGGACCGGTCAGGGCGATCGTCAGGAAGGCTCTGGATCGCAAACCGAACATTCTGTTTCAGGTGCAGGCGCTTGCTCCCGCGGGGAGCGATACGGACGCGACTCGTCTTGCCTTGTCCCGCCTCGTCTCTTCCGATGCGCGGGCTGTTACCGATGCGATCGTCGCGGCCGGCGCCTCTCCGGCTCAGGTGGAGATGTCCGCCATGCCGGATTCGACGGTGACGCAACCCACCATACGGGTATATGTTCGTTGAATGTTTCCGACCGGCACGTGGTCTTCACGCGTCAGCAATCTGAATATGCTCTGTTCCGCAGGGCTTGCTCGGAGTGGAAGCAGGATTAAGGTCACAGGCGCGATCGTCTTCATCGCCCGGAAAGCCTTCTTGGGTCCGACAAGGGCGGAAGAGGATGTTCGGAGGCCTGTTGTGAAAATCAGGCTGGAAGAGCGCCGTAAAAAGCAGGCAAAGCCCGTGTCTGGCGGGCCGGCCAGAAGCAGGAGTGGGACAGGGTGACGATTCGTAACGCGAGACACCCGTTTTACGATTTTTGTGACGAGGCGCTCGCCGGTATCAGAAAACAGGGACGATACCGGACTTTCACGCCACTGGCCCGTGATGCCGAGCGGTATCCGGTCTATGAGGAGGCGCTTCCGGAAGGCGACGTCAGCCGTGAGGTCGTGGTGTGGTCTTCAAACGACTATCTCGGCATGGGCGTCGAGCCGGAAGTCTGCGAAGCAGCAATCAGCGCCATCCGCGAACACGGAGCCGGAGCAGGCGGGACACGCAACATCGCGGGCACCAGTCCACTCCACAAGGCGCTGGAAGCCGAGCTGGCCGCGCTTCACGGCAAGGAAGCCGGACTGCTGTTCGGGTCGGGCTATGTGTCGAATCAGGCCAGCCTCCTGACCATTCTGACTTCCATGCCCGGCTGGATATGCTTTTCCGATCGCCTGAACCACGCCTCCATGATCGCCGGGATCAAGGGCGCACGTGGCTCCACCACGGTCATTTACGAACATAACGACCTCGCGGATCTTGAAGCGAAGCTGGCCGCGGCTCCGGCCGACGCCCCCAAGCTGATAGCGTTCGAGAGCGTCTATTCCATGGACGGCGATATTTCAGACATCGCCGGAACCTGTGCGCTGGCCCGGAAATATAACGCCATGACCTATATCGACGAGGTTCATGCGGTTGGCCTGTATGGCGAGCAGGGTGGTGGCGTCACGCAGCGTGATGGTGTTGCCGATCAGGTGGATATCATTGAAGGTACGCTGGCCAAGGGATTCGGCGTGCATGGTGGTTACATCACCGCGTCCAGCCAGATTGTCGATTACCTGCGTTCCACGGCGTCCGGCTTCATCTTCACGACGTCGCTGCCACCTTCGGTCGTCGCGGCGGCGCTGGCCAGCGTGCAGATGGTGCGCGCCCAGAACTGGCGGCGGGAGAAGATGTTCGAGCGGGTGAATACTTTCCGCGCCAAGATGCGGGCGGCGGGCGTGGAGTTCACCATGACGCCCAGCCATATTGTTCCTGTGCCTGTCGGTCATGCCGAGCGATGCAAGGTCATCAGCAAGCGGCTTCTGAACGAATACGGGCTGTATGCGACACCCATCAATTATCCGACGGTTCCCCAGGGGACGGAGAGGCTGCGTCTGACGCCGGGGCCGTTCCATACTGACGAAATGATGGATGAAATGGTTGCTGCGTTGAAAATCCTGCTTGCGGAAGTGCCGTTGGCGGCGTTCGCCAATGAGCCTGCGCTGACGGAAGCTGCCTGAAACAGGCGTCCCGCAAAAAAAGATTTTCGTAAAAACTGTCCCGTGTGTGGCGGGGCAGAATCCTTGCGGAAAGGGACGGATTCGGGATGATGTTCCGGATTCGTCGCACCTGGAGAGGTTCTGGCTTCAGGCCGTCCATGTTGAGGCGCAGGGCTTGATTGGCTTTGTGGGTTTCAGGCTTTGGACATGGGTCCTTGCCGAGTGATATCCAGCTCTGTCGCCAGAAAGATAGCCGACCTCGACCTCGTTCAGGATACTTTCAGGAATTCTGAAAAATGGTCAGCAGTTTCCAACTGCCTGTCATCCGCCCGTAGGTGACCCGCGGTCAGTTCCTTCGGGAGAGAGCCGGGAGGCTGAGCCGGAGATGTCTCTTGTCGATCTCTGTCGCGGGGCTGTCTGGAATGACCGGCATGGCGGGATCTGTAAGCTTTATCACCATAAAAAAAGGATGCCGGACGTGAGTCCGGCACCCCTTTTTCTACCGTAAGGCAGATCAGTTTGCAGCCGGAGCAGCAACGGCCGGAGCCGAAGGAACGGCTGGTACGGAAGGAACCGTCGGAGCTGTTGCGCTGATAGCCGGAGCCTTGTCCTGCTGGGCGGCGGACAGGCTCTTCGCGTTCAGGTCGGCAGTGCCTGCAGCCGTGGATTTCTCTTCCTTTTCAGCAGTCGTCTTCGCTGTCTTGGAAGAAGACTTGTGGTGCTTGTGGTGCGTGCGGGCAGCAGCAGGCTGAGCTGCCGAAATAACCAGAGCTGGCGCACCGACCATCAGTGTTGCCGCGAGGAGGGCTTTTGAAGCGAAGAACCGCATTACGGTATCCTTATGAGTTTATCGGGCCCGATGCGGGCCTTCATCAAGACAGGTGTCTTCACCGTCTCTCTCTTCCTGAGATACACTGGATTACAAAAGAGGGAAGTGCTCAGGGCAAGAACTTTTGAAGGTATTTTCGAGGCGACAGGGCAGCATCCCGCTGTGCGCAGACGCGCTGAACACACGCCCTGCACAGTCTCTGTCGCATTATCCGCCAGCTACTGGCCGTTAATACCAAAAACCAGAGAAAGAATCAGCGACAGGGAAGCGCCGACCCCAAAGCCTACGAGAGTTCCGTTGACGCGCACATACTGAAGATCCCGGCCCACCCGGAGCTCCAGCTTTTCCGATACGACATCGGCGTCCCAGTTGCCCACGACGGTTGCGATGAACTTCGTCAGGTGCTCCCTCAGATAAGGAAGAGAACGGGTAACGCCCTTTCTGGCGGCGTCTTCAATCCGCTGGCGCATGGCGGGATCTTCCCGCGCCTGCAGAGCCATGCGGTTCAGTGTCTCGCGCATCAGAGTGAACGTCCAGCCGTCATCACACCGGATATCCGCTTCGATCATCCGCTTGATGCGCGACCAGATATCGGCGCCCCAGGTCAGCATGGACTCGTGAGCGAAGACAGAACGCAGCGTCTGGGAAATTTCCTCGGAACGGCCCGGATCCATTTCGATCCGGTCGATTTCACTCCGGACCCATTCCGTAAATCCCTCCCGGATGGTCGAATCATCGGGGTTGATACGGTCCAGTTCTTCACTTGCCGCCGCCAGAACCTTGTTGGCAATGGAACCGCCGATCGCCCAGCCGACCAGTCGGCCGCCCTGCTCACGCACCCGGGCCTCGATCATGGCGCGGAGCGCCGGCTCTTTCGCCTGCAGGCCCGATTTCAGTTGTCGCAAAAGAAAAGTGAGCACTTCCTGATGCTGGTTGCCGTCCACAAGAGAACGAAGACCGCGTGCAATGACCGGGCTCAGATTGCTTCCACCCAGCAGGAGAGGAAGGCTGCGTCCGATGGCGGCTCCTGCGCGCCCATCCTCCAGCCGCTCCAGCATTTGAGGCACCGCGCCTATCAGGCTGCTGGTCAGCGTATTCGCTGTCGCGGGATCGGACAGGATGTTGGCGACGAAAGTCGGCAGGTCGATCGTGGAGAGGACACGGTCGATCTCTTCTTCGGTAAAGACCTGCGTTGTGACGAACCGTCCCAGCGCGAGGCCCAGCCGTTCTTTCTGCGCCGGGATGATCGCCGTGTGAGGGATCGGCAGCCCGAGCGGATGGCGAAACAGCGCCGTGACGGCGAACCAGTCCGCCAGTCCGCCGACAACGCCCGCTTTTGCGCCGGCGCGCAGCATGCCGAGCCACAGGCTTTCGGGAAGCAGGCCATAAGCGGGAGCGACGTAGCCAGCCGTGGTGAGGCCGGCCATCAGGGCCAGCAGGCCTGTCGCAGCCCGCTTCTGGCGGGTCAGATTGCGACGGGCTTCATCATCCGGGTGTGTCTGCGTACTCATCACGAGGTTAATAGCATCGGCACATGCTCTTCCCAAATGTGCGCCGGCATGCTCGGATAAGATTGCTGTATCGTATCGTCCTGTCGATCATGCCCGCCTTCATGAGTGAGAGAAGTTTCAATGGCTGCTGCGTCCTCGTCCTCCGGTTCTCCGCTGATTGCCGGAGGCGATGCTCTTTCTGCCGGAGCCCGCGCCATTCTGGCGATGGGACATTTTCATGAGAGCGAAGGCGAGACGCAGAACCCGCCCCCTGCGGAGGTGACCGGTAATGACGTCCTGTCGACAGCATGGCGGGTTTCCACGCTGCTGGAGCAGGGTAAGGCGTCGCTTGTGGATTTGCAGGCGGTTATCAGGCATCTGCGTGACGATGCTTTCCTGCGGCGTGCGACACGATTGCATCGCTATCCGGGAGGCACCAGTTCTTCCGTCACCGAAGACCGCCTGAAAGGCGTGGTGCGGCAGGTTCTGGACTCGGCATTTGGCCGGACGAACGGTACCGAAGGGTCTGACGGGGACGAAGTGACGGAACCCACACGCCCCACGGCTGCGGAGGCGCTCGCCCGTTTTCGGGCTGAGCTGGAACGCACCCGGTATGCGGCGGTTTTTACGGCGCATCCGACTTTTGCTGTCGCAAATGAAGTGTACGCGGCGCTCGCCAGCTATGCCTCTGCTCCGGGGCCTCAGGATACCGCGCCAGATCTGCTTTCCCATCGTCGGACGGCGGCGCCCACGCTTGAGGAAGAGTTTTCACTCGCCTCGGCGGCTATCCTGCGGGGGCGGGATGCGCTCGACAGGCTGAATGTGGAACTGCTCGGCGCGTCGCGTGAAACCTGGCCGGACGCCTGGTCTTCCATCATTCCTCGTCCGGTCATCATGACAAGCTGGGTCGGTTATGACACGGACGGCCGCACGGATATCGGCTGGTGGGACACGCTCCGCCTGCGCCTGAAGATGAAACTGTTCCAGTTGCAGAGGCTTCGGCAGCAGATTATGGAGTCCGGTGTGGAAGCGTCCACATTGACAAGCCGCCTGTCGCGCGCCTGTTACACGGTTGAGGCCCAGATCGCGGCCTGTCCGAAGAATGCTGATGCAGATGCGACAGTGGAATTCGCCACTCTCATCGTGGACCACAAGGAAGACGCCATTCTCGATCCTGCGGTGCTGGGTGATGCGCTTCAGGATGTCATCGACACGGCTTCGCCGGACGCCGCTCTTGCGGTGGCAGTCGCCCGCGCTGGCTTCTTCGCGCACGGCATGTCGGCCTCTCACAGCCATACGCGCCTGAACGCCACGCAGCTTCATAACGTAATCCGCCAGCGCCTCCGTTTCACGGATGATCCGGCTGATCCGGCCCATCGCCGCGCTCTGCTGGCCCATATCAACGAGGCGCTGGAAAACGTCTCGCCCGTGCCGGTGGATTTTGGCGCGTTGCTGGTGGAGCAGGCTTCCGCCGCCAAGCTGATGATGACGGTCGCCCAGATCGTCAAGCATATCGATTCGGCAACACTGGTGCGCTTCCTGATCGCCGAGACGGAGAGCGGTTACACCCTGCTGGCGGCTCTCTGGCTCGCGAAGCATTTCGGGATCGACGATAAGGTCGAGATTTCTCCGCTGTTCGAAACGCGCGAAGCCCTGATGGGTGGGGCGCATATCATTGAAGAGGCGCTGCGTTCTCCTCACTGGCGGGACTATCTCCGCAAGACCGGGCGGCTCTGTCTCCAGTTCGGCTATTCCGATTCCGGCCGTTATGTCGGACAACTCGCCGCGACCTATCTGATTGAACGCCTGCGCCTGAAGATCCTTGATCTGCTGCATGTCTGGGATCTGGAAGATGTCGAGGTCGTGCTGTTCGACACGCACGGCGAAAGCGTCGGACGAGGCGGCCATCCGTTCCGTCTGTCTGACCGGTTCGCCTATCTGTCGCCCATGCATGTACGGGCGAAGTTCGCTGAACGCGGCGTGAAATACCGCGAGGAAAGCGCCTTTCAGGGCGGTGACGGCTATCTGCTGTTCGGCACGCCGGAACTGGCGGCGGCGAGTGTCGCCACCATCGCGGAGCACACGTTCGAGCCCGTCCGTCGCCATGACGATCCGGTCTATGACGAGCCTGATTTTTCCTCGGATTTCTTCTCCACGATCGCTGATGCGATGACCGGTCTGGTCGCGGACCCCGGTTACGCCGATGTGCTCGGGGCGTTTGGCCCGTCCCTGATCGACAAGACCGGCTCACGTCCGGCGGCACGGCAGAGTGAAGGTGGCGGGGCGACTCCTCGCATCACGCATCCAAGTCAGCTCCGGGCCATTCCGAACAACGCCATTCTCCAGCAGCTTGGCTGGTGCGCTAACACCATTCAGGGACTGGGATCTGCGGCTCGGCGTCATCCGGAGACTTTCGAGACCTTCCGGGAAGGCAGCGCCCGCTTCCGTCGGGCGCTTGACTTCGCCGCGCACGCGCTGGCGCATTCGGACGATCAGGTGCTGCGCAGCGTGATCTGGCTGCTTGACCCGGGCTACTGGCTGGACCGGGCGACCGCCGAACCCCGCTCCGGCAAGCGTGAGCGCTATCTCACGGTGATGCATGATCTGGAGCGGCTGGATTTCTGGGCGGACACGCAGTCCATGTTCCGTCGGATTCAGGAGGATCATCTGGCATTGCGGGCGGTCTGGCCGGAGGCTCCGACCATTCATCCGGCTGAAAAGCTTCTGCACGCCATCCGCATCGCCCTGATTGAAAAGATCTGGGTGCTGGCGACCCAGATCCCGTTTTTCATGCCGCGGGGAAATTTCACCCGTGATGTGATGATGCGGCGGATTCTCTGTCTGGAAATACCGTCTGTGCTGCGTGAACTGGATGCCATTTTCCCGCGGGGCGGCACCAAGCTGGATTACAATTTCCACGAACCGGCCGGACCGCAGGTGGATAATTCCTACAGTCAGGAACATGACGAGATTTTCCAGCCTATGCAGGAGATGTTCCAGATGATGCGCGAAATCAGCGTGGCGCTCATGCACGGGATTGGCGCGTTCGGCTGAGTGGACGGTGCTTTTGCAGCAACGGCTTTATGGGTTGGCGCTGTAAAAGCGGTCGCGGGATCTGGGCGCTTCCAAAACGAGCCACCGGTCTATCCTTTGTCGATTGATGATAAACGGTTTCCAAAGGCGCGCCTTTGGCGGGGTGTGGGGCGGAGCCCCAAAACCTTCTCCGGCAAAAAAGACAGGCATGCTGGCCGATATTGCGTCCGCACAGTCCGTTACCAGAGTGCGGCATTGCGCTCTGACGGTCTCTTTCACGAGGCTTTGAGCTTGACGGGAAGCCCTGCGCGTTCCATCTGTCCCTAAACAGGACCGATTTGGTCCTTAATGGCGGAGGTTCCGCCGCAACGGACGGAAACCATGCTCAGGCTGTCGAAACTGGCGGATTACGCTGTTCTGACCCTCGTTAATCTTGGACGGCATGATGGCGTTGTCACGTCACCAGCCCTTGCGGTCGAAACCGGCGTGCCGGAACCGACTGTCGCCAAGGTTCTCAAGGCTCTGGCGTCTGATGGCCTGCTCGTCTCCCAGCGCGGGGCGCACGGTGGTTACCGGCTGGCCCTGAAGCCGGAGGAGATTTCCATAGCACGGGTCATCACCGCTGTGGATGGGCCGATCTCATTGACGGCATGCGTCACTGGTGGGGCAGGGTGCGACAATGGTGACTGCACTCTTTACGGTAGTTGGGATGTAGTGAATGAGGCCATCCGGAATACGCTGTCCGGGATTTCCATTGCCCGGATGGCTGAGATGAGCAATGCGCCAGGGCGTCGGCGGTCGGTTGAAGCGGTGTCCGCAGACACCGCGCCGCAGAGCAACAAGGTGACGACCGGGCCGGTCGGGACGTTTGGAGGATAATGGGTCATGCCAGCCGTTACAGAAACCCGTGAACAGGTCGAGAAGCTCGGCAAGTCCTCCTATGAATGGGGTTTTGAGACCGACATCGAGATGGATTTCGCGCCGAAGGGCCTGAATGAAGACATCATCCGTCTGATCTCGACCCGCAAGGAAGAGCCGGAATGGATGCTGGAATGGCGTCTCGCGGCCTACCGCTCATGGCTGAAGATGAAAGAGCCGACCTGGGCCAAGGTGACGTATCCGCCGATCGACTATCAGGACGTGCATTACTATGCCGCTCCGAAGAAGAAGGATGGACCGAAGTCACTGGAAGAGGTCGATCCGGAACTGCTGCGGACCTATGAGAAACTGGGTATTCCGCTGCATGAGCAGGCGATGCTGGCGGGCGTGGAAGTGCCGGAGGGCGAGGAAGCCCGTCTGCCGGTGGCGGTGGACGCCGTGTTCGACAGCGTGTCCGTGGCTACGACTTTCCGCAAGACGCTTTCGGAAGCAGGCGTGATCTTCTGCCCGATCTCGGAGGCGATCCGCGATTATCCGGATCTTGTGAAGCAGTATATCGGCAGTGTCGTGCCGGTGGCCGACAATTTCTATGCGGCCCTGAACTCGGCGGTCTTTACGGACGGATCGTTCGTGTTCGTGCCGAAGGGTGTGCGCTGCCCGATGGAACTGTCCACCTATTTCCGTATCAACGCCAAGAACACGGGACAGTTCGAACGGACGCTGATCATTGTCGAAGACAGGGCTTCCGTCTCCTATCTCGAAGGCTGCACCGCGCCGATGCGTGACGAGAACCAGCTTCACGCGGCGGTAGTGGAATTGGTGGCGATGGAAGATGCGTCCATCAAATACAGCACGGTCCAGAACTGGTATCCGGGCGATGAGAACGGACGTGGCGGCATCTACAACTTCGTCACCAAGCGTGGCGCCTGCCGTGGTGCGCGCTCCAAGATTTCTTGGACGCAGGTGGAAACCGGTTCGGCCATTACATGGAAATATCCGTCCTGCATCCTGCAGGGTGAGGAGTCCGTGGGCGAGTTCTACTCGGTTGCCGTGACCAACAATCACCAGCAGGCAGACACCGGCACCAAGATGATCCATCTGGGCCGGAACAGCCGCTCGACGATCATCGCCAAGACCATCAGCGCCGGGAAGTCTGACAGCACCTATCGCGGGCAGGTGAAGATCATGCCGAAAGCGTCGGGCGCGCGGAACTTCACCCAGTGCGACAGCCTGCTGATCGGCGATCAGTGCGGCGCGCATACGGTGCCCTATATCGAAAGCCGAAACATGACGGCGCGTGTGGAACATGAAGCCACCACGTCGAAGATTTCCGAAGACCAGATGTTCTACTGCCGTCAGCGTGGTCTTTCGCAGGAAGATGCCGTCGGTCTGATCGTCAATGGTTTCTGCAAGGAAGTCCTCAAGGAGCTTCCCATGGAGTTTGCCGTGGAAGCACAGAAACTGTTGCAGATCAGTCTTGAAGGCAGCGTCGGCTGAACGTGCGGAGAGGAATGGAAAAAATGAGCGAATTACTGAAAATTTCCGGTCTGCATGCCAGCATCGACGCCGATGGCGCTCCCAAGGAAATCCTGCGCGGCGTGGATCTGGTGATCCCCCCGGGTGAAGTGCACGCGATCATGGGGCCGAACGGCTGTGGCAAATCCACCCTGTCCTATGTTCTCGCCGGGCGTCAGGATTATGAAGTCACGGCAGGATCGGTCCTGTTCAAGGGAGAGGATCTGCTGGCCATGGAGCCGGAAGAGCGGGCTGCCGCCGGTATTTTCCTTGCCTTTCAGGCGCCTGTGGAACTGCCGGGCGTGAACAACGCCAACTTCCTGCGCACAGCCGTCAACGCGGTCCGCCGCGCACGCAACGCGCCGGAACTGGATGCTGTCGGTTTTCTGAAAGCTGTCCGCGCCGCCACGAAGAATCTCTCCATGGCTGACGACATGCTCAAGCGTAACGTCAATGTCGGCTTCTCGGGTGGTGAGAAGAAGCGCAACGAAGTGCTTCAGATGACCATGTTGCAGCCAACGCTGGCCATCCTTGATGAGACGGATAGCGGTCTTGACGTCGATGCGCTGCGGATTGTCGCAGAGGGTGTGCAGAACCTGCGCTCTCCCGACTTCTCGGCGCTGGTGATCACGCATCATCAGAAGCTGCTCGATTATCTCGGCCCGGATCGTGTGCATGTGATGGCCAAAGGTCGCATCATCCGCAGTGGTGGTCCGGAACTGGCCCGGCAGATCAACGAGGAAGGGTATGCAGCCTTTCTCAGGGAGGCGGCATGAACGCCATCGCGCCGATCACGCAGGGTCTTGAACCGTTTGCGGCCCGTCTTTCCGATGTGAAAGGCGAGGACCGCAAAGCTGCCGCTGGTGCTCTGGCCCGCACAGGGCTTCCGACACCGCGTGTCGAAGCCTGGCATTATACAAATCTGCGGGCGCTCTCTGGGCGTGTTTTTTCTGATGCGCCGGCCGGGTTTGATGAAACGGCGGCTCAGGCCGCGCTGGCACGCATTCTGCCGCCGGATTCAGTGGTTGCGGTTCTTCCGCGTCTGGTGCTGGTGAATGGCCGGTTTGCGCCGACGCTGTCATCGACAGATCTGCCGGAAGGCGTGACCTGCACATCCTTTGTCCAGTCACCGGATTTCGGAATACTGGCATCGCCTGACCGTGAAGGCATGGTCGCGCTGAACACCGCGCTGGCTGGTGACGGTGTGCGGATCTCCGTGGCTCCCGGCACGCAGGTCGGGCAACTCGTGCTCGTCTCTCTGGCGCTTGGCACGGACAGCGATGTGTCATTCCATCCGCGCCACAGCATAACGCTGGGCGAGGGCGCTTCGCTTTCGATTATCGAGATTGTGGCTTCTGAAAACGCGGGTGCTTATCTGCATAATCCGGTTCTAAGCTGCACGATTGCCGAGAAAGCCCATCTGACGCATGTGAAGATCCAGCGGGAAGCCGAAAACGCTGTTCATCTGGCGACGGTCTATGCCGATATCGCCGTGCGCGCCGCCTATGACAGCTTCACACTCGGTCTCGGTTCCGTGCTGGCGCGGCATGAAGTGCACGCCACGATGCATGGCGACCACGCTGCTGTGCATGTAAACGGGGCGCAGCTTCTGGCGGCCTCGCAGGTTGGCGACATTACCAGCGTCATTACGCACGGAGCGCCTGACTGCGTCTCGCGTCAGACCGTGCGCAATGTTCTGTCGGATCGCTCGCGGGCGGTGTTTCAGGGCAAGGTTCTGGTCGAGCGTGTCGCGCAGAAGACCGATGGTTACCAGATGAATCAGGCGTTGCTGCTGTCGCCGTCCGCCGAGATCAATGCCAAGCCGGAACTTGAGATTTACGCGGACGACGTCAAGTGCAGTCACGGCGCGACAGTCGGCGCGCTGGACGATGACCAGCTTTTCTATCTGCGCAGTCGCGGCATCCCTGACGATCAGGCGCGTCAGATGCTGGTTGAGGCTTTTCTGGTTGAAACAGTTGAACTCGTTGAAGATGAGACGCTGCGGGCTGCGCTGAACCAGACGCTTGCGACGGTCCTGAGGCAGCGCATCGGTGCCGCGGAGAAAACCGCATGAATATCGCAGACATCAGAGCGCAGTTTCCGATCCTGTCGGAAAAGGTTCATGGAAAGCCTCTGGTTTTTCTGGATAGTGCGGCGTCTGCCCAGAAACCCGATGTCGTCATAGACGCCATGTCGCAGATGATGCGCTCGCAATATGCGAACATTCATCGTGGCCTGCACTGGATGAGCGAGCGGGCGACGGAAGCCTATGAGGCTTCCCGCAGCCGCGTGGCGTCTTTCCTCGGCGGTGCACGTGAAGAGATCGTCTTTACCCGCAACAGCACCGAGGCGATCAATCTTGTCGCCTATTCCTACGGAAGTCTGCTGAAGCCGGGACAGGCTGTGCTGATTTCCGAAATGGAACATCACGCCAATCTGGTGCCGTGGCAGATGCTGCGCGATCGGGCCGGGATTGAGCTTCGTGTCGCGCCCATCACCGATGAAGGTGACCTCGACCTGGATGCCTATGGCCGCCTGCTTTCGGATGGCAAGGTGGCTCTGGTCGCCATCACGCATATGTCGAACGTGCTGGGCACCATCACTCCGGCCGAGCGTCTGGTGACGATGGCGCATGACGCAGGCGCGAAAATCCTGCTGGATGGCAGTCAGGCCGTGGTGCATCGCAAGATCGATGTACAGAAACTTGGCGCTGATTTCTATGTCTTTACCGGTCATAAGCTCTATGGGCCGACCGGAATCGGCGTGCTGTGGGCGCGGCGGGAACTACTGGACGCCATGCCGCCTTTCATGGGCGGTGGCGACATGATTTCGAGTGTGACATTCGAGAAGTCCATCTGGGCGCCCATTCCGGCAAAATTTGAGGCTGGCACACCGGCGATTGTGGAAGCGGTCGGCCTTGGTACTGCCATCGACTGGGTCGAAAGCATTGGCTACGAGGCCATCGGGGCGCATGAAGCCACCCTTACGGCGCATGCCCTTCGTGTGTTACCCGAAGTTCCCGGTTTCTCGGTTGTAGGAAAGCCGAAAGAGCGTGGCGGCGTCATCTCCTTTACAATGGATGATGTGCACTCCCACGATATTGCCACGCTGCTGGACAGGAACGGCATAGCGGTCAGGGCCGGGCATCACTGCGCCGAGCCTCTGATGCATCGTCTGGGACTGACGGCCACGGCGCGCGCCAGCTTCGGTGTTTATACGACCGAAGAAGAAATCGACACACTTGCGGAAACGCTCAAGCGTATCCGGCAGTTTTTCGTATAGGCCGGTTATGGACGGATCATCCTGTTACGATGCGCTGATCCTGTCCCGCTCCCGCAAACCCGAGTTTTCGGGCAGTGTGGAAGAGGAGACGGCGACGGCGCAGGGGAATAATCCCGTGTGCGGCGATCGTGTGACGCTCTCGTTGCGTACGACTGATGGGGCCATTGACGCTGTTCGTCACCATACACGCGGTTGTGCGATCTGCATGGCGTCGGCGGATCTGATGGCGGAAACCGTGACAGGGCGTTCCATTGCTGATGCTCTTGAACTGGGGCGTCGGTTTGCCGATATGCTTGAGACCCCTTCTTCGCAGGATCTGATTGCGGACGGGGATGTTTTATCCGTGGGGCTACAGGCGTTTCGCCCTCTGAGAACCCATCGCTCCCGCCTGCGGTGTGCGACATTGCCCTGGATAGCGCTGGGGGAGGCGCTCACTCAATGACCGATACCATGCCCGCACAGGACGAACACAGGATGACGCCGCAGAATGCCGAGTTGTCGGCCGAAAACAAGGATGTTGCTGAGACGCATCAGGGGCAGGTTGCTCACTGGACGCCGGATGGGGAGGTGCAGCCGACAACGGGCGTGCCGTCTGAAGACGCCGTGATCGACGCCATCGCAACGGTGCATGATCCGGAAATTCCGGTGAATATTTATGAACTCGGTCTGATCTACGCGATTGATCTGCATGATGATGGCCGGGTGAAGGTTGAAATGACCCTCACGGCTCCCAACTGCCCCAGCGCGCAGGAACTGCCGGTGCAGGTGCGCGAAGCCGTGGAAAAGGTGCCCGGCGTCACGTCTGCGGAGGTCGATGTCGTGTGGGATCCGCCATGGGATATGTCGCGCATGAGCGATGAGGCCCGTCTTGCCCTCAACATGTTCTGAGTCCGGAGATGTCACGATGAACACACAGACTTCAGCAGGCCAGACTTCCTCCCGTCCGGTTCGTGAACTGCCGCCCGTCATCACGCTGTCGGAGAAAGCCGCCGATCGTCTGCGGACTCTCTATGAAGGCGCGAATGCCGGACAGTTGCTGCGTATCTCGGTCAGCACGAAGGGCTGTTCCGGTCATGCCTATGATATGAACTTCGTCGATGAGGCGGGAACACCGGGTGATGAGCGTGTCACCAGTCAGGGCGTGACGGTATTGATTGATCAGAAAGCGGTTCTGTTTCTGATCGGCTCGCAGATGGACTATCAGACGGGTGATTTCGAGTCCGGTTTTGTCTTCAGTAATCCCAATGAAAAAGGTCGCTGCGGCTGCGGGATGAGCTTTCACGTCTGACTATGATGATAAAGAAATGTCTGTGACATAAAGACGCTCTGATAGTGCTTTTTATAAGCTTTTTAGAGTGTGGTCATGATGGCTGATGAGTGCGCGTCATATTGGTCTTGGCCCAGGTTTCGTCGATGAATACCAGACGGGTCGGATCTATATCGGCCTGATAGCGCTTCCAGACCTTACGTTTGCGCGCGACGTCAGGCCGATCCTGCTCGCAGGGCAGCACGGTTTTTTTTGAAGCTGATCCCTTCGGATTGAAAAAAGCGCGACAGCATACCCGTGTCAGCCTGAACGCCACGCTCGTCGCGCAGGCGGACCGACAGCGCCGCAAGGGTGATATCAGGCTCGGCGCCAATGATGGCCAGCAGCCACGCTCGTTCAGGCTTGGTTTTTTCGAGGGACGATGGCCCCCGTGCCAGCGCAGCACCGATCTCCGACGCTTCTTGCGCGCTGAACCCATTTGATCGCTGAGGCCTCGCTCACGCCGAAGCGGCGCGCCGCCGCCCGGCAACTTATTCCGGCTTTCTCCACCGCATCAATTACCCGGTCTCGTAAATCCTGTGAGTAGGCTCTCGGCATGAAGGCTGGCCTCCTCTACCAGTCCTCATCTTGAATCACATCACACACTCCCGGGGAATCCCGCGATTCAATCTATTCACAGAGCGCTCTAGCCGCTTAAATCAGATAAAAAACGTCTCCCCAAAACCCGGGGCAATTCACGGTTGCCTTCCGAGGCTTTGGAGGGCCATTTCCATATACCAGTTACAAAGCTCCTTCTTCGATATATTCTCTTGAATTCGGAGAATATTGATTTCCAGATAGTTAAAAAAATCATACATGGTGATAGAGGCTAAGCGCACCGACGGGACGTGGAAAAGGCGAGCTTGCACACCTCTTTCGACGACGTCTGCCCAGGCTTGATATTGTTGGTCCCGTAAACTTAAGACCTCATTTTTGATATTGGCATTCAGTTCCAGCGTTTCTCGTGCGGCCACGATAATTGCATTAGCGTGAGTGATCCGAAAATGGACTTGGGCCACAATGCCTTTTTTTACCTGCTCAATCGGATTTTCGCTCACTGCCAGAGCCTTTTTAAGATCGCTATATTGAGCATGGAACATTGTTAATAATATTCGATTTAACACTTCTTCCTTGGAATCGACGTGATTGTACAGGCTCGGAGCACGAATTCCGATGGCGCCGGCTATGTCGCGCATACTGGTCCGGGCAAACCCCTGTCGAGCAAAGAGATCGCACGCAACCTCGTCGATATAATCTCGCTTAAGGGCTTTTTTACTTACGATATGTGTATCATCATCCGCCATGTACTATGTGCACCTGTGCTATTTTCACGTTTGACATCAAGTCTGACATCAATTCCGGATATCCGTCCAGAGACTGTTTGATCGTCGCGGGTCTGGCCAGTGTCCCGAGACCCAGTGTCCCAAGAAGTAGTGTGGTATGGCCGGTCATTGAGGGCATCCGGTTATCACGATTGGTAACCGGATATTGGAATTATGGCTCAACGAGGCGAGCCCCCCGTTCTTCATGGAGTGTTGGCATACGGCCCGTTCGATCAGGGCGTCGACGAGATATCTGCGCCAAGCGCTCTTTGGGGAACCCATAGAGACCAGAACGTCAGCTTTCATTGCGGGCCACAACCACCATGTTCACCATCCGCCCGGCGACAAATGCCAGCATCTCGCGCACGAAATCTCCATCGGAGACCTGCTCCACAGGCTCAGGTAACACCATCTTCTTATGAGACCTGTGTGCGGGTAGTGGATTTTTCGGATGAATGGTGACTCTCTCTGGGCTGATATTAAACCTGGAGCATGACGATGGCGCGGCCTCGCCAAAGCGCCATCCAGATCCATGTCACAGCCATTGCCTGCAATCTCAGCCGGATGCTCAATATCCTCACTGCAACTGCATGACAGGTTGGCGACAACATCCATCATGTAATGCGCGTGTAGCGTTCCAGGTATGGAGAAAACGGGAAGCGCTGAGGCATTTTCCTCATCGAATACAGATAACTCCGAAAAATCCACCATCCGCGCACAGGTCTCATGAGCAGCATAAACGAGAATGTGTACGATGATTGTGCTGATTTCTTTGACGCAGGTCGTTCATGGCAATAAGGTAACTAACGACCATTCGTTAGCATTGTCTGAATAGGAGTGGTCGCAAAAAAACAATGAAAGTCCGTAAGATGGCTTCGAAACATATCATCATCATCGGTGCTGGAGCTGCAGGCATACGCATGGGCATCAGGCTTCGGGAAATGGGAATCTTGTCCTTCCAGATACTGGAAAAGGACGATTCCGTCGGCGGAACCTGGCGCGACAATACATATCCCGGCGTGGCGTGCGATGTTCCGGCGCAATATTATTGCTATCCTTTTGCGCCGAATATGACGGTCAAGAATACTTTCGCGACCGGTTCCCAGCTTTGGGATTATTTTCAGGATATTGCGACCCGCTTCGAAATCGACGGTCACATCCGCTTCGGCGTGGAGGTGACGGACGCCAAATGGGTGGACGGAAGGTGGAAACTCACAACGACGGACGGTGAAATTCTCCACGCCGATATCGTCATCGGGGCTGTGGGTCGCCTGCGCGTTCCAAACTATCCTGTCATCGAGGGGCTCGACGACTTTGGCGGCCCTGTCGTGCATTCCGCCCGTTGGGACAAGAATCTCTCTCTTGAGGGCAAGCGTGTCGGCATCATCGGCAACGGGTCATCCGCCGTCCAGATCATTAGCGCCACTGCCTCCACCGTGGGGCATCTGGACGTATATCAGCGGACTGCGCAATGGGTCTATCCGTGGAAAAACAAGGAGATCGATCCGGAAGAACTGGAGAAAGCGCGTACGTCCGACAGCGAGGCGATACGTGCCTATGACAGGGCGCGCGACAGCTTTCGGGCGCTTTTCGAAGGCATCGCGGCTGGAGCGGATGCCGAGAAACGGAATGCCGCCTGCGTGGACGCCCTTAATTCCGTGAAAGATCCGATTCTTCGGGCGAAATTAACGCCGGATTATCCCGTCGGCTGCAAGCGCTTGGTCGTTTCCGGAACATTCTATGATGCGATCCAGCGACCGAATGTCTCTGTCGTTACCGAACGCATCGCGCGGGTTGAGCGTGAGGGAATAAGGATGGCCGACGGGTCATTGCGTCCGCTGGACATCATTGTGCTGGCGACCGGGTTCCATGCCGACAGTTATCTTCGTCCGATGCGGGTGACCGGTGAGGACGGCGTGACGCTCGACGACATCTGGTCGGACGTGTTCCTCAATTACAATTCGATCGCCCTGCCGTTCATGCCGAATTTTTTCATGGTCAATGGACCGTTCTCGCCAGGCGGGAGTATTTCGATCATCGAAATCATCGAAACGCACGTCAATTATGTCGCGCGGCTGATCGACAGGGTGATGAGGGACCACGTGGAAATTGCGCCGAAGATCGAACGATCCGAAAAATTCGTGAACGACGCGCGCGAGCGGGCAAAAAAGACGATCTGGTACACGGGTGGCTGCAGCAGCTGGTATCTGGATGCCAATGGCGTGCCGCTGGTCAATCCCCTGACGTCGACGCAGCTTGAAGAACTGATGCGCGACGTTGTGTTTTCGGACTTCAATATCCGGCCTGCTCAGGTGGAAATCGCGAAATGAACATGCCCAGCAAGGAGCGGGCGCTCGTTCTGGGCGGCGGCGGGATTACCGGGATCGCGTGGGAGACTGGCGTTCTCGCCGGCCTCGCCCGCGGCGGGCTGGATGTCGTCGCGTCCGCGGATGTCATTATAGGGACATCCGCAGGGGCGACCGTCGCTGCCCAGATCACGTCCTCCATGTCGGTTTCCGCACTGTATCGTCGTCAGATTGACGGAACGCTCGCGCGCGAGCCTGATATCGACCTCAATGTAAGTGAACTGATCGCCCGGTTTTCCAGGATCATGACCAGCGAACCGGATGCCCTTCATGCACGGAAAACCATAGGTGCTCTTGCGCTTGAGCGTGATAGGGTATTCGAGGCGGAACGCCGCGCAATTATCGAAAATCGTCTGCCGTCCCACACATGGCCAGTTCGGGGAGCGGACCTGCGTTTGACGGCGATCGACGCTCATACCGGCATGTTGCGGGTTTTCGATGCACGGTCGGGGGTCGATCTGGTGGACGCGGTGGCCGCAAGCTGCGCTATTGCCGTCGTCTGGCCGGCTGTGACGATCGCGGATACGCGCTACATGGATGGCTCCTTCCGTTCGGCCACGAACGAGGACCTCGCCCAGGGGTTCCGGCGGGTTATTGTCTTGCAGCCGATGAATCTGGGGACAACTTCTGATGTCCGTCCCTTGAGCGCGTCGTCGGATGTGCATGTGGTGCGGCCGGACGAGGCTGCCATCGCCGCCATGACGGCATTTCTCGACCCTGCCGCCGCGGCGGACAGCGCACGGGAAGGTTATCGGCAAGGATATGGCGAGGCGACACGGTTGGCGCGAATGTGGTGTTCGTGACCTGATATCCGTTAAAGATGTGCTGTCAGAAAGATTTTGAAACTTCAGTTTCAAATACTGCACATTTTCATACCGGTTGGTGCTCGTGGCAACGAGAAGCATGGACTGGCGAAGAATGTAGGGGTGTTCATTCGACCGCACTCTGCCGCCCATAATAGAGATCGGCTGCGATGTTGATGTAATTTTCCTCTTGCCAACCCGCGCTCACCCACATCGACGCGGGGAAACACAATGACGGAACCTTTTGCGCGGTCTGTAGTTTAGGTGACCAAAACCGCTTTTTTGTTTCATATTACGATCATGGAATGATTTCGGGGCTCAGAATCGGTTCCGGTCCGACGGAGCTTTTGAATGTGGATAAGGTGTATGCGTGTGGCGTCTGGAAGCTTCCGAAGCATGCCGGTTCGTTCCTTCGTCAATCTGTCACGCTCCATCGCACCGGATAGCGTCTGCGACCTTGGAGACAGGAGTTAGAGGCGAATTATGGCAACCGTTCGTATCAATAATAACGATTACCAGGCGGATGTGCCTCCCGATACGCCCCTGCTCTGGGTGTTGCGCGACGTGCTGGGACTGACCGGCACGAAATTCGGATGCGGGATTGCTGAATGCGGCGCCTGCACCGTACATGTGGACGGACAGGCGGTGCGCGCATGTTCCTTGCCGTTAGGCGATGTAGGGACGAAATCGGTCACTACAATCGAAGGGCTCGAAAATGACCCGCTGGCACGGGTCATTCAGGATGCGTGGGCGGACATCGACGTGGTGCAGTGCGGTTACTGCCAGCCCGGCCAGATCATGAGCGCCATCGCATTGCTGAAGAACACACCTCATCCGACGGATGCGCAGATAGACGCCGCGATGTCAGGCAACATCTGCCGCTGTGGCACATACCCGCGTATTCGTCAGGCCATCCGCAACGCAGCGGGAGACATCGCATGAAAGACCCGGCAACAGGTGTGGCCGTTTCGTCCCGTCGAGGTTTCCTTGCTGGTGTGACGGGTCTGATCGTGGCGGGGCTGCTCCCTGCCCGCGAGGCTTTCGGGCGTCCCTCGGAGTTCGCGCAGGGTGCGCTCTCGGAAGCCGACGGTGCTCCGTTCGCGCCGGGTGCGTATATCCGGATCGCACCCACGCAGGTGTCGGGAGACAGTGGCGTTACATTCATTCTTCCGAATGTGGAAATGGGTCAGGGTATCTATACGGGCTCAGTCGTTCTGATCGCCGAAGAACTGGGCATCGATCCGGACCGTGTGAACCTCGAAGCAGCACCGCCGGATGTCGCCTATGTCGCTCCGGAAATGGGCACACAGGCGACAGGTGGATCGACCTCGACCATCTTCGAATGGAAAACGCTGCGTGAGGCGGGGCCGCCGCGCGCACGATGCTGATCCAGGCCGCCGCTGCACGCTGGCGCTGCCCCGTGACCGAATGCGAGGCACGACAGGGACAGGTTTTGCATAAGCCCTCGAACCGCAGCTTCGCCTTTGCGGATCTTGCCGAGGATGCGGCGAAAATGCCGCCTCCGAAGAATGTTCCGCTGAAATCAGCGCAGGACTGGACGCTGATCGGTCGCCCGCGTCATCGGCTGGATAGTCGCGCCAAGATTGAAGGGCGTCCACTTTTCGGGATCGATATCCGTGTGCCGGACATGAAACACGCGACCGTCGCCGCCTGTCCCGTCATGGGGGGAACGGTCGGAGAGATCGACCGCGACGCGGCGCTGCGCGTTCCCGGCGTGACCGATGTTCTGACAATCGACAACGCGGTGTGCGTCGTCGCCGATCATTACTGGGCTGCGAAAAAGGGACTTGAAGCCCTTGCCATCGTGTGGCGCGAAGGTGCGAACGCATCGGTTGATACGGCTCGGATCTACCGCGAGCTGCACGATGGATTGTCAGAGGCGCATCCTATTGTCGCGCAGAGCCAGGGCGACACGACGACCGCGTTCGACCGGGCTGACGCGCGTTTCGAAGCCACATACCAGCAGCCGCTCCTGGCGCATTCGACCATGGAGCCGATCAACTGCACGATCCATGTCCGCCCGGATGGCGCCGACGTATGGGTCGGAACGCAGGTGCCGCTGCGCGCGCGTGACAGCGTGGCGAGCATCAGCGGACTGCCAAAGGAAAAGGTGCATCTGCACAGCCAGTATATCGGCGGCGGCTTCGGCCGTCGCCTCGAGCATGAATACGTAATCCAGGCTGCCCAGTTCGCCAGACAGGTGCCGTATCCGCTGAAAATCGTGTGGAGCCGTGAAGAGGATCTGATGCTTGACCGGTTCCGACCCGCCTATGTCGATCGTGTGCGCGCCGGTCTCGATCATCAGGGTCGGGTCCAGAGCATGGAGTTTCGTGTGGTTGGACCGGCGGTCGTGGCCCGTTGGGCGCCGGAGGGGCTTTCCCCCAACGGGTTCGACAGCGATCTCGGCGGAGGCATTCTCGAGACACCATACACATATCCCGCCTCGCGACTGGAGTTCGTTCGACGCGAAGCGCCGGGCGTCGTGACGGCGTGGTGGCGCGGTGTCGGCGGAACCAGGGGCCTTTTCGTCGTTGAAAGTTTTATCGACGAACTCGCCCATCGGGCGAACGCCGATCCGGTCGCATACCGCCGCGCATTGATTCAAGGGCACCCCCGCGCCCGTACCGTGCTGGATCTCGCGGCGGAGAAATCCGGCTGGGGAACGTCGCTGCCAAAGGGGCATGGACGTGGTGTCTCCGTGCAGTTCCTGTTCAGGTCGTATCTGGCCACAGTCGTCGAGGTCGATATGAGTATGCCGGGTCAGATCAGGATCGTCCGGGTAACCGTTGCGGCCGATTGCGGGCAGCCGGTGAACCCCGACCAGATCCGCGCGCAGATCGAGGGGGGCGTGATTTTCGGCCTGGGCGCAGCACTGTTTAACGAAATCACGTTGAAAGGAGGGCGCGTTCAGGAAGACAACTTCAACCTGTGGCGTATCCTCCGCATGAATGAAGCACCACAGATCGACACCCATCTTGTGGACAGTACTGAAACGCCGGGCGGCGTGGGCGAGGCCGGCACGGCAGCCGCCGCCCCCGCTCTGGCAAACGCGATCGCTGCGGCGTCGGGGCGACGTCTGCGCACCCTGCCTTTGATGCCTGGCGTGGAGGCAGCGTGATAATGCGGCATTCCTTCCTCATTCTCGGTGTCGTCGGTCTGATGCTGGCGGCCGTTACAACGGCATGTGCCGCAACGCAGGGTCAGAGTGATCCCGATCTCATTAAGCGCGGCCAGTATCTGGCGCGTCTGGCCGATTGCGAAGCGTGCCACACGGCGCCAGGAGGCGTTCCGTTCGCCGGCGGGCGTCCATTCGCCGTGCCTCCAATGGGCACGATGTATTCCTCCAACATCACGCCGGATACGCAATACGGTATCGGTCAATGGACGGACGCCCAATTCGTGCGCTCGGTACGCAGGGGAATCTCGCCGCACTGGAAGCATCTGTTTCCTGCCATGCCGTATCAGGATTATGCGCGGATGAGTCCGGACGACGTTCTCGCAATCCGGGCCTACATCGCGACGGTCCAGCCGGTGGCCAGAAAGGTCCCCAGCAATACCGGAATCTTTCAGTTCAACATCATTCGTCCGGGCATGTTCGGCTGGGATCTCTTCAATGGGCCGTCCTCATCCTATCCGGATGATCCGAAGCAGAGCGCCGACTGGAATCGTGGGCGCTGGCTCGTTGAAGGGCCAGGTCATTGCGCCGAGTGCCACTCTCCGCGCACTCTGACGATGGGGGTATCCCATCGCCACGCTTATGCCGGGGCCGTCACTGCGGGGTGGCTTGCCTATAACCTGACCTCCGATCCGGAATCGGGAATCGGCTCCTGGACGGATGAGGCGCTCGCGACCTATCTGACGACAGGTCATGCGGACGGGCATGGAACGGCGGCGGGGCCGATGGCGGAAGCCATCAGCTACAGCCTTCGTTTCATGACGAAGGAGGATGCCGCTGCCATGGTGACGTATCTGCGGACCATACCGGCGCAACCGGTGAAACCACCGAAAAAGGCTTCGGACGCGTTCTCGCCAGCGGCGTTGAAACATGGCGAGATGCTGTTCGCCGGGGCATGTGCAGGATGTCATCTGGAGAACGGTATCGGGCGACAGGTGGTGTCCGCTTCGATCGCGGGCGGACATACGTTGCGCGATCCCGACGGTCTGAACCTTCTTCAGGTTCTCATTGAGGGCTCCAGGCTGACGACGGCGACGGGCAACGCCGATATGCCGCGCTTCGGTGCGGGCTACAGCGACCGTGACCTTGCGGATATCGCGGCTTACACGATGATAACGCTGGGCGGAACGCAGCCTGCGTTCGACACGGACGCAGTGAAAGCCGCCCGAAAAGGAAAATAGGTACAGTAAGAGACGGTTCCGCCCGTTCGAAAGGCTTTTCTTGGCGCTACACAGGTGTCCTGTTGACATCATGCAGCCTTCTGACGGCGCGCCGCAGGATGTTCTGGTCCGGGGTTAACTTCGGATCAGAACCACACCCGTCCATACTGCTTGCTTGCACGGGAGCAGGGAACTTCAATGCTCCGGCTCAGAAATCGGTGCACCGTCTTGCAGTTCGGCCCCGCCGCTCTCCCGAATTTCCTCTGCCGGTCTTCGCCTGCGTATCCTTGGCCAGTTCCGCTCCGGTCATGACAGCCCGCCACATTTTCGATTATCACGGGTGGAATGTCGCATCTCCGCCCCGTGCCTGCGACACAGATCGGCTGAGGTCGGGCCAGCCCGATGCTCTCTCATGCGTTCCGTGACCTGCCCCCGAGCGAAACATGCTTTCTTCATCGTCTGTTTCCAATGGCCAGACCTTATTTTGGCCAGACCTTGTTTCACATCGCGGGTATTTCAGGAGGGAGGTCAATTCCTATGCAAATGGAGAGAGATCAGGTAAATTCTGTTTATGGGCGCATCGGTTTTTCATATACGTCCACATGAGGTATTGCGTCGATGACAATACAGGTCCTGCTTGCTGGCTCTACCGGACTTGTCGGGCATCGCGTCGGTTCCGGCCTTGCCGAGCGTTCCGATATCGCTCTTACCCGGCTGGTACGTTCAGGATCATCCGGATCTGGTCAGCCAATTGATTTCGAAAGTCTGTATTCCGCTCCGGAAGCAACATTGCGTCCGGTTGTGCCGAATGGCGTTGACGTGGCGATTTCCTGCCTTGGTACGACGATTCGCTCAGCCGGATCGCAGGCGGCCATGTATCGCGTCGACCACGACTACGTTCTGGCTCTTGCACAGGGTGCCCGTGCGCTGGGAGCGCGCCAGTTCATTCTCGTATCGTCTGTCGGAGCGGGTGGTCCAGGCTTTTACCTGCGCACCAAGGGCGCGACCGAACGTGATATCATCGCGCTCGGCTTTGCGCGCGTCGATCTGATACGTCCCGGCATGCTGCTGGGGGACCGGGCGAGAGCACGGCCTCTCGAAAGATTTGGTCAGCGACTGGCGGCGGGACTGGCGCCGCTGATGGTCGGCAAACTATCGCAGTATGGTGTGATTTCCGCCGAAACGGTCGCCGGAGCGATTGTCCGGCTCACTGGCCAGGAAGGCGATGGATGCCGGACATATTTCAACCCTCAGATCATGCGGATCGCGCATCCGCAAACATGTCTCGTGATCACGCCATAAAATTCGTGCTCTCACCGAGAGCACGATAGGTCGCGACGCTCTGCGCGACCTCGCGGAGTTTGTGGTCGATGCCATGCAGCGCGTCGCTGCCGATATAAAGCCGTGTCGGCGGATTTTTCATCCGGCTGATCTCGATCATGACCTCGGCGGCCTTTTCGGGATCGCCGCCCTGATTGCCATTCAACCTGGCAAAGTGCTCCATCGCGGCATGAACGCCCTGATAGGCGTCAATCGGTTGCTGCGGGTGCCGTGCTGATGTCTTGTCCAGAAAGTCCGTTCTGAATCCTCCCGGACAGATCGCCGTCACCGAAATGCCGAAATCCGCGACCTCCTGTGCGACGGACTCGGAAAGCAGGATCACGGCAGCTTTTGTCGCGCTGTAGATCGCGGTGGACGCCATGCCGAGCGAGCCGGAAATGGACGCGATATTGATGATATGCCCACGTCCCTGCGCGCGCATGACCGGCAGGACGCCACGCATCATGTTCATGACGCCGAAGACGTTGATATCGAAATTCGCCCGAACGTCGGCGTCGGAAATTTCTTCCATCGCCCCCAGAACAGCATAGCCGGCATTATTGACCAGAACGTCGATGGTTCCGAAATGCTCTTTCGTCTGTCGTACGGCCGAGGCAATACTGGTCTCGTCGGTCAGTGTCACGTCCAGCGGCAGGAACACGTCGTCATCCGCGCCGACTTCGGTCCGGAGGCGCGCGGCGTCACGCGACGTCGCGGCTACCCGAAAGCCCTGCGCGAGCGCGTGTTTCACCAGAGCAAGGCCTAGACCTTTGGATGCTCCGGTAATGAGCCAGACATTTGATTGCGTCTCTTTGCGTTGCATGTGTTTCCTCGAAATACCGTCGAATTGAAACGCCGTGCATGGCGTCCGGGTCTATTGAAACGCCCGATCACAAAAATGAAATAAGGGATATCACTGTATGGAACGCGGTTAATGACCCTTGGTCCCCAGTACGGTGCTCAGTTCTTCGTGATCGAGCTGCTGCAGGATCGCCTGCATGAGTTCGTCTTCTATATATCCGCTGCGATGCAGTTCTATCAGTTTTTCCCGCCCGGCTTCATTGACGGCGCGCAGAGCCTCTTCGTGGCGCTGGATTGAGAACTCTGTGCCTGCCAGCGTCAGGGCATCGCGCGCACGCTGGGCGCGTTGCGTGAACTGGTCAAGAAGCCCCGGATAAACCCCAGCATCCGGTTCCAGCCTTTCCGCCGCGACGCGCTGGGCCTCGGTGATCTGCGCCATGACTTCCCCGCGCGTCATGAGGGTGGCCTGCTCCGCGTTCTTCCCCGAGCCGAGCAGGGAGATGATCCATCCAAGTGAGGTGCCCTGCAAGACG
This sequence comes from Acetobacter aceti, assembly GCF_002005445.1. NCBI lineage: Bacteria > Pseudomonadati > Pseudomonadota > Alphaproteobacteria > Acetobacterales > Acetobacteraceae > Acetobacter > Acetobacter aceti. The sequence continues at coordinate 486,118 of NZ_CP014692.1, forward strand.
ACGGTGACCATTACAGTCGTGAATGCAGCAACGACGATCAGGGAACGGGCGGGCATGTCATCGGGAAGCGCCAGAGCGATTGCGATCGTCATAACGCCGCGCATCCCGACCCAGCTTACGATGAACGCATCACGCCAGGATAGCGGGGTCATGGGGCGGCCGGTGAGGGCGGCGCATGCACGGGTTACCGGAATCGCGCCGTACACCCACAGGAAACGCGCGAGAAAGAGCGCTGCCAGCGTCCCGCACACAGGCACGCCGTAAAGCGCCCAGACGTCAGGCAGGCTGCCGATCCGCATCGTGATCTCTCGCAGCGAGAATCCGATCTGCATGAACACGGCCGCCTCCATGAGGAAGACCACAACTTTCCAGAACGACACTATCTGCGTTCGCATCGAAGCGGAAAAGACCTTGTGCTGGCGCCATCCGATCAGCATGCCAGTCGTGACGGTCGCCAGTACGCCCGAAACTTCGAGCCGCTCGCCGATGATGTAGGATGCCCACGAAACCAGAAAGGAGGTCAGCACGACGAGGGATGTATCCCGCAGATGCGGATAGATGCGGATCGCCGTCAGACCAATCACCAGCCCCACCGCGACGCCGCCGGCCGCGAGCATGGAAAAGGTCTGCATCGCTGTCCCGATACTGAAGCGATGTGAGATCGCCGCGACCACAGCCACGCGAACGAGCGTCAGGCTGGCCGCGTCGTTCAGAAGACTCTCGCCCTGCAACTGCGCCCGCACCCGGCGCGACAGGGTCGCTTTCTCAAGGGCGGCCCGCGCGGCGACCGCGTCGGGCGGGGCGACAATGGCGCCGAGCACCAGACAGGTGGCCCAGGAGAGTCCTGGCGAAAGATGATGGACTGTCCACGCCACGACCCCCGTGGTGAACAGAACCGCCCCGATCGCAAGGGACAGAATGCCCCACAGGTTTTGCCTGAAGCCGCGCCAGGACGTGAAATACGCGCCTTCCAGCAGGAGCGGCGGTATGAAAAGTATCAGAACGAGTTCGGGTGGCATTTCGATACGCGGGCCGGGAATCATGGCCAGAGCCGTTCCCCCCGCGATCAGCGCGATCGACGATGGAAGCCTCAGTCGCTGGGCCACGACCTCCAGAGCGATGATCAGAAGGAGGAGGAGAAGGAGAAATTCAAAGAGATCCGTGGCGGCCATCGAGGCTCCGGGTGTGTTGCGGAGGGAATAGTCGCTCCATCCTTATGCGGTTGTTCGACCGGAAGCCATGGAGACGATCGTGGGTTCAGCTTTCGATATCGCCATTCTGTATGGCGGTGCGGATGGCCTGGGCGGTGGTCGATGCGCCCAGACGCTTGCGGATACGTCGCAGATGATTTTCGACCGTGCGTTCCGAAAGTCCGAGGATTACGGCAATATCGGCCTGACGACGCCCGGCGGCGGTCCAGGACAGCACCTCCCGTTCCCGTTCCGAAAGACGGATCGCACTATTTTCGCTCGGACCGTCAAGCAGCCCGCGCACGGTCGAGAACGCGGTGTCGGCGACCAGCGAAAGGGCGAGGCGCGCCGTGATGGAAGAGTCGATCCGGGTCCCCCCGAGGCTCATGGCGCCTTCAAGGCCAAGAGGCCCGAAGATAGGGATCTGGATGCCGTGGATGCCCTCTCCGGTCGGGGTCTGGACCATGCGGTAGCATTCTCCGGACGCTCCGGACGTCTTTGTCCAGAAGAACGGCGCGTGCGCCTCGATCATATGATGCGTCACCGGACAGCGCCGGACATAACTGGCGGCATCGACGGATTTGCCTCCGCCAAACCAGTCGCCCTCGACCCAGTATATGCGGTCGACGACGTCCTCGCGCGCTGAAGACGCCGCAAACAGCACGAAGCGGTCATAACCAAGCATGCGCCCGAACGACCGGATGGCATCCTCGACGACTTCCTGCGTTTCGGCTCTTGCGATCAGGGTCGCGGTCGCAAACGCCGTTTCGGCAGCCGAACCTGTCATGTCCGGACTCCCCGGCGACCGGTTTCCCTCATCTTTCTGTTACCTCTCCAAACGACATCAGGCCAGACTGGTCCTGCCCAGCATCGTAAACCATGAAGCGTTGTCCCAGTAAGCCGTCATGCGATCGATGCCGCCGTCAGGGCTGCCGGTGATGATGAAGGCGTGCGGCAGTTCGTATCGCTTTCCCAGATTGGGAATGCCGAAACCGTCCTTCGCCTGCGTACCCGAAATCATGACCTCGGCCGTGACGGACCGGCCGTCATCGCCGACATAGAGAGCCATGATCCTGTTCGTGAGGTCCGGAAAGACGTCGATCAGCCCGGTCCAGATGGCGACACCCTGCTGACGGGCAGGGCCCTCCACGCCAGCAGGGATGTAGTGAATGGTCCCCTTGTCCGAGAAACATGCGAGCATGGCGTCGACCTCTTGTCGGCGATAGGCGTCGAAGAATGTCCCGACGGTAGTAGCGAGCGACATTTGAATCGTCTCCATTAGAAATATTGGGGTCTACGCGCCCAGACGCACCAGCGCCTTGCCGGTGTTGCCACCACTGAAGAGCGAGAAGAACGCCTGTGGTCCGTTATCGAGGCCGTCAAAAATTGTATAGCGGCTCTCGATCAGTCCCTTGGACACCCAGTAACCCATCTGCGCCATGCACTCATCGCGACGGGCCATGAAATCGCCGTTGATGAATCCCCGGATCTGCAGGCGTTTGGAGATGACGGTGAACAGGTTGGAAAACCCGATCGGTGCGTCGGAATTGTACATGCCGATCATGCCGCAGATCGCAAACCGGGCGTTGCGTTTCGCCACGCCCATCGCCGCATCAAGCTGTTCGCCGCCGACATTGTCGAAATAGACATCCAGACCGTCCGGCGCCGCCGCGCGCAGCTTGTCCTCGAACGGACCGGGAGATTTGTAGTCGATGACATGATCGGCGCCCAGAGACCGCACGAAGTCACATTTCTCGGCGCCTCCCGCTGAACCGATGACCGTCATGCCACGCAACTTGGCGATCTGCACCACCAGCGATCCGACAGCACCCGCGGCCGCCGAGACGAACACCACATCACCCGGTCTGGCTTCGGCGACGTCGAACAGTCCGAAATAGGCTGTCATGCCGATAACGCCGAGGGCATCGAGGAAATATTCGTCCTTCAGGTCTCCGACCGGCAGCGGAAGCGCATTCTCGGCCTTGAGGGTGGCGCTATCCCGCCAGCCCAGAAAATGACTGACCCGGTCGCCGACCTTGTATCGCTCGGAGCGTGTTTCGACCACGCGCCCGACGGCGGCCCCCGTCATGGGTTCGTTCAGTTCGAATGGCGCGATATAGCTGTCTCCCTCGTCCATGCGGGGGCGCATGTAGGGATCGACGGAGAAGAAACTGTTCGAGACCCTGATCTCACCCTCTTTAAGGGGCTGGTCGGGTATGTCCCGCAGCGCGAAGTTCTCCATGCTCGGAGAACCTTTCGGGCGGGATACGAGAGTCCAGGCGTGGGACATCGGCGCTTCCTTTGTGATGACCACCGACAGCGTCCCGTTTCGGACCTGCTGCGATGGCATGGTTAAAAACATCTCTGTCTGTATGACTTCTCTTTTCCCGCGACGGTGTCCCGTCCGGGCGTCAGAAACTGTGTGATATCCCGATCGCGATGACGTGACCCGCGATGTAGCCTGACGGCACCACCGGCCCGGAGATTGAGGCTCCGCCCCCGGCAGGCTCAAAGGTCTGCCGAAGATTGGTGGCATTCACCACGCCCAGATAGCGGTAGTCGAGCAGTCCCGCTGTGTCCTTCAGGCCCGGTATCGGGAAGGCAAAGCCTCCGACCACTTCATAGGTGAAATTCGCACCTGAATTGCCATGTGGACGATTGATCGAGCCGTCCGCGAAATAAGCCTTCGTGCGAACATGGCTCCACGTCGGTCCGAAACCGACGCCCACATAAGGGACGATCGCCATCGTATTGATGCCCAGCTTCGGAAGCGGCAACGTGTAATAGACTTCAGCAAGCGTCGCGAGCGTGCCCTGCGTTCCTGTCTGCCTGACGGGACCGTTCGCGGTCGTGATCTTGTTCGCATTATTGCCGGCATAAACAACGGCCAGATCGAACATCAGTCCATTCGAAAATGCCCAGCCCGCAACGCCGCCCGCGGCGAATCCGGGATGCCAGTGTTCGCCCCCGCGGGCCTTCAGCGCGCTTGCGAAACCGTTTGGTGGCGAAATGAATGTCGCCGCTCCGGCCGCGCCAAGATAGAAATTGCCCTTCGAAAATCCGTCCATGAAGGACGGAGCCGCAGTGCCGGGCGTCGTGACAGTCATCTTGGGAATGGTCTGGGCGGTCGCCATGGTCGAACCGCCGATGCTTCCCATTAGCACACAGAGGTAAAGGCACGATTTATTGATCATGAGCTTGCTTCCATGGCCGCGTCGCGCCGTCGAATCGTTCCACGATCCTGCCCGCTCGCTCGCGCGGAGCAAGCGGGAGGTACGGATGGTCGCCAACGGCCGCGGCGACTACGGCCGCGGCTAACCGTTCGGCTTTATGCCTCGACAGCCTCGAGAAGGGTCGTGGCCGCGAGTTTGCCAAGATTGTTCGACGCCAGCGGACTGTCACCTGTCAGCAGGTAACGATCGCGGTGGACCTGCCCGGTAATACCGGTGTTGAGGATCTTGACGTTGTACTTGCGCAGGTTTTCACCCACCAGCCATGCCATCGGTCCGGGAATGTAGCCGATCTCGATATTGGCTCCTGTATCCAGACTGTCCGGGAACACGCACATCTCATAGCCTTCATAGGCGAACTTGCCGCCATCGACCGCCGTGGCCAGCAGGCTGGCCGGTCCGTGGCAGAGCGAGATCGTGAAGCGCTTGTTGGCCTGCGCCCAGTGCAGGATGTCGCCGACCTGCTTGCTGAACGGGACGCCGTTGAGCACGCCGTGGCCGCCAGGGATAAACACGCCAAGATACGGAGTCTCGGCGGTGAAACCCTCACCGATCACGTCCGCCAGCTTCTTCGGCTGTTTGAGCTGCTTTTCGTATTTTTTGTAGGTGGCCTTGACGGCCTCGTCCTCGTGCGGGAACGCCCACCACTCGAACTTCACCGGATCGCCGGAAATGGTCGCGACTTCGATTTCGAACCCGGCCGCGTCCAGATGATACATCGGCAGCAGCATTTCCACCGGATGATTGCCGGTCGAGAAAAATTCGCCACCCTTCATCATCAGATACCGCTCCTGCGAGCCGATCATCAGAATCTTCCATTTCCCGCCCTTATAGGGCTTCGGATAGGTCGTGCCGTCGAAATCCGTCTTCGAGGACGTGTACTGGGTCAGGGAATATGCCGAAGGGAAGAAGGAATCATCTTCCGCACGGTCGGGAACCGGAGCGCGGCTCAGTTGTTCATCGCTCATGGATCTTCTCCTGTTGTTAAGCCCGCCGCCACCGTCTGATGCGTCGTGGATTTTCAAGGTCTTCCTGGTCCGATCATCTGGAGCGGTAAGGCATGGATCGGATCATAGCCCTTTTTATCCGGAGAAAAATGAGGGAAATCCCTCAATATATGATTTCATGATTTTCAACGCTCATATCGCCGCTGCCGGTCGTGGCTATGCACCGTCTTTTGCCTTCGCTTCATCCACAACATTTCTTGCGGGGCGAGGAAAAATGTAAAAATGCGAAAGTTTGTCGTCTTTTTTCGTAACCGGCGGCATGCCGGATGACATATTATTGATCGCAATCAGATAATCAGAAGGCTCCCAAGGGACAGAGGGACAGAGGGACAGAGGGACAGAGGGACAGAGGGACAGCGCGATGAGCCAAATACTCGCTTTGGGAGCCAGTGGCGGACTCGTCAGGCCAGCGATGCTCTCCAATTCCGTCCACTCCGCACGACTGTTTGTCATGGAGGCGAGTAAGGTTTCCTCCTGAAAATATCAGGATATTTTTGTAGGGGGCACTACGGGGATGACCTGATCAAGGCGCTCGATGGTATCGATGTCGTGTTCTCAAATCTGGGCCTATACAGGATGATGGATTTCGCGCAGCCGCTGGTGGCTGCGACGAAACGACATGACACGCGGCATCTTTTGCGGACTGCGACGGGCGGCATTTATGACGAGTTCCCCAAGGGGACGGGACGCCGCGACCTTCCGATGGAACTGGCTGAGGAACGATCTGTCGACCTCCGAAGCCGTCGTGATGAAAAAAGGGCAGAAAATCACGGGCGATCCCATTTCCCGGCGTACGACGGCGACACTCGTCATGAACGTGATGAATCACCCGGAACGCTATATCGGCGAATCGCCGGGCGTCAGTTCGATCTGGCCACGATCATATGTGACTGCGTCAGAGAGCGCGGAAAACGAAAAACTTTTTTGTAGGAAGGATGCGATCGGTCATGCTCCGCACACAATTCCTGTGCGAGTCACGCATGCTGCCCGCCGAGATGCGTGTCGCGGTTCCATCTGTCTCGCACGATTGAAACAAGGGCGCTTACTCTGGAATGACTTTTGGGCCGGTGTCCGATCATCAGCGGCAGCGCCGCGGGACCGTCCGCGAGTTGCCGGACCAGAACGCCAGGCAAAAGGAACTGAGACATGAATGTCGGCAGGAGCGAGAAGCCATTGACCGCCCGTATGAGAGAGAATGCTGAGGCTGTATTGCCGGCTTCGTGGGTCGGTTCGAGCGACAGGTTCTTCTGCTGGGCCCATGTTTCGATCGTGCGCCACAGAGCGGGCGCCGACTGGCGGGCGACTGAAACATAGGTTTTCCAGACCAGATCAATGTAACCAATTTCTGCCTGTTGTGCGAGAGGGTGCCCGACAGACAGAAAAAGGCTGATTTCGTTATGGCCTATGACGTCGAAGTGGATATCTGGCGCATCTTCATCCTGACGCAGGAATGCGATGTCGATTGCGCTGTTCCGCAGGGCGTCGATGAGGCGCGGCGAAGACGCTCCCATGATCCGTATTTCCGCCGTGCTGGAATATGCCGCGACGATCTGTCTGAGGCGAGGCAGGATCGTATCTTCAAGGCCGGGTAGAATGCCGACACGAAGAATCGTGGGCGCGCTTCTGGTCGCGGCAACGGCATCGTCGACCTGTTCGAGAATATGACGGCAATATTTCAGAAATATGAAGCCGGCGTCGGTCAGATAGATGCCCCGTGATTTTCGGTCGAACAATTTGACGCCCAGGCTTTCCTCCAGATCGAGAAGTTGTCGACTGAGAGAGGGTTGCGAGGTGTGTAATTGGGATCGCGCCGCGCCGGAGACGCTGCCGCTGTCGGCCACGGCGACGAAATAACGGATATGGCGCAGTTCCACCCATGCCTCTCAAGCATTTCTCGTAGAGGTATCAAGTCTTAGAAACTCTGGCAACGAGACGTTATGCGTTCTCCATGCCTGAAACCCGACCGCCGTTTTCGACGCTATTAGTCCGTGTCCCGGGAGAGAACGAAATCATGAATACGATACGAAAGATTGGCATCATTGGATGTGGCGTCATCGGGGCGAGCTGGGCCGCCTATTATCTGGCGCGGGGCTTCGATGTCAGCGCGACCGATCCGGCGCCGGACGCGGAACGGCAACTGCGCGAACTCATCGCGCGGGACTGGCGCCTTCTCAGCAGGATAGGACTGTCGCCGGGTGCCTCGATGGACCGGTTGAGCTTCAATGCCGACCCTGTGGCAGCGTTGGCGGATGTGGATTTCATACAGGAGAACGGTCCCGAGCGCGTCGACATCAAGCGCGCCCTGCTTGCGGAAATCACCCCCGCCATTCGCGAAGACGTGATCATCGCTAGTTCGACATCAGGCATCCGGATATCAGACATTCAGGGCGCAGCCATTCATCCGGAGCGCGTGGTGCTCGGTCATCCGTTCAACCCGCCGCATCTGATTCCGCTGGTGGAGGTGGTCGGCGGTAAAGAGACCTCGCCAGAAGTGATTGAGCGAACGCTCCGGTTCTACCGCGATATCGGCAAGAAAGCGATCCATGTCCGGCGCGAGGTCAAAGGACACGTGGCGAACCGGTTGCAGGCGGCCCTTTTTCGCGAGGCCTTTTCTCTCGTTCACGAAGGAGTGGCCTCCGTCGCGGATGTCGACGCGGCAATCTCTCACGGACCTGGTCTGCGTTGGGCGCTTCTGGGACCGTTCATGAACCTGAATCTGTCCGGTGGCAGTGGCGGCATCGCCCATGTGATCGATCATCTGGGGCCACCGATTGAAACATGGTGGGCGGACCTTGGAACACTTTCGTCCTTCACGCCCGAAATCAAGGCGGAAGCCGTCGAGGGGATCAGGGATGAACTCGGCGGGCACGCGGTGGCTGATGTCGAAAATCAGCGCGACGACGTTCTGATTCAGCTTCTCACACTGAAGGACAAGGCGGCAGACCTGCCCTGACCGCAATTTTCCACTGTCACGTGAGGCGCACATTATGGACATGACGATTGAAGACCGCATTCGGCGTGCGCTTTCGACGCCGCTCACGTCGGATGATACGATTGATCCTGCGCGGGAGTTGCAGGACGTTCTGACCTCTGTCGGTCTGGATAGCGGTGATTCGGGTGGCGCGATCACGTTTCTGGGCAAGGATCCGATCATTTCGAGCCCTTGGCCCCTGGCGACGATGGCCGCCGTTTCGCTGATGGCCAAGGCCGTGGCTTTTGCGAGCGTGTGGAAGGACCGGACGGGGGAAGGTCAGGATCTGTCCGTCGACCTTCGCTCGGTGCTGCACCGGCTTTGCCCGTTTTACGACCGGAAATGGGAGCTGCTGAACGGCTATCCGCCCGGCGCTCCTTCCGATCCGGTCAACCCGTTCATGCCGAGTTATATGTACCAGACCCGTGATGAACGCTGGATACAATTGCTCAACATCTATCCGACGACGAAAAGCCGGGCGCTCGCCCTGCTCGGTTGCAACGACAGCGTGACGGCGGTTGCTGCGGCTGTTCGGAAGCATGACGGCCTTGCTCTGGAAGAGCATTTTAACGCAGCAGGATTACAGGCAACGCTCGTCCGCACCGCCGACGAATTCCTCGCGACGGAGCAGTTTTCGTACCTCAAGGATATGCCGCTGGTCGAGATCACGAAAATTGGCGATAGTGATCCCGTGCCATTCAGGCCGTCGCCCCGAACGCCGTTGGACGGCATTCGGGCCACGGGGGTCGGCCATGTGATCGCGGGGGCGGGACTGGGGCGGGCTCTTGCCCATCACGGCGCGGACGTTCTCAATATATGGACTCCCAGCGACTTCGAGGTCGACCTCGTCTATTACAGCGCCAATGTCGGCATGCGTTCGTCGATACTCGACCTGAAGGCCGCCGAGGGCATGTCGCGCTTCAGGGAACTGATACGGGGCGCGGACGTCTTCTTTTCGAACCGTCGCCCCGGTTATCTGGCGCGTCACAACCTGACGGCGGAGCAGTTGGCGGAAATCAATCCCGGCCTGATCCATGTAGACATGTCGCTCTACGGCTGGAGGGGGCCTTGGGCGGATCGGATCGGGTTCGATCAGAATGCCGGTGGTGTGAGCGGCGTCTTTACGGGCGAGGGCACGTCTGAACGACCGAAGCTCACCGAAATTTTCGTCGTGAACGATTTTGCGATGTCGTGGATTTCGAGTGTCGCCGTCGCGGCCGCGTTGCGTCGGCGTGCCGTGGAAGGCGGGAGTTATCGCATCCGCATCTCACTGGCGCGCTTGTCGCTCTGGCTGCTGCATATGGGCATTTTCGACAAATCCTATGCGGCCGCGATCGCGGGAACGGCTGGCGGGCATGAATATCTCGATCCAGAACTGTTTCAGGCTGAGACACCGTGCGGCCATTATCAGGGTGTGACCGATCAGGTGAAAATGTCGCGTACGCCGGGTTTCTACGCGACGCCACTCGTGCCCAGGGGAGCGAGCAGGCCGGAGTGGCTTTCGGTCTGATGGAACGCGTCAGCGCGCCGGTCTTTCCGGCGAAAGGCATCGGAGGGAATATTCATGAATAACCACAATGCTTCAAAGGGGCGGCTGGCTCTGCTCGACGTCTTCGAGAGTCATGTGATCGTCATTGATCTGGCGTCGGGAAAGATCGTGTTGACCGTTGACGGGAGCGGGCATCCCGATGGCATTCAGGTCGATGCGTCGGCGGGCTATATCTACTGGACGGATATGGGCGCGAAGCGGGAGGGCGAAGATTTCTTCGCGCCGGATGGCAGGATCATGCGCTGCAAGCTGGATGGTTCAGGATCGACCGAACTGGTTGGCGGCGGGGCGGTCCATACTCCGAAGCAACTGGTGCTCGTACCAGACCACAGGATGCTGTATTGGTGTGACCGCGAAGGTGGCCGCGTCATGCGCGCGGGCACGGATGGCAGCGGCCTGACCACGCTGGTTGAACGTGGCCGCGGCGGACCGATACCACGCGACAAAATGGATCAATGTGTGGGTATCGTGGTCGATCAGGCGCGCGGGCAGATGTACTGGACGCAGAAAGGGCCGCCCAAGGGAGGGCGCGGCAGGATTTTCCGGGCGGACCTCGATATTCCGCAAGGCGAAACGCCATGGAACAGGTCCGACATCGTCCTGCTTCTCGATCATTTGCCCGAACCCATCGACCTCGAAATAGACCACCGGAACGGTTTTCTCTACTGGACCGATCGTGGTGTCGAACCCGATGGAAACTCGCTCAACCGCGCGCGTATCACCGACGTCGGCCTCGCATCGCACGAGGTTGTAGCCCGGGGCTTCAAGGAGGCAATCGGAATGGCCCTCGTTCCTTCTGGAGAAGTCGCCTACGTGTCGGACCTCTCGGGAAAGGTCTACGAGGTCGCTCTGCAGACAGGAGAGAAGACCGCCGTCTTCGACTTGGGGCGACCCGTCACCGGCATTGCATTTTTCTGACCGGGCGTCCGCACCATCTCTCATGCCATGAGAGAAATCCCTCATTCCAGCGGCGGCATATCTTATGCCGCCGGTTCCGTGCAGGGTTGTGGCGGGAACCAGGACAAGCCGGCAGCACCGCTATCCGGCCATCTTTTTCGGGAATGACGCGAAGAATGTCCTCCCGTGAGAGAGAGGCTGCTCTTTCGTTGCCCGTCCGATTTCGTTTAGACCTTATATAACATAGGATCAGGTTCCCTGAACCAGCCTATGGGGAAATGCAGTTATGCGTGCGCATCCGATCATGCCAGACAGGAAAAAAAAATTTTCGACCGAATCTGCGGGTCTCGCACTTCCTTTTCTCCTGTGCGGCTGCTCATCCGCGCCCTTGCAGAACGTTCTGGGGTCTTTCTTTCCTTCATGGATGATCTGCGTCGTTCTGGGCGCCGTATCGTCCGCTCTTCTGAGGGCGCTGATCGGCATGTTCGGCGTGCATGAAGCCGTGCCGGTCCCCATGCTGACATACCTTGCATTCGCGCTTTTCATCACATTCCTTATCTGGCTTCTGGTTTTCGGACACTGAACATGAGACGCTTCCAGTTCTCTCCCGCACGGATCGGCGGAATTGCGCTTCTCGTTCTTTCCCTGTTCGGGTGTACGGTTCTCGGCATCTTTGTCCTCGATCGGCTGCACCAGCGACCGAGGACGGAAGACGCCTATCTTTCGGCGGACATTGTCCATCTTGCCCCCGAAGTCAGCGGACGTATCGTTTCTCTCGCCATCCGGGATAACCAGCACGTTCAGCGCGGGCAGGTTCTTTTCGTCATCGACCCCGAGCCGTTTGAATATCGCGTCCAGCAGGCTGAGGCGCAGGTCGAAAATCTCAGGGCGCAGATCGACGTTCAGACCAATCAGGTCAGCTCGCAGCTTTCCCGCGCGGGTGCCGAGGCAAGCAGTGTCAATGGCGCCCGCGCCCGTCTTTCTCTCGCGCAGGCCACCCAGGCGCGTCTGGAGCCTTTGACCCGCCAGGGATTCGTGACGCAGGAATCGCTGGATCAGGCGCGCGCGGAAACCCGCAGCGCGGAAGCGGGTCTCCAGTCGGCCTTGCAGGCCGCGCGTTCGGCGCAGCAGGCCGTGCGCAGCGTCGCCCCTCTCCGGGCCGAACTCGCGGCCGCGCAAGCCGTGCTCAAAGAGGCGCAACGCGATCTCCGCCTGACAACGGTTCGTGCTCCATGCGACGGAATCGTCACCGATCTCACGATCGCCGCGGGCGAATTCGCAACGACAGGACATCCGGTCTTCACCCTGATTGATGACGAACACTGGTGGGCGATCGCGAATTTTCGGGAAACCCAGCTCTCCGCGCTCGAACCGGGACAGAAGGTCAAGATCTACGCCATGGCGAAACCGGACCAGCCGATCCATGGCGTCATCGACAGCCTGAATGCCGGCGTGGTTCCAGACGAAGGCACCAGCGCTGGCGGTCTTCCGAAAGTTCCTCGCACGCTGAACTGGGTGCGCATCGCCCAGCGCTTCCCCGTTCGCATCCTTCTTAGTGATCCCCCAACGCGCCTCATGCGTATCGGCGCCACTGTGGTTGTGGTCGTAATGCCATGAGCACGGGCGTCGCGCTGAAGGATCGTGCGCCCCCGCTCATCGACGAAGGCGATCCGCCAGGCGCCCTGGGCCTGCTCATGGCCGAAATGCTTCCGGCGCCAGGGCGGCTGCGCAACACGTTGCTTCTTCTGGCACAGGTCGTCATCGCGATCACCATTGGGGAAACGTTCCGTATTCCCATGCTGTCGATCCTGATCATCATCAGCTTTTTCCTGTCCGGCAATGACGGCGCCTCGAATACCAGTACGGCGCTTATGGCAGGCATGACGATCGTCGCAGGCACCGCGCTGACAATCGTGTTCCTGATGCTCAGCCTGTCGGAACCCGGCCTGCGACTTCCGTGCATGCTCATGCTGACTCTCTGCGCGGGCTTCCTGTCACAGGCGGCTACCATGGGACCGCTGTTGAATATCCTGTTCTTCTGGATCGTCTATATGGCGATGAACGCGGATATTCTCGACGCCGTCGGATATTCCGTGGACGGCTTCGTCGGAAACACCACGGACAGCGTCGTCCCCGACGCGGCCTTTCTGCCGCCGGAAGAGTCGATGCTGCATCTCCTGCTTTGGATAGGATTCGTCTTTCTGATCGGCATCACGCTTCTCGTCGTGACCAACAGGCTGGCGGGACACGACCCTCTTGTGGTCCTGCGCAATGGTCTCGTCGCACGCCTGAACGTGATCGCCGATCTCTGTGATGACCAGAGCGGTTCCACCGGAGATACGCGCCTCCTGTATCGCTATGCCGAGGCGGGCGTGGCGGACCTCAGGCGCGCTCACGATCTGGCGTCGAAACTGCACCCGGAATTGTCGCAGCACCGTGCCGGTATCGCGATGATCCGCACGATGGCGCGCCTGATCCTGATCATGGTGTTCCTGCATCCGCTTCAAGGCGGTCAGGACACCGAATTCATGCGCGCCGCCGGACGCGTGGCCCGCGTCTGCGCGAGAACACTTCAGAACCGGCGCCGGGAACTCACGGAGCTTGAGGCCGAAGGGACGGATCTGTCGGCCATGACCGAAAGCTTTCGCGCCGATCCCATGCGTTTTCCTCTAGCCATGGAACTCGCGCGCGGCCTCACCGTCGTCCGCTCGCTCATCCTGATCCCGGACGTCGAAAAGCAGGGTTTCGCGCCGGAAATCACCGTAGCAGTGCGGTCCTACCTCAAGCCGGATGCCTTCAGAAATCCGGCATACACGCGGGCCGCCATGCGCATCGCACTGTCCGTCACGATCTGCTACGCTATCACGCGCGCCACCTCATGGCCGGGCATCCAGACCTGCGTCGTCACATGCTTCCTGGTTTCTCTCGAAACCGTCGGAGATACGGTGCACAAAATGCTGCTGCGCATCATCGGCGCCCTGATCGGCGCGGCATTCGGGATCGGGACGATCCTCCTTCTGATGCCTTACATGACAAATCTGACCGATCTGCTTCTGGCTGTTATCCCGGTCACGCTCCTGGCCGGATGGATCAAGAGCGGCAGCGAACGCATTTCCTACGCCGGGGTCCAGATCGCCCTTGCCTACTTCATGACGGTCTTGCAGGGATATGGCCCGACGCTCGATATGGAAACCGGGCGTGATCGGGTCGTCGGTATTCTGATTGGCAACATCGTGGTCTATCTGGTGGCTGTGATATTCTGGCCAGTCAGCGTCACGGCGGTTGCGCGCAGGCAACTCGCCAATGCCACGCGTATCCTTGGCGCTCTCGTCACTTACCGCCGTAATGAACCCGATGCGCTCGTCGAAACAGCGCAGGAAATCGAGCGTGAAAAATTCGGCAAGGCAATTACCGCCGTCAGAAACGCCATCGTCAATGCGCCCCTCGAAATTTTCGGTTTCACGCCCTCATCCGGCGCTCTGGTCGGCGCGCGCATGGTCACGGCGCTCCAGCTTCTGGCGGTTCCCATAGCCATTCTCTCCGATATTCGCGTACCGGTCGATAACACGGCGCAGAAACATGCGGAGCAACTGAAAGGCTGGTTCGACGCCTTCGCATCATGGATCAACGACAGCCGGGACGGCGGCACTCTCGTCGACACTCTGCCTCCTGCGCCTGCCTTGCCGGACGATCCCCAGAGAGAAATCTGGTTCGCGGTTCTCGATCAACGGCTGAGACGCATCCTCGAGGATCTCATTCCAGACGGCGAACCCGAGACAGCCAGGCCTGCTATCGACGTCAGGCATGTCCGGGCATGATTTCGATGCTGTCTTCCAGGAAATTCGTAATGAAAACAGCCGTTCGCTTCGGGTGCACCGCACTCTGCCTTGTCCTGGCGGCGTGTAACGACACACGCGACCTCGCTTCCGACAGTCCGGACAGCCCATGGCGCCCGGTCTCATCGACGGGTCTCAGGATGCCGCCCGGATCAAAAGGCTTTACCGCGCCGCGCGAGGTCGGGTCGGTGGCGGAGGTCGAAGCGGCACGGGCAGATACCGTCTCCCTGGACGGTATTGGTGAGAAGCCGGTAGGTCTCGTGGAAATGATCGATGTCGCGGAGCGGCACAACCCACAGACACGCGTCGCGTGGGAGGCCGCGCGTCAGGCGGCGATCGGAGTCGGAATGTCCCGTGCGGCGCTGCTGCCGCAATTGACTCTTTCCGCAATGGGCGGCTTCCAGCGTCTGGCGTTTCCGCTTCCCAATTACCTTTCGTCCCGAGGGTATCTGACATCGAACGGCGCGGCGGTCTTCCCGAAACTGGAACTCGATTACCTTCTGCTCGATTTCGGACGCACGCGCGCGCTCGTGCAGGAGTCCCAGCAGAAAGCTCTGGCCGCGAATTTCGGCTTTACCGCGACGCATCAGGAACTGATCCTCGATGTCATCCGTGCCTACTATGCGCATCAGGCTGCCGGGGCCATCCTTCGCGCATCCCACTCCGCCGCCGACAACGCGGCGCTGCTCCTGCGCTCCGCCAGAGCGCGCAGGAGTAATGGCGAAGCAACGATAGTCGATGTCGCGCTCGCCGAGCGCAATCTGGCGCAGGCGAATTATGATTGTGACAAGGCGGAAGATGCCGAACACGCGACCAAACATGCGTTGCTCGTCACGATGGGGCTGCCGGCCACGACGCGACTGACGGTCCAGAGCGCCGACGACCAGCGTTTGCCCGAGGTGCCTCCGCAGAAAATCAACGATCTGATCGACGCCGCCCTGAGGGCGCGACCGGACATTCTGGCCGACGTCGCAAAATTGCGGGCCGCGGATGCCGCCCTGAAAGGCGCCAGAGCCAGTCTCGCGCCGAGCATTTCGGTGGCAAGCAACGTGTCCGCGTATCTGGGGGAGCTCAAGACGTATGGTACGGCGCAGTCGGCTCCGGCATCAGCCATCGCACAGCCCCAGACCCAGGCCTTTATCCAGATGACATGGCCGATTTTTCAGGGTGGCCTGCGTGCCAACGCCATCCATATGGCGGAGTCCCGCAAGGCGCAGGCGGCAGCCACGCTGGCGAAGGACCAGATTGCGGTGGAACGTGAGGTCGCCGACGGACAGGACGAACTCGAAACCGCCCTCGCGCAGGTTCATTCGGCGCAGATCCTGCAGAAAGCAGCCCAGACGGCTTTTGACAGCGCCTCGCAATCCTACGCGCACGGCGTCGGCACGTTCACCGATGCCTCCAGCGCCATCTCGGCGCTCTACGGAGCACAGGCGGCGCTGGCTGTCAGCAAGGCTCAGGCTTTCATGAAGGCGGCAAGTCTAGCCCACGCGACCGGTCGACTTGTTTCTGCGGGAAGCTCGTTCGATCAGATGGAAGACGAAGAGTAGAGATGATGTTGTGGACGAATGCGGGAACATCAGATCCTCGAAGCACTTCCTAACGCCGGCAGCGTTCTTGGCGCTCCATGTTGGCGACATGACCTTAAACCAGTCGTGCGCCATGGACTCAAATGTATTTGACCGCTCTGCCGCAGCCGCCGCGTGGCGCTTGACGAAACCCAATCACCCCTGGACCAATGGTCAGGGCAAGCGAATGAACCGCACAATCAGGCAGGCAACCGTCAAACACTTCCATTACGACAGTCATGAGCAATTGAGGACGCACCTCAATGACTTCATGGTGGCCTGTAACTTCGGGCGAAGGCTCAAGACCCTCAACGGTCTCACACCCTATGAATACATCTGCAAAATCCGGACTTCAGAGTCAGAAAGATTCATCATCAACCCAACCCATCAAAGCCCGGGACTAAGCACACAGGTGGTTTATTTTTGTTAGTGAAATATGTGTCTGTCTCAAGATGAAAGAGCCTCACGCACTCCCGGTAAAGGACGCCAGTCGTAGAGGGTCAATATTGATCGCCGCCAGCGCCTTCCGCCATTTGGCGGCGTGATCCGCTCCGAAAACGATTTCCCGGGAAGCCGGGGCTACCAGCCACGCGGAGTGACGGGCGATTTCTTCTTCCAGTTGCCCGGCTTCCCAGCCCGCATGACCAAGCGCGAGCAGCGCATCGCGCGGGCCTTCGCCAGCCGCAATGTCCTTGAGCACTTCAAGATTGGCGCTGAGGGAGATCTCGTCGTTGATCGTCAGCGTGCCGTCCCCATCCCAGTCGGTGGAATGAAGCACCAGCCCACGACCTGCTTCCACGGGGCCGCCGGCGCAGAGGCCGATACGGCGACGGGGCGGGGTAGGGGCGATATCGAGTTGTTGCAGCAGATCATCGAAACCGGGCTGCGAGATGCGACGATTGATGACAATGCCCATTGCGCCGCCATCCGCGGAATGCGCGCACAGATAGATCACGCTCCGGTCGAACTCGGATTCCGCGAGTGAGGGCATGGCGATCAGAAGCTGGCCTGCAAGTGACTCTTCGGCGCCGCAGGGTGCAATCGTATCGGACTGTAAAAGCTGCATCTCCCAGATATGGTGCGCCTGACGCGATTTGACAACCGAGCCATTTGACAACCCGGCGGCGGAAAGGGGCTAATGCACCCTATCCAGATGAGGGAAGGAACTGAACGATGACAGACACGGTTCTTGTGACAGGTGCGACAGCAGGGTTCGGTCGGGCCATCAGCGAAAGGCTGGTCCGGGACGGCTACAGGGTGATCGGCACCGGTCGTCGTGCTGAAAGGCTGGACGCGTTGCGGGCTTCTCTTGGGGATGCCTTTCTTCCTCTTGCTCTGGACATGATGGACAAGGAGGCGTTGCGAGCGCTTCCGACCGAACTGCCTGAAGGCTGGCGCGAGGTCGATGTGCTGGTGAACAATGCCGGTCTGGCGCTTGGCATGGACCCTGCGCAGGATACGAATATCGATGACTGGGAACGGATGATCGGGACGAATGTCTCAGGCGTGGTCGAAATTACCCGCGCGCTCCTGCCCGGCATGGTGGAGCGCAATCACGGGCATATTGTCTCCATTGGCAGCACGGCGGGCGCCTATCCCTACAGGGGCGGGAACGTCTACGGCGCGACAAAGGCGTTTGTCGCGCAGTTCATGAGAAATCTGCGCACTGATCTGCTCGGCACCCGCGTGCGCGCCACAAATCTTGCGCCCGGTCTCTGCGGTGGCAGCGAGTTCAGCAATGTGCGGCTGCGGGACGATGCAAAGGCGGAAGATGTCTATCGCGGCACGAAGCCGCTGCTGCCGGATGACATTGCCGAGACCGTCGCATGGGTTCTTGGGCTTCCGGCGCATGTGAACATCAACAGCATCGAGATGATGCCGGTCTGTCAGGCGTCCGGCGGTCTGTCCGTCGTGCGGGATCTGGACTGAAAAAGGAGTTTGTCGGGAATGAGTTCAGCTCTCAAAAGCAGGGTGACACTGGATGATCTTGCGGTTCTGGCCACACGTTATCGTATCGATCCGTCAAAACCTTTTCACCTGAGCGACTACGATCCGTCTGATGATGCCGGTCTGGGACTGACCAAACAGGAGGGAAAGGCGCTCCTGAAGCACGCGAAGAGGCGTCTTTCCGATCTTCAGGAGTTGCTTTACGCCAATAGTGAAGCGTCCATGTTGATCGTGTTGCAGGGTATGGACACCGCCGGCAAGGACGGCACGATCAAGCATGTCATGTCGGGAGTGAACCCGGCAGGTGTGTCGGTCACGTCTTTCAAACAGCCCGGCCCGCAGGAGCTACTGCATGGTTTCCTCTGGCGTATCCATATTTCCGCGCCTTCCTCCGGACGTATCGTGATTTTCAATCGTAGCCAGTATGAAGATGTTCTGGTCACGCGTGTTCATCCCGAGCTTCTGGAGCGTGAGCATCTGCCCGGTGAGGTCGGCACGCCGGCTTTCTGGCAGGGCCGCTTTGATGATATCCGGCATTTCGAACATTACCTGTCACGGCAGGGTACCGTTATTCTGAAATTCTTTCTTAATATCTCGAAGGATGAGCAGAGGACGCGTCTTCTCAGTCGTCTTGATATCAAAGATAAAAGATGGAAATTCTCTTCATCCGACATCAAGGAACGCCAGTTCTGGGATCAGTATCATTATGCTTATGAAGAGGCGGTCACACATACTTCACGTGATTACGCGCCCTGGTTTGTGATCCCAGCCAATCATAAATGGTTTGCCCGTCTGGCAGTCATAGAGACAATCATTGGCGCTCTGGAAAATCTGAAACAGAAGCCGCCGGTGATGGAGGCGGGTCTGATGCAAAGTCTGGATGCCTATAAGGATGAGTTAAGCAAAGAGCCCGACTGAGTTTCCGTGTCTGCCAATCCGAAGGTGATCCCATGCCTCATGCATCGACGACGATGAAAGCAGTACAGCTTGTCTCTCCGGACCGACCGTTTGCATTGCGGGCTGTCGCAATCCCTGAGCCTGCGGCGGGTGAGGTCCGGGTAAGGATTGCTGCCTGTGGTGTGTGTCGGACTGACCTGCATATTCAGGACGGATTGCTCGATCTCGGCAAAAGGGATTTTACGGTCGGTCATGAAATGGCCGGGATTGTCGATGTCTGCGGCAAGGGTGTGGACCGGGCGTGGGAAGGCCGCAGGGTCGTTGTCTATTACTATGTCGGTTGCGGTGTCTGCCGTTATTGCCGCGTGGGCGACGATCATCTGTGTCCTCATCCAAAAGCCCAGCCGGGTTTTTCGAGTGATGGCGGATACGCTGAATACATTACCGTACCTCTAAAGAACTGTGTGCCTCTACCGGAGCATGTTGATCTTGCTGAAGCCGCGACCATGGGATGCGCTGGCTCCACGGCTGTTCATGCGGGACGTATGGCAGCCATCCGTCCGGGCGACTGGGTAGTCATCAATGGAACTGGCGGAGTCGGTCTCGCTCTCCTGCAATATGCCCTTCAGGCCGGAGGGCGGATCATTGCGATCGGACGCGGCGGTGCGCGGTCGCAGATCGCGTTGGAACTGGGGGCTGAGCAGATCATTGATGTGCTGGAGACAGCCGATACAGCCGATCGTGTACGGGAGCTGACCGGCGAAGGGGCTGACGTCGTTTTCGAATTGCTCGGTACGCAGGCGGCCATGAGCAGTGCTCTGAATATGCTGCGTCGTCGTGGACGGATGGTGATGCTTGGTTACACTGTAGATGCTTTTCAGGCTCACCCCATAGATTTCATTGTGCGGGAAATCACCCTCCTTGGGTCTGTCGGTTCGACTCTTGATGATCTTCATGAAGCGATTGAGCTGCTGGCGCGTGGCGTCATGCGCTCTCCTGTGGCGGAGAGTCTGCCGCTGGAATCCTTCGATGCGGCGCTGATGAAAACACGACGGGGAGGGCTGGGTGGAAGGATTGTTCTGGTTCCCTGACTGGCTGTCGGGATATCAGGGTTCTCTTTTTCAGGAAAATCTACAGAGCAATATCTTGATGTATTTATGTGCGATTTTTATTTGGATGATTTACAGTAAAAATTATTTTGTGCTGTGGTTGTTTCAGTTTTGGCGTATCTATGATGTTTAGAATAAGTGTTGATGGACAGGGTTTTTTATAGAGAAGAAGATTCCTCTTGCGTCTTTTTGTCTTGGTTATTCCGATATTCCAAGCACTTAGAGTTCCGATATGGAATGAAACCAACTCTCTGCATCAATGGAAAAATAGCGAAAGGCTGGCCTTTTCGAGGGGATATATGTGCTGCGTGAGGCCGGTTCAGCGTCAGATGATGAATTTCCAAACGGGCTCTTAATGAAGATGAATATTGCGGGTAACCAGCTTGGTTGATGGAAGGTCAGATAGACTGCTTATCAACAGGCCTTCCATTCTGCCCTCAGCGGAGCATCGCAAGCGCAAGTGTTGTACGGATACCGTTTCAACCCACGTCTGATGCAGATTTTCGAGTTGATGAAGCTGCTCATGATCTATTGATAAAAACGATAAACATTTTGTGTCCGGGAAAGTCAGAACGGTTTACTGCCCCCTGAGTCGGGGAAGGGCGAGTGATGAGGAACGAAAGTACGCGAAAAATATATTTTCAATAATACTAATTATAACAATGGTTTTTTTGAATCATATTTATTTTTTATGTAAATTTTATTCCGGTGCAATCGAGATTTTCCACGTCAAAAACATCATTCCGCTTGACGGAATCGTTACGGATCAGGACTAATCTATTAAAGGGATTATTCCTGTGGAGTTATTTGTTTGCGCGATAAATCGGATCTGGATCTGCAGCACCTCAGGTCGTTTCTTGCTGTGGCCAAGACGCTCCATTTCACGTCGGCTGCTCATCAGCGAGAGATCAGCCAGTCAACCATCAGCCAGCATATTACCCGGCTGGAGGAGATGCTTGATGTCAGTCTGCTTTCAAGATCCACGAAAGTCGTTGAGCTTACCGAGGCGGGGCAATTGCTTATTCCCCTGGCTGAGGATCTCCTGCGGCAACAGGATCAGATATTTGAACTTTCTTCGACTCTGGAACGCCCGCAGTATATTCGGATCGGTCTGACAGAAGATCTCGTTCTGTCTGAATTTCCTTTGGTACTCCGTAATTTTCGAAAAAAACACCCGGAAATAAAAGTCAATCAAACTATTGGCCTCAGTCATCAACTGCGAGCTGAACTGAACAAAGGTGAAATTGACCTGATGTTCGGGATGAGGGGGCCCAACGAAACTCATGGAGTGCCTCTCTGGCAGGAGCAGTTGCGCTGGTATGCTTATTCGGAAACAGAATCGTCAAAGGGAGAGTCTATCCCTCTTGTGGTTTTTCCTGAAGGAAGCGTGACACGCCGCATGGCGATCGAAACGTTGAACCGT
The DNA here is from genome assembly GCF_002005445.1 of Acetobacter aceti. Taxonomy (NCBI): domain Bacteria; kingdom Pseudomonadati; phylum Pseudomonadota; class Alphaproteobacteria; order Acetobacterales; family Acetobacteraceae; genus Acetobacter; species Acetobacter aceti. The sequence continues at coordinate 507,742 of NZ_CP014692.1, forward strand.
CATAAAATACGCTGGCACATTGCTTTTTGCAGTGACAGCCTTGGCGCTCTCCTCGGGGCCGTCAAGGCAGGATATGGCTATACCCTGCAACCCGCTTTTCTCAAACGCAGCGTGCTGACCGAACCTGTCATGCCGCTGCTGCTGCCCGAGGCGCCGTCCGTCAACTTCGTGGTGCTTACCAATCGTTCCGAGTTCAACATTCCTGAGCAGATGTTGATCGACGGAGCCAAGACCATCTTTCCATCCTGAACACACATCTTTTCTGAAACGGACATCTTTATGAAAAAATCAAGGCCAAGAAAGTATCTATATTGTTGCTTTATCGCAATAATATTTTCAGATTTCAGTTTGGACGGGTCTTTTAGGTCTGCCCATGCTGCTTCACCGGCACAGGGCAATGACCTGATCGTGCATGGGACGTCGACGTTCGATGCGCATGCCCGTTCCATGACTGATCCTTCAGTCCCGGCATACGTCCCGACGAACAGCACTCCTGGAGGAGTTCCTTCCAAGACCTCAGCTAACAGTGCTCACTCTATCGGAAAACAGCCTTATCTGTTCTCTCTTCACTTCAAGCCGATCGTTGACGCAGGAAAATATCTCGGGGACCGCGGAATCTATTTCACGGGCTGGAATGTATCCCAGTATTCCGGTGTTCCTGCTGGCGGTATCGATCATGGTTCATTTTTCAACAACTTTGCGGGTGTTGGCGTTGATCTTGATATGCAGCGTCTTGCCCACATTCCTGGTGCCAAGATCCATTTTCTGGCAGATGAAGTCGCCGGTCAGGGGCGTGCGGGAGGTGATACGGGATCAAGCTGGGGTTTTGTATCTTACTATGGAAACCATAACGGCTTTCAGGTACGTGAATTTACATGGGATCAGGCGCTCTTCAACAACCATCTGTTCATTCTGGCGGGACGCTCGATGCCAAAAGGCGGCGAGTTCGATGGTTCCGAGCTTTACTGCATGTTCCCCAGCTTTTTGTGCTCTGTTCCAACGACATTGACCATAAACGGCTCGATGCCCTCCTTCGTCACATCGTCATGGGGTGCACGTTTTCTCTATAAACCTACTGCCAAAACCTACATCAAGACCGGTATCTGGGAAGCTGAGCCCTCCCTTAAACTGTCCAATCATAATGGCTGGCCTGGTCCTGATTGGGGATTCGATAGAGCGGAAGGCGAGTATATTCCGACGGAAGTCGGCTACCGCACTAATTTTACAAACGACAAATATCCTCGCGCTTACGATCTTGGCTTTGTTTATGACACGGCGACCTATTCTGATCCTCTCTACAACAGGATGGGGCAGTCTCGTCCGCTTTACGGCGGCACGGCCATGACCCGACGTGGACGTACGCAGCTGTATCTGCAGGCGCAACAGATGATCTGGAAGCCTGAAGAGAACGGTACCCGGGGGCTTATTGTGTTTGCAGCGGCCAACCTGATGACGTCCGGAGATGCTTCCGTAAAGGATGGTTTCGTAGCAGGTCTTTTTGACTGGGGCCCATTCGCCTCGCGTCCAAGGGATTATGTAGGTTTCGTCAGCCAGACCCTGATCTGGGATCGTCGCTTTGTCCATGGCATGAACGACACCATGGCGGCTCATGGACACAACAATCAGTGGGCAGCTCAGGAAACAATGATGGAACTGAACTACGGCCTGAATATCGCTCCGGGTGTCATGTTCACACCTTATCTTGAATATATCTGGAACCCGGATCAGTTGGGTCGAAAGACTATCATTCCAAATGTGAATACCGCGATTCAGGCTGGGATTTCCCTGAATGTGCAATTCAGTCCGGCTTTTGGAATCCCGACTCTTCAGCGCGTGAGAAACTGAAAACTGCTTTACTGAACATAATTTTCCATAAGGGTGCGTACATGAAAGATTCCAGATGGTGGCAGATGGCGGCAGGACTGGCCTGCATGGCGGCCATATCCTCTCCCCAGTATGTGTGGACGCTGTTCACACCCATGCTGAAGACCGAATTCGGAGCCAGCGCGGCGGCACTTCAGGTCACTTTCTCATTGCTGATCGTGCTGCAAACAGTTTTTTCTCCTATTCAGGGATGGATCGGACGTCACGTCGCGGCACGCAGCCTTATCATGGCGGGAGTGGTGCTCACCGGCCTGAGCTGGGTCGTGACCGCACAGGTTCACACCCTGAACATGCTTTATCTCAGCTACGGTATTCTGGGTGGAGCCGGAACAGGCATTGTCTATGTCGGTGTCGTCTCTCTCCTCATGCAGTGGTTCCCGGAACGGCGCGGTATGGCCGCAGGAGCTGCGGCAGCCGGATATGGCATGGGCGCAATGCTGACCACCTTCCCGATCTCCCACATGCTCGCCGCCTCCGGATGGCGTGAAACAATGGGAGTCTTTGGTGTGGTGATCATAGCCGCGGGACTCATTGCAGCATGGTTTCTCAAGGTGCCCAGTCCTCCCTCTCCGGCATTGATCCCGCAATCCGAAGAAAAGGGATACTCTACATCTTTCGTTGTCAGAACACCTCTGTTCTGGATCATGTTTCTCATGATGGCGACAATGGCGACATCGGGCCTTATGGTCACGTCGCAGCTTGCGCAGATTGCCAATGACTTCAATGTTGCCCACCTGACAATTCTTGGGATGGCGGCGCTCCCTCTTGCGATGACTCTGGATCGAATCGCCAATGGTCTCACGCGGCCGCTTTTTGGATGGATTTCGGACCATCTGGGTCGTGAGCGCACCATGGCTTTTGCTTTCACCCTCGAAGCTATAGCCCTGACATGCTGGCTGGCTTTGGCCCATCATCCGGTTGCGTTCGTTCTTCTTTCTGGTGTGGTTTTTCTGGGATGGGGCGAGATTTTCTCTCTTTTCCCGGCAACACTTACAGACACTTTCGGCACGAAAGATGCATCACGAAACTATGGTTTGCTCTACATGGCGCAGGGTGTTGGGGCCGTATTCGGTGGCCCGCTTGCAGCATGGATGCATCAGGCGAGCGGGAACTGGCAGCCAGTCTTTGCCTGTGCGATCGGTGGTGATCTGCTGACGGCCTTGCTGGCGATACTTGTTCTGAAGCCGATGCGTCACCGATTCATGCGCGGTGGAGTCTGATGCGAAAACCAGATCCGTTCCTTGTCGCATTGATCAGTGTCGTGGTGTTTGCCTCATTGCTTCCGGCAAGAGGTGAAGTCACTGTGATCCTTGGCTACATCACAGATATCCTGATCATGGCGATGTTTTTCATGCAGGGCGTGAAGCTGGAACGTCGTGCGGTTGTGGAAAATATCCGTAACTGGAAGCTTCAGGGGCTTGTTCTGCTTTGCTCATTTGTTCTGTTCCCACTGATCGGGGCAGGATTGCACAGGCTCCTGCCGCACAGTCTCGACGAAGCAACCTGGCAGGGAGTGCTGTTCCTGTGCTGCCTGCCTTCTACCGTTCAGTCCTCCATTGCCCTTACATCCATGGCTGGAGGGAATGTCGCCGCCTCGATCTGCGCGGCCACTCTTTCCAATATTGTCGGCATCTTCCTGACGCCTGTTCTGGTGTCGCTTGTTCTGCACAAACAGGGGGTGTGGTCTGCCAGTTCGGTGACAGACATTGCCGTCCAGCTTCTGCTACCTTTCATAGCAGGTCAGATCCTGCAACCTCTTCTGCATGCGTGGGCTCATCGACGTAAAAAGACCATCTCCATACTTGATCGTTCTTCAATCCTTCTGGTGGTCTACACAGCCTTCAGTCATGCTGTGGTGCTGGGTATCTGGTCCCATCTTTCGTCGCGAGACCTTGTGGCTCTGGCATGTATCGATCTGGCTCTCCTGCTGGTTGTCCTTGTGACAAGTTCTGGGCTCAGTCGCCTCTGCGGATTCAGTTCGCGCGACGAAGTATCGCTTGTCCTGTGTGGTTCGAAAAAATCACTGGCATCCGGCGTCCCGATGGCAAATGTCATTTTTTCTGATTCCATCGCTGGTTTCGTCGTGTTGCCGCTCATTCTCTACCACCAGATCCAGCTTTTCCTCTGCACGCTGATAGCGCAACGCTATCACCAGAAACATCAGTCAGGTTTGTGATGCTTCACACAGTTCGTTCACTGCGCGGGATGGTCACTTCCCCGCATCATCTCGCCAGTCAGGCCGGATTGGACATCCTCAGGGAAGGGGGCACCGCGCTGGAAGCGACTGTCGCCATGGGCGCGGCTCTCTCTTCTGTCTATCCACACATGACTGGGCTGGGCGGGGACGCTTTCTGGCTGATTTCATGGCCAGACGGGCGCTCCACAGTCATTGACGCTTGTGGAGCGGCAGCCATGGGGGCCTCACGGGCTCTATATCAAGAGGCTGGTCTTACAGATATTCCATGGCGTGGCGGACTGGCCGCCAACAGCATGGCTGGTGCTGTCTCGGGATGGGAGAAAGCGCTCAGTCTCAGTGCGTCTATTCGCCCCAACCTGCCTTTGGAGCGTCTGTTGCGGGACGCCATTCATTACGCAGAGTCCGGATACGCTGTTTCTGATAGTGAAGCCTCTCTTCTACATGAAAAGCAGGCTGAACTCTCAGAAAGCAGATCCTTTCTGGATGCCTATAGCTCATCAGGAACACTGGTTTCATCTGGCGCTCTCCGCCGCAATCCGGCTCTGGCTCGGACATTACGGCAACTGGCTCATGACGGGCTCGATAGTTTCTACAACGGCGCGCTGGCACGAACTCTCGCAGAGGATCTTGAAAATTCAGGTAGTCCGCTAAGGCAATCTGATTTTTCTCTCCATCAGGCTCAACTGCGTAAGTCACTTCATGCATCGATAAAGGGGGCTGTCCTTTATAATACGCCACCTCCGACACAAGGGGTGGCGTCTCTCGGCATTCTCAAGATTTTCGATCGGATCGCCGCTGATCAGGTCGATGGATATGACCATATTCATGGTCTGGTGGAAGCGACAAAACGCGCCTTTATCTTCCGCAACAGGCATGTTGGCGACCCAGCCTGGATGACACGATCAGCGCAGGATTTTCTGGATGATGATGCCGGGATTGCACAACTCACCGACGGCATCGACATGCGGCATGCAATGCCCTGGGACGCCAGATCACAGATGGGGGATACCACCTGGATGGGAGCCATCGACTCTTCCGGGGTTGCGGTCAGTATGATCCAGAGTCTGTACTTCGAGTTTGGATCAGGAGTTTTCCTGCCACAGACTGGACTTGTCTGGCAAAATCGCGGTTCTTCATTCCGCCTTGAGAAAGGGGCATGGAATAGTCTGGAGCCGGGACGTAAACCATTTCATACGCTCAACCCGGCAATGGCGCGTTTTGATGATGGCCGGACCATGGTTTACGGCACAATGGGTGGGGAAGGACAGCCACAAACACAGGCTGCGCTTTTTACACGCTATGCCCGGTATGGAGTTGCATTGCAGCAAGCCATTACCGCACCGCGATGGCTTCTTGGGCGTACCTGGGGTGAAGACAGTTCATCGCTCAAAATGGAAGCAGGTTTTGATACGACGGTTGTGGATCAGCTCCGGCAGGCAGGACATGATATAAAAATTGTTCCGGCCTTTTCATCAATAATGGGGCACGCAGGCGCGCTTGTTCGACATGCTGGCGGCCTTATTGAAGGCGCCGCTGATCCACGCAGTGACGGCGTGGCCGCAGGTTTTTGACGAACTGACCATAAAATCGACCACATAAGCATGACTGGTTATCGTTGAATGCTTATGTGGTTTATGTTTGAGTGAGTTATATCCAGGAACTTTCTGGCAGTATTGATGAGGTATTTGCAAATACACCCTGAAAACATGAAATCCGCGGTAGTTTTATGCGCCAATCTTCCCCGATCAGCAGAGGCGGTATAAAGCCCTCTATCCTCCCGTTGCGAGCACCACCGGACCTGTTGCATCCGTAATTTCGAACGGCAGCATTCCGGCCGGGTCTCCATCCGCCTGTACTGGAAGCTCTGCGGGTGACGTGATTTCTATATGAGACGCCCGTACGGTCTGCACGCCGGGCAGGCTTCCCATCTTGCCCTGCGGCAGGGAGAGGCCCGCCATCAGGGCGGAAGAGACACCGCCATTCTCAAAAAGCGTCACGGAAAAGCCGGGTTCACCCGGCAGGGCGTCGGATGACAGCAGGTAAGGGCCTCCGTAAAGGCGTCCTTTGCTCACAATCACACTGGCGGCGTGGTATTCCTTGCCGTCAGCGCGAACACAGAGTGACGGAAACTGGTAGCGCGGCAGCTCTCTGACTGTCTGCAGAACATAGGCCCCACGGCCCAACAGACGCTTCGTACCCAGATCAATATGATGCACGACATGCGCATCAAAGCCGGCTCCAACCATCTGGACAAACAGCCTTGATTGATCAGACGATTTCAGGATGCCGGGCCAGAGAGGCGTGCCGCAGTCCGACCCGAGTACAGCCGCCAGGGCTTTCGGGGCAAAAGGCAGGTTGAATTCGTGGGCAAGGACATTGGCTGTTCCAAGGGGAATGATCCCGAGACGGGTGTCAGAAGCCAGCATTCCGGCGACGACTTCCGCGATCGTGCCATCCCCTCCGGCCGCGACGACCATATCAGCGCCCTGACGGACCGCCGTGCGGGCCAGTTCGGTGGCATGACCGGCATACTGTGTCTCAAGTATCTTCAGGGGAATACCGTGGCTGGCGAGGCAATCGAGCACGTTCCACAGTCGGCCGGTGTTCCTGCGGCCTGCGGTGGGATTGTGGATGACGTACATGCGATCGGTCTTTCCTGCCGTGCGGTGAGCTTTCAATTTCGCCTGATCAACGTATGAACGCCATGATCAGATACCGTGATTTTCCATAAATCATTGAACTGTCATGTAGTCGTTGACAGGGATGCTCTACACGAAGGCAGACCTCCTGCGGGACGGAGCGCCATGAGCTTTATTGATACTTCCCTTGCCGGGCAAACACCCTGTCGTGCGGTGTTTCTGTCCGATATTCATCTCGGAACCAGAGGGAGTCAGGCGGCTCTCGCGGCTGATTTCCTGAAATCCATTTCCTGCGACAAGCTTTATCTCGTCGGTGATATCATCGACGGATGGCGGCTGCGCCGGTCATGGTACTGGGACAATCACCACGATGAACTGCTTCAGGTCATCCTGCGCATGGCCCGTCACGGGACGGATGTGATCTATATCCCCGGCAATCATGATGAGATGTTTCGTCGCTGGCTTCCGATGAATCTGGAGGTCGCCGGTGTGCGCCTGCTGCCAAGAGCCGAACATGTCGCGGCCGATGGCAAGCGGTATCTGGTCCTGCATGGCGACGAATTTGACAGTGTTGTGCGCTACGCCCCGATCCTGGCGCTTCTGGGGGATCAGGCCTATACGGCGGCTCTCGTGCTGAACCGCTGGATCAATGGCGTGCGTCGTCGTCTGGGGCTGCCCTATCGCTCTTTCTCCGCATGGGCGAAGCGTCGGGTCAAGGGGGCTGTGAAAGCCATCGACCGCTTTGAGGAAGCGCTGGCGAAGGAAGCGCGGCAGATTGGGGCGGACGGCATCATCTGCGGTCACATCCATAGTCCAGAGATCCGGACAATCGATGGTGTCTGCTATATGAATACAGGGGACTGGGTGGAAAGCTGTACCGGTCTTGTCGAGGATCGGCATGGTCAGTTCTCGCTGATTGACTGGAGCCGGAAGATTCCTGCCTCTGCTCGGGATACGCTGACTGTCGGTAGCCGGTTTCGCTGGGCGGAGAGCATGAACTTCCGTCAGGATGCAGAAGGCGCTGAAGCCGGGATGTCGGTCAGAGAGCCGGGCTGAAGCGTGCTTCATCAGGCGTTCTGACAGATATGACGGCTGATCTCCTGCTCTGTAGTATTCCGAAAACTAAAGTTCTCCTCTGATTGAATGGGTTCTGGTTTGCGAATATTGATAGCGACGGACGCATGGACGCCACAGGTCAACGGCGTCGTGCGCACCATGACGACCATCGTCAGCATGCTCAGGATGAAAGGGCATGATGTGGAGGTCATTGGACCGGATTCTTTCCGCACCATTCCATGTCCGAGTTATCCGGAAATACCGCTCGCTCTCAATCCCGGCGGACGCTTTGGAAAGCTGGCGAAAGCTTTCAGGCCGAATGTCCTGCATATCGTCACTGAAGGCCCTGTCGGTTGGGCGGCATGGCGTTGGGCACGCAAACACGGCGTTCCATTTACGACTTCATACCACACACGTTTTCCTGAATATGTTCAGGCCCGTCTGGGCTGGGGGCTGAAGCTGGCTTATGCGCTGCTGAGGTATTTCCACAACAAGGCACAAGGCACCCTGGGTGCGACCAACAGCCTGCGTGAAGATCTGTCTGCGCGCGGTTTCACCCGTCTGGTTCCCTGGACACGGGGGGTTGATCTCGCACGTTTCACCCCTGAGCCTCGTAGAGACTGGAAGACGGAACTGGGAATTTCAGGTCCTGTTTTCATTCATGTCGGCCGACTGGCGGTCGAGAAGAATATCGAGGCTTTTCTGTCTCTCGATCTGCCGGGCACAAAGGTTGTTGTGGGTGATGGCCCGCATCGCGCCTCACTGGAAAAGAATTTCCCGCAGGCGATCTTTACCGGACGGCTGGAAGAAGGCGCGCTGGCGGCGGCCTATGCGGGCGGCGATGTGTTCGTGTTTCCCAGCCTGACAGATACGTTCGGACTGGTTGTTCTGGAGGCACTGTCCTGCGGCACGCCGGTCGCGGCCTACAATGTAACAGGACCAAAGGACATCCTTGCCGGTGCGGATGGGTGCGTCGGGGCTGTCAATGATGATCTGCGGGTTGCCTGCATGCAGGCTCTGAATGGCGATCGCGCTGCCTGCCGTGCCCATGCGGAACGGTTTACATGGGAAGCCTGCGCGGACATGTTCGAGAATACTCTGGTGCCGTTTTGAGAGCATTTACATGTGTTTATAAAAATTCATGATAAAATAAGCCGATTTCTGAAAAATTGAATATAAAATTCAGTATTGATGAGGTGAGTGAATCGGAAATCTGGATTTTTAATACGCTTTCGTGAGAGTGTTCAGTAGAAAAATTTATTATTTGAAATGTTTGTTCTCGTTTTTAGAAAATATCTACCCCTGAAAACCCTTTTGGAAATTTCGAATGAAGTCGAAAAAAACGTGAGGAAAGTCTTTTCTATGCTCGAATAGAGTGCAGTTATCTGTCCTTCCCATGGGGCATGTACGGAATCAGTCGTGCTGATTCGCATTGGAAAATAAATTTCCGGAAGGGCTCGCATCAAAGTGTCATATCGGCGCGACAGGCATACGGAAGCGTGGCTTCCGCAGGCGCACCACCAGCGTATCGAGCGCGGAAAGATAGCGTGAGCGGTCCAGCTTGCTGAAGGCAGGCCCGCCCGGCGTTTCCACCCCGGCGGAACGAAGGTCGGTCATCAGGTTACGCATGGCGAGCGCCATCCCGATGGAACTGGCGTCAAGCACCTTGCCTTTCGAGTCGATCACATGCGCGCCTTTTTCCACGCAGCGCGCCGCCAGAGGAATATCGCCCGTGACAATGATATCGCCTTCCTGCGCCTGTTCCGCAATCCAGTCATCGGCGACATCCGGTCCTGCTTCCACAACGACACGTTCGATCATCGGCGAGTCAGGAATGGCGATCATGCGGTTCGATACGACAGCAACGGGCAGTTTGTAGCGTTCCGCCACACGGTAGGTTTCGTCTTTTACCGGACAGGCGTCGGCATCAATATAGATACGGGTCATGCGCCTCGTCGTGCCTTATCGCGATCAGGAGGTAAAGCATGATTCCGCCACCGCTCCGAATGGGCTAGACTCTTTCCAGCATGTCCGAACCTGTTCCTTTCCAGCCCGTCCTGCGTCGGCTTTCCGATGCTGTCATCAACCGCATCGCCGCCGGTGAGGTGATCGAGCGCCCTGCCGCCGCTCTCAAGGAACTGGTGGAAAACGCGCTGGATGCCCGGGCGCAGCGTATCCGCGTCGCCATTGTCAATGGTGGCGCCGACCGGATTGTCGTGACGGATGACGGCGTCGGCATGACGGCTGATGAACTGGCGCTCGCCGTCCAACGCCACTGCACATCCAAGCTCTCCGACGAGACACTGGTGCGGATCGCCACCCTTGGTTTCCGGGGGGAAGCGCTGCCGTCCGTTGGAGCAGCGGCGCGTCTGACCATCACGTCCCGCAAGGCTGACAGTGACTGCGCCTGGCGTATCCATGTCGCGGGCGGTGAGATTTCTCCCCCCGAACCGTGCTCGGGCGAAAAAGGCACGTCGATTCTGGTGGAAGACATGTTCTTCGCCACGCCTGCCCGACGGAAATTTCTCAAGAGCGCCCGCGTGGAAGGATCACACGCGGAAGCGGCGGTCCGCCGTCTGGCGCTGACGGCTCCCGACGTGGCGTTTTTCATGGAAGTGGATGGACGCACCATCCTCGATCGTCCTGCCGAAACGCTGGAGGCACGGGCTGCGGCGCTGCTCGGGATCGAGGATGCGGACGGCCTGCTGAAGCTGGATGGCGTGCGCGGCGACATGAAGCTGTCCGGTTTTGCGTGCAGTCCGTCCGTTCACAGGCCGACGACAGCCGGACAGTTCATGCTGGTCAATGGTCGCGCCGTGGTCGATCCACTGCTGCGTACGGCCATCCGGGTCGCCTATCGGCGCGTTATCGAGTCCGGTCGCCATCCTGTCGCGGTCATCAATCTGTCGCTGCCCTATGAGCAGGTCGATGTGAACGTCCATCCCGCCAAGACGGAACTTCGCTTTGCGGACGAGGCCGGGGTGCGGTCACTGGTCATCGGCGCCATCACGCGGGCGCTTGGGCTGGGAGCGGGCACCGCTGGAGTGCGCCCAGGTTTTTCCGCGCCCTCCCGATCCGTGCGTGTTGTCTACCCGCCGGAGGCTCCGCGCTCGGAAGGATTTGCCGAGCCGTTTCTGGCGTTGGGTGCTCAACCCGCAGCCCGCACATTCGCATCCGACCAACCTGATGCGGGCCGACTGGCGACGATGCCGCACGACAGGGAGACAGGAAGCCAGTTTCCTGTTTTCCCTTTGCAGCCAGATGGTCCGCAGGGACACCCTGCCTCTCCGGCGACCACCCGCCCGGAGACAGATCACCCTCTCGGGGCTGCTGTGGCGCAGGTGCTCAGCACCTACATCATTGCTGTGACCGCTGATGACAACATGGTGCTGGTGGATCAGCACGCTGCGCATGAGCGGCTGACTCACGAAGTTCTGCGCGAGCAGTTCCTCTCCGGCACTATCCGGGCTCAACGCCTGCTGGTGCCAGATGTAGTGGAACTTTCACGCAGTCAGGCGGATCTGCTGGTATCGCGCGCCGAGGCCCTGTCAAAACTGGGGATCGATCTGGAGCCCTTTGGTCCGGGCGCGGTACTTGTCCGATCTTTACCCGCCCTGCTCGGGAATGCGTCAGCCGTGAATCTGCTGCGGGATCTGGCGGAAGAGCTGGACGCGGATGACCTCGCCAGCGTTGAGGAAACACCCACTCTGGATGCACGGTTTGATGCGGTGATTGCCCGCATGGCCTGTCACGGCAGTATCCGGGCGGGCCGTAATCTCACCATCCCGGAAATGAATACGCTGCTGAGACGCATGGAGGAAACGCCGCGTGCGGGCACCTGCTCACACGGACGACCGACGTGGGTGAGGCTGACGCGCAACGATCTGGAACTGCTGTTCCGTCGCCGCTAGAGCAATTCCACTGAACTCTGGCCCAGTGGAATTTCCTTAATTCATTACGAAGTCATTTGCCAGCAGGGGGAAAAAGAACCATCACGGTTCATACATAACCCGAACCAGCAAACCACGGGATTAAACAGCTAGGCTGTCTCAGGCTAGGGCCTGTTAGATCTTGAATTTCATCCCATATTGTAAGAGTGGAAGAAGGAGACGGAACAGGCACTTTTACGGATGAGACGTGGGCGATCTGGGAACCTTTGATTGAAGCGGTTCGCCCAAGGGGTAAGACGCCGCCCCATGATCTGCGGCGCACGATAGCAGCGATTTTCTGGCGCCATGAGAATGGCGCGAAATGGCGGAGCATCCCCGCTAAACTGGGGCCTTGGTGGCGGGCGGCACAACTTTTCATCCGCTGGGCGAAACTGGGCGTGTGGGAACGCCTGCTCGAACGGGTTCAGGACCAACAGAGCGTGGCGCTCGGTATGACTTTTCTGGATGGCACAAACATCAGGGCTCACCACAAGGCGGCGGGAGCCCAAAAAAAGGGGCCTCTTTCGAAGAGCGAGATCATCGTGAAGCACTTGGCCGCTCTCGCGGCGGCTATGGCACGAAAGTCTGCGTGATCGCTGATGGACATGGAAAAGCTTTCGGTTTTGCGCTGGCCCCCGGACAGGCTCATGAACTGCTCCTGGCACTAGCCATGCTCGACAGCCTTCCCGCCATTCCCCTGTGGGTCGTGGCGGACAAGGGTTATGCATCGAACGCCATGCGTGAACGGATATGGGACATGGGAGCCCGGCCCGCTATTCCCGCGAAACGACGCGATGGGCCGGTCGCCTGCCCAAAATGGGCCTATCGGTGTCGGCATCTCGTTGAGAACCTCTGGGCTCGCCTCAAGGAGTGGCGCGCTGTCGCAACCAGATACGAAAAAACAGCAACGTCGTTCCTCGCGGTCATACACATCGCTGCCGCTGCAGACTGGATCAAGCCATAACAGGCCCTAACCTCACTGAATTAAAGAGGTGAAACCCAGAATAAAAGAGCGCTGTCTCCCTTAGCACAATGAGTGTCATTGCGTATCGAGCCTACCTGCCCGGATACGGTGAGCAGGCAGGTTTCATGTCTATGGTCAGAACGGCGCAATAGCATCAATTAATTGCTGTCCGTAGCGTGGTGTTTGCAAAATGGAGAGTTGTCCACGGCCACCATAGGAAATTCGGGCTTCAGCCATGCGATCGTGAGTCACTGTATTGTCTGCTGTGATATCCTGAGGCCGGACAACGCCCGTGACCTGCAATTCGCGGAGCTCACTGTTCACACGGACTTCCTGCCGCCCCACCACGACAAAATTCCCATTGGGAAGAACCTGTGTGATGGTGCCTGCTACCCGGACAGTCACGGTTTCGTTTCTGCTGATCCGGCCAGCAGCTGTATTGCTGTTGTTGCTGGATGTGGAAAAAGCACCTGATCCAATGATATGCGAAACGGCCTTTCCATGGAAACCGAAAAGGCTCGGTATGCCCATGCTTTCACTGCCACCGCCACTTGCGCTTGTATTGTCAACCATTGTGGCATTGTCAGTAATGTCGACAATGACGGTCACAAGATCTCCGACCTGTGCGGCCCGCTGATCCTTGAAAAAAGCCCGACTTCCAGGTCGCCAGAGGCTGGCAACTTCAGCCGGCGGAGGCTGCAAGGGAGGCATAGGCATTGTGACAGGTCTGTAGGCAGTATCGCGGGTGGGATCCTGCGTGCGCGTCATTGCGGGTGGATGACCGATTTCGCTCAGACTGCCAATGCCGCCATTGCAGGCTGACAAGCTGATTAAGGAGAAAAGCAATAGAGAGCGTTTCATGAAAAAAATCTGATCCAATCAGGGAATTTTTAGATATTTTTCTGTGGCCTGACCCCGGCAGAGCGTAAATCTTTGAAATCGGCAGGGGTTGGAGTAGTTCCTGGTGTTACTGCGACGCGTGTTCTGTCGATAATCTGGCCGACAACAATCATGCGTGATGTGGGATTCAGCACATGGATGCGCTCTCCCTGCGCGCCGGAGTCCAGCGCCACTCCGGAGGCGGTAAGATGAAGACCGGATGATGAAACATCGAGAATAACAGGTGAGCCTTTTTCAATAAGGTCTATACGCGATGTCATCTCGGAGGTGAGGGGAGTATGCGCACGAATGGCGCGTCGGGTAGACTGGCCAATGATATCGGCGGGATCCAGGATGGCGCGCGCTGGCAGGGACCGTGAATCAATCTCTGCAATTTCAACATCAGACTGCTCGATAATCTGCCCTGCCGACAGATCTGTGCGTGCCGTTACAGCCTCTACGCGGGAACTGACGGTTCCATCCGCACGGAACGACTGCGTGTCGTTGTCAGATGTAATGGAAAAAAAAGCAGAAAACCTGCCGTGCGCAGCATCATAGACAATATTTGACAATCGCGGGGAATTTGCCAGTTCTGCGGCGACGGTTGGCCCCGAAAAATTTGTGACGTCGATGGTGGCGCTGTCGGAAACGCCTTTGGCTTTAAGGCCATCAACAATCAGGGGCATGATATCGTCATGTGACACGGTATGGCTGGCGCGCGTGAGGGTTGCCTGAGCCAGTTCAGACATTTCAGGCCAGTCAATGCCGTACTGCTGGGCGATAGCCTGAAGCTGGGGAGCGCTTATGGTGAGGCTCTGTCCCGGAGCCGGGGCTGGTCCCAGGTCGCAGTCCTGATCGGCGGTAATTCCGTTGAAAAGATCTGAAAGTCGCACCTGAGGATGATGCAGCACGCTTGTCCGGCGGAGGCTTGCTGCATCTGCGGAGGATGTGCCCAGACATCCTCCCACAATGCATGCGGCAAAAAAATGAAAGGCTATGCACCTCATTTCAGTCCTGTCAGTGTCTGCAGCATTTCATCGGAAGCGGTGATGACTTTACTGTTCATTTCGTAAGCACGCTGGGCCGTGATGAGATCCGTGATTTCGGTCACCACATTGACGTTGGATTCTTCAACATAACCCTGACGGATATCGCCGAAACCAACGCTCTGGCCCGTGCCGGTGATGGCGTTGCCTGATGATTGCGTCTCGGTGAACAGGTTCTGGCCCATGGCAGCCAGACCGTTTTCATTCTGGAAGGTCGCCATCTGAAGCTGGCCGACAACCGTGGACTGCGTCTGGCCGGACACTGTCACCTGCACCTGACCGGTCTGATCGATCGTGACGGTCTGGGCATTGTTCGGAACTGTAATGCCGGGACTGACCGGATATCCATCCGCCGTCACGATCTGTCCCGTGTCGGAAAGAGAGAATGTGCCGTCACGGGTGTAGGCATATTCACCGGAAGGCAGGGTGACCTGAAAATAACCCGGGCCTTCGATGGCGAGATCAAGACTGTTGCTCGTCTGCTCCAGAGTGCCCTGCGCATTGATGCGGTAGATGCCGGCAGTGCGCACACCAAGTCCGACCTGCGCACCGGCAGGGACAAGCGTGCCGCTATCGGAGCTCATCGTGCCGACACGGCGGATATCCTGATAAATCAGATCCTGAAATTCCGCCCGGCGACGCTTGAAGCCCGTCGTCGTCATGTTGGCGATATTGTTGGCGATGACCTCCACATTCGTCTGCTGGGCCTGCATGCCGGTTCCGGCAATGTCGAGAGAACGCATCATGTCGGTAAGCTTTCGTCTGTGTCAGATCGGGATGGAACAAGATCAGGATTGGGTCTGGGTAAGCTTGTCGATCGCATTCTGGCGACGCGTGGATTCGCTCTCGACAAGATTGGCTGTAATCTGGAAATCACGTTGCAGTTCAACAAGATTTGTCGTCTCGCTCATCATGTTGACATTGCTGCCCTCCAGCATGCCCTGCCGGAACTCCTTGACCTCCATCTGCGTGGTCGGAGTGTCCGCCTTGAAAAGCTCATTGCCTTCCCCGTGCAGGTCGTAATTGTTGGCCACCCGCACGAGGCCGATTTCCGCAGCGACGCCGTTTTCCGTGGACATGGTCCCGTCCGAGGAAATGCTGATGGTGCGATCTTGGGGACGCAACGTGACGGGCTGGCCTGTGCGGTCCAGAAGGCTGTTGCCGGAGGCGTCCGCGACACGACCGTCTGACAGGCGCTGGAAGCGGCCGTTACGGGTCAGACGTACGCCCTGCGTGGTCATCACGGAAAAGAACCCTTCGCCGGTAATCGCGATATCGAGCGGATTCCCTGTCTGCTGGAGGGCGCCCTGCGTGAAATCACGGTAGGTCGCACGATCCTGCACATAGACTTCCGGATTTTCACCCGGAGCGTGCGAACCACCCTTCAGTTTGGAAAGGTAATCAGCGAACTGAATGTGGCCTGACTTGAACCCGGCGGTTGAGCCATTGGCAAGATTGTTCGCAAGCACGCTCATGGCCCGCTGCTCGGCGTCCATGCGTGACAGCGCGATATAGGTCGTGTTGTCCATACGGCAGACGTCTCCTTCTGGAGACACACTGCCGTGCAAAAATTGACAAACAGTTTCCCGGTCAGGATTCGGTCGTCTGCTTTGCCATTTGTCAGGCTGCGGGCGAGCGATCCATCAGCATGCCCGTTACGGCTGATTTCAGCGGGGGAAGGGCGTCTGCGACCCGCAGGCCAAGGCTGCGCAGCAGGCGGAACGGTGCGGCGTCATGCGTATAAAGCGTCGCGATTCCGTTTGTGGCGGCGAAAAGCGGCATCGTGGCGGTGCGGTGTTTCTTCTCGAAACGCCGCAGCACCGAGGCCGAACCGATATCCTGACCGTGGGAGAAGGCCGCTTCGACCTCCCCCGCCAGAACTTCCGCGCCGCGCAGGCCCAGATTGAAGCCGTGCGCCGTGATCGGATGCATCCCGACGGCCGCATCTCCCAGAAGCGCCAGCCGTCTGGCGGCGAAGCGGTGGGCGTAGACGCATTTGAGCGGATAGGCATGGCGTGTGCTGACCAGCCGCATGCTGCCCAGCCGGTTGCCAACGCGCTCCATGATCTCGGCGTTGAACGCATCCTGTTCGGTCTGCATCAGGCGCTGGATTTCCGCCGGGGGAAGCGTCAGGACCAGCGAGGATGCGCGTCCGTTTACCGGCAGAAGCGCGATGGTCTGCCCTTCGGCAAACCACTGGAGCGCGACGTTGTGATGCGGCAGGTCATGCGCCATGCGGCAGACCATCATCATCCGTCCGAAATCGTGGATTACGGCGCCGATTCCAGCCCGGCGGCGGGTGGGAGAGAACCGACCATCGGCGGCGATGACCAGGCGGGACCGCACCCGGCCTGGCCGGGCTCCCTGACAGCGGACCACGGCTGTATCGGTATCCTGCCGCACGGTTTCGACCGCTATGTCCGGCAGGAGCGTGATACCCGGCCGCTCCGCCGCTTCTGCGTAAAGGGCGCGGCGGATCATGTTGTTCGACACCAGCCAGCCCAGAGGCGCTTCCTTCGTTCCGGCAGGATGGTCCGCTTCAAAGATCAGGGGATGATTGCCGTGACCCGTTTCGATACGGGCTTCGTTCAGCGGGCAGATGACGCTGTCCGGAATGTGACGCCATGCGCCCAGCCGTTCGAGCAATGCGCGTGCGTGGTAAGTGAGGGCGATTTCCCGACCATCAAACGCCGGTTCAGACCAGACCGCACCGGGTGCGCGCTCCAGAACGGCCACGGAGACACCGGCGGCATCCAGAGCCAGCGCGGCAGCAAGGCCGACTGGGCCGCCGCCAACGATGGTTACGTCCCGCTCGGAGGTCATGTCATGATCGGAAAAGATGCTCATGACGACCAGTTCTTAATCCTTGTCGGCGTCGAAGGAAACCGGCTCGCCCGTCCAGTCCGCCACGTAAGGCGCGACAGGGCGGCGTCTGGGTTCATGGTCCGTCTTCTCTGGAGTGCCGACAAAGAAGAAGCCTGCGAGCGCATGCGGGGCCGGAAAGCCGAGTTCTTCCGCCAGCACGGGATCATAGGCGACATCGCCGGAGACCCACACCGCGCCATAGCCGGCCGCATGGAGGGCATTCAGAAGATTCATGCCCGCAGCCCCGACCGCGAGTTCCTGCTCCAGCAGGGGAATCTTGTCATCCGGACGCAGATGCATGCCCAGAACGATGGTCATCGGCATGGTGGAAAACCGCTTGTAGCGCTTCTCAAGCTTCTTCGGGTCCGGATCGGCATGAAGCCGCTTCATGCTCTCGACAATCTTTTCGGCGAGTTTGACGCGGGCGTCGCCTTTGACGACCACCAGCCGCCAGGGGCGCAGCTTGCCGTGGTCGGGCGCACGCATGACGGCTGAGAGAATGGTTTCCAGCTCTTCACCCTTGGGGGCGGGTTTTGTCAGGGCATCGGTGGAGGCGCGAGACAGAAGCGACTCAAGCGCGATATGGGCGTGTTTGTTCATTGGAGAGGCTCCTTCATGGTCGGGCACCATGACGTAATCGTGGAGGGAAGCCAACTGCGAACCGTTCTCGACTTATGCGGCTCTCCTTCCACAAAACGCGTATCGGTCTACTCAGTTTCCGTTATCCGGCAGGGTCGATCCCCGTGCGGGAAGGGTCAGGGCAGTGATCAGCGTGCAGCAGGCGCAGGCCGAGACATACCAGGCAAACCAGCTTTCATGGCCCGCGTGTCTGCACCAGAGCGCGATATATTCCGCCGTGCCGCCGAAGACCGACACGGTGACGGCGTAGGGGAACGCGACACCCAGGGCGCGGATACGCGTCGGGAAGAGTTCGGCTTTCACAATGGCGTTAATCGAGGTGTAACCCGACGCCATCAGCAGGGCGACGGTGATCAGGGCAAAGGCTCCAAGCTTGGAATGGGTGTCAGCCAGCAGGGTCATCAGAGGAACGGTGCAGAGCGTTCCCAGCACGCCGAACGAAATCAGCAGAGGCTTGCGGCCGATACGGTCAGACAAGGCGCCGAACAGAGGCTGAGCCACCGCGAAGACCAGAAGCGAGGCGGAGGAGATCAGCGTCGCCTCGTCCTTGCCGAAGCCCAGTGAGTTGGCGAGGAATTTCTGCATGTAGATGGTGTAGGTGTAGAACGCGACCGTCCCGCCGAGCGTCAGGCCCACGACCGTCATCACGGCGCGCTTGTGACGCAGCAGGACTTTCAGGCCGCCGCCTTCCTGCGCCTGTTCGGATTTCTTGAAGGCGCTGCTCTCCTCCATGTTCCGACGTAGCCAGAAAATCAGAACGGCTCCGGCGGCGCCAAGCAGAAAAGGGATGCGCCAGCCCCATGCGTTGATCTGCTCTGGTGTCAGAAACAGATATTGCATGAGGAGGAGCACGGCCATCGCCCCGAGCTGCCCCGTGATCAGGGTGACGTAGAGAAAGCCAGACCAGAAGCCACGATGCTCGGGCTGCGAGACTTCTGCGATATAGGTCGCCGAAGCGCCGTATTCTCCACCCAGACTCAGCCCCTGAACCAGACGCGCCAGAACGAGGATGATCGGCGCTGCCAGGCCGATCTGGGCATAGGTCGGGCACAGGGCGATGGCCAGCGAGCCGATGCACATGGCGGCGACCGACAGGGTGAGAGCACGTTTGCGTCCATACTGATCGGCGACGACGCCCATCAGCCAGCCGCCGACGGGCCGCATCAGAAAGCCTACGGCGAAGACCGCCGCGGTGTTCAGAAGCTCGGCGGTGTGGTCGTGCCCGGGGAAGAAGGCGTGCGCGAAGTAGAGAGCGAAGGCCGAATAGACATACCAGTCAAAATATTCGAGCAGATTGCCTGCCGATCCGGAAAAGATACCCCGCAGGCGCTGGAGGTTGGTCATCTGGTCGGGAGCGGATGGTGTCATTGCGGCTTATATCCCGGAAAAAAGCGACAGAAAGAATGTGGATCAACTGACTGGAATCCGGGAGATCACAAAGATTTCCCTTCAGCAATTTTGAGTGAGCAGCCTGCATGGTGGTGGCAGGCTGCTGATGGTTCCGATGCGTTACAGGATCAGAAGGTCAGTTCAAGGTTGCTCTGGACGTAAGCGCCGGACGAAGCGCCTGCCTTGATCATCGCTTTGCCGGCAAAGATGTATTCGCCGTCAAGGCTGAGCGTAATGTGGCGGGTTGCGCGCCATGTGAAACTGGCCTGTGGGAGTGTGGCTGTATAGCCGCCATGCGGACGAAGGCCGTAAGCGGCCGTCGGGTTGGAATAGATGGCGTCATTGGTGCTGTTGCGCCAGACGACGGGGACTTTCGCCAGCAGGGTGGTGTTGGGCGTGGGAGACATGGTGAGGATCGGCCCGACATCAATCAGGTTCTGGTTGCCCAGATAGGTGCTTATATCCAGATAGTAGGCCGAGGGCACGAAGGGCGACATATAGCTGCCCCACGAACTGTTCCGGCCTTTTGTGTAGTCGCCGCCGGAGATGTCATCCGCCTGAATGCCGATGGCCGGGCGTCCCCACCATTTGGCGAAACGCCACGAGGCCTGCGCGTTGAAAGAGTAGGCGCTGACGGCGCGGGACGGGCCGTGATTGGCTTCGTTGAAATAGCCCCCCTGCCACGAGCCGCCGAGGGAGAATTCGAGCGGTCCGGCATTGCCCCAGACACGCATGCCGGGCGTGTCACGACGTGTGGAGCCGTTCAGCACGCCTTTCTGCTGTGCAATCTGAGCAGACGCCAGAAGGAAGCCAAGATAGTAGGTGTCGACGAAAACTTGGCTTTTTTTACCCAGAAAAGTGAATGACGGGACGGCGTAGGAGGTGTAGGCGCCAAACAGTCTTGTTCTGTATCCGACCTGATCGCTGAATGGGACATTCTTCAATGTCCAGTTGGTCATGGTCAGATCGAAGAAATCCACCCGGAAGTTTTTCCAGAATGAATAGGCGCGGATACCGTTCCATGAATAGGGAATCGTTGGATAGACAGAGCCGGCGGTGAAGTAGGGCGGTGCATCTAAAAAGGTCATCCTTCCGACCATGACGCCCATATTGGCGTTGAGAAGATGGCCCTTGATTTCCACAAAGGCCTGTTGCGCGTCGAGTTTGCTGCGCCAACGACCGTTATTATAGCCATAATAATTCGTGCCGCCTGCCTGACCGCTCATGAGTTCGCCATAGAGACGGACATGTTCGCCCAGATGGAGATCGGCGCCGACGTTCCAGCGGAAGTTGTTGCGATAGGCCGGGTCTTTCTTGGTCTGTCCGAAGCCCGCCCGCTGGTCATAGTAATTGTGCTGACGGAAATTGCCGCTGAACGACAGATAGATTGAGCCGCTGTCATTAAGCGGGATGTATTTCAGGGGATCCATCACATCGATGCGGTTCTTCTTGTCCCGCAGGTTCGACCAGTCTTCCGCCCAGCGGGACACGGCGTAATAGCCGACAGTGCCCCAGCCGGACGCCGCGCCAGTGTTGGAGTTGAAGATGCCCCATGGTCCCTGGTGCAGCAGTGCCGGATTGAGCTGCTGTTTTGTCAGCGCCAGAGTCTGCGGCTGGGCATAGTTTTCCGGGCGCGATTCCAGTGGAGGCAGAAGGCTGCTGCTCCAAGGATTCGGCTTTTTGGCCTGGCCAGGCAAGATTCCGGAAGTGCCGCGGTATTCCTCTGGGATCTGTGATTGGTGGTTCACATTGGCGTTGGGTGCCGTCTCAGCCATGGCGGACACTGCACATATGCAGGGAATCCCGCTCAGAATAGTCGAGAGGACCAGATGCCGAAGAGGAAAACCGCGCAGTTTTCCAGATGGGGAGGAGGAAAGTGTGATGTGATGTTTGTTTTTCATTCTTTTTGCAGCCTGACGCCGTCGAAACCTATGCTGCTCTTGCATGGCAGCTAATACATACGCTGCACGTATATTTATGTTTCGTCACATCGAGAAATCGTGTGGTCATCATGAAGTGAAGTATTGTGATGAATTTATCACAGAGATGTGTCGATAATGCAGAATTGAGGCGCTGCTGATGCGGGATGCTTTAATAATACGGAAGATTCGGCTGGATTGCGAAAAGCCCACGTATATTCGAAACTGAAATGAAATAATAACGATCTTATATGGTGATATTGAGTGGTGATTTGTTGATGAAAGATGTCGTGTTTACAGAAAATTTTCTGCTGGAGCGATGAAACTATGGGTTTTGGGCAGTTCGATGAAGCATAAGAAAACCTGTTCAGGTTGTACGATCGCGGTAACAAATCCTGTCGGTGATCCCGAAGTCGTTTCTGGAGACAGGCTTTCAGCGGGGGATATATTGGGGTGAGATAAGAATTATATAGAGTGAGTCAGATTAATTTATAGTTGTGGTTTTTGTTCTTTTGCAGATTATTTATAATAATAGTGCCGCACTTGCTGATTGCTCCATCATCGATATGAATATGACGATGCCTCAGAGCCCTTTTGGAAAAGGCTTGGAGTCCCGATATGGAATGAAATCAATTCTCTGCATCAATGGAAAAATAGCGGAAAGCCGGCCTTTTCGGGGGTATGTATGTGCTTCGTAAGGCCGACTCACCGCCAGATGATGAATTTCCAAAAGGGCTCTCACTGAGAGAACTACCAGCGCTATTGATGTGACTATCAAGGCGGCATATGTTTCCTAATACGAAATATATTTTCTTTAAAAAGAAATCGCTGCTGTTGCGGGAATCGAGCCGGTGCAAAAATTCGTGACTACGCTAAATGAGTTGGCAAAAGGGCGCGCTTCCGAACTTGTCATGGAGCCCTACTGGTGGCGACCGATGCCATCGGAGACGACGGATGCAGCCCAAATTCCTGAAAAAACCGACGTTGTCATTGTTGGATCAGGCTTCACTGGATTGTCGGCGGCGCTGACACTTGCCCGCGAAGGGCGCTCCGTGACTGTTCTGGAAGCCGGGCGTCCGGGGTTTGGCGCCTCGACACGCAATGGCGGTCAGGTCGGGTCAGGCAACCAGAAATTCAGAGTGGCAACGCTCATTGAAATGATGGGTGTCAGAAAAGCGGAAGCCATGCTGCGTGAGGGCGTGGCGATGCTTGACCATATCGATGCGCTTGTTCAGGACTTGAAAATTGACTGCTTCTTCATGCGGTGCGGCCGATTCCGTGGTGCTGTCCGACCGGCGCATTATGAAACAATGTCACGTGATATGGAAGATTTGCGACGGCACGCGAGAGTGGATTCCTTTATGGTTCCCCGGTCGGAGCAGCATCGGGAAATCGACACTGATTATTTCTTTGGCGGCGCGGTTCTGCCTCAGGATGCTTCACTTCACCCCGGTCTCTATCATGCGGGCCTGTCGAATGCGGCTATAAAAGCCGGTGCACGGATCATAGGACATACAGCAGTGATTGCTGTGCAGCCCGAAGCCGGTGGCTTTTGTGTTCATACGCAGCGTAGACCAGTGTGGGCACGGAATGTCATCGTTGCGACCAATGGATACCGTCAGGATTTCAACAAGTTTTGTCATAAACGGATTGTTCCGGTGACATCTTCCCTGATCGCCACGGCCCCTATGGGTGGAGAGCGGTTGAATGCGCTCTTTCCGTCCGGACGTGTCTACGGCAATTCTGCTCGTGTTTTCTCCTATTTCCGTAAAGCGCCGGATGAGCCGCGCATCATCTGGGGCGGTCGCGCGGGAAGAAATGCCGGGGAGATGGATCCACGCGCCTATGCTCATCTGGCCAGGGATATGCTGAAGGTGTTTCCGCACATTGGCGATGTGGAGGTCACACACGCCTGGTCGGGACGCATTGGCTATACGTTTGATGAGTTTCCACATCTGGGGCGTACACCGGACGGTATTCATTATGCGATGGGATATTGTGGAACGGGCGTGTCGCGTTCCACCTGGTTCGGTCGCAAGATAGCCCTGCAACTTGTTGGGAAATCTGAGGGTTTTTCGGAATTTACAGGATTGCGATTTCCTTCGCATCCTTTCCATGCCCTCGCACCGATGGCCGTGCCATTTTTTGAGAAGTGGTATCAGGCGAAGGATGCATTGGAAAAATAAGCGAAGACACGAAGGTAATCTGAAGCAGGAAGGGCCACATCTTCGGATGTGGCCCCGTTCTGTCAGGCGTGAAGGGTTTCGCCGTGTTCTGCGAGGTCAAGCCCTTCCAGCTCAACGTCGGGGTCAACACGTAATCCCATGGTTTTGTCGAGAATAAAGAGCAAACCCGCTGTTACCGTCATCGTGTACACGGCCACAAGTAACGTGTCCTGGCTCTGCACGATGACCTGTCTCCAGTTGCCGTAAAGCAGGCCATCCTTGCCGTCTCCGCCAATAGCTGACGAAGCGAAGATGCCGGTCAGGATAGCGCCAAGACCACCACCGATACCATGGATCCCCCAGACATCGAGAGCATCGTCATATCCAAAGCGGTGCTTCAATCCGTTCACAGCCCACAGGCACACCAAGCCGCCAATCGCACCCATGATCATCGCACCCAAGGGCGTCACAAAACCACAGCCCGGTGTGATGATCACAAGACCCGTAATGGCGCCGGAAATGGCTCCGAGCAGGCTCGGTTTGCCGTGTAGTTTCCATTCGGCCAGAACCCATGCCACGAGAGCAGCACAGGCGGCGATCTGACTGTTCAGAAGCGCCATGCCCGCTGTTGCGTTGGCGCCCAGAGCGGACCCGCCATTGAAGCCGAACCAGCCGCCCCAAAGAAGGCAGCCGCCCAGCACGTTGAGGGCCATGTTGCTTGGCGCCATGCTGCTGATACCGTCGGGTTTACGACGTCCCAGCATGATGGCGGCGATCAGGGCCGATGATCCGCTTGTGACGTGCACGACAAGGCCGCCTGCAAAATCCAGTGCGCCTGTGGATGCGAGGAAACCATCAGGCCCCCATGCCATGTGGCCCACCGGGCAGTAGATCAGGAGCGCCCAGAGCGCCATGAACACCATGGATGTGGAGAACTTGAAGCGTTCAACAGTCGCTCCCAGAACGATGACCGGTGTAATGGCGATGAAAGTCAGCTCGAACATGGCGAACAGCACTTCCGGCAGGTTCGGAATGTTGGGCAGAAAGGAGGTGAGGGTCACGCCATTCATAAACGCCTTGTCAAAGCCACCGATGAAGGGGGTGCCTGCCGTGAAGACAAGACTGTATCCGCAGATAAACCAGATCAAACTGATGATTGCGCCTGCGGTGATACCCTGCATACACATGCTCAGCACATTTTTCTTGCGGATCATGCCGCCATAAAAAAGGCAGATGCCGGGAAAGAGCATGAAAAAAACAAAAACCGACGAGCTGAGAATCCAGGCCATGTCGCCGGTATTGAAGGCTGGCTCCGGATCAGCCGCGAATGCCGTCGGCATGAGCAGGAATGAACACGACAGAAAAAACACGAGAGATCGTAAGGGCATGGCGCGTCTGTTGTCCTATGTTTGGAAGGAATAAGACGTGACATCCTGAAGCACGGACATGCTCAGGATCTGAGGTCAACACATCGTTGCTCACGACAAATGAGAAGCCTCGCGGGGTCACGAGAAACTTCTCAATTCGTGCATGGAACATTCCGTTTCTGCAACAATAAAAATGACGACTCAGACAGAAAATGCAGATTCGGCTCTGATGATTGTCAAATAAACATCAGAAGACTTGGAACGATCAGCAGTCGAGGGTTGAGATCCGCTCCCATTCAGACAGATGACCACAATGCGCATCCCATTCGATTTTTTTAAGCTTGAGATAAGGATCAACAAGACCATCATCCAGCATGGCGCGCAGGGCTGTTGATTTCTCGAGAGCTCTCATGGCGTCGAGAAGGTTTAACGGCAGACGTTTGGCTTCCGTGACCTTGTAGCCGTCCGTATACATGTTGATGTCGAGAGGCTTTCCGGGGTCACGCTTGTTTTCAATTCCGTCCAGTCCGGCAGCAAGGAGGGAAGCCTGAAGCAGATAGGGATTGGCGGCGCCGTCGGGAAGGCGCATTTCGAAACGTCCGCCTCCGGGTACGCGAATCATGTGAGTGCGGTTGTCACCCGAGTAAGTTACGGTGTTAGGTGACCATGTACTGCCGGAAACGGTGCGTGGTGCATTGATACGTTTGTAGGAATTCACAACAGGATTGAGAATGGCACACAAGGCGTCGGCATTGTGGATGAGCCCGCCTACGAAGTTATAGCCGGTTTTTGAAATTTCCAGCGGATCCTGCGGGTCATAACAGATGTTTTCGCCATCTTTCCACAAGGAAATATGGGCGTGACAGCCATTTCCAGTCAGGTGCATGAATGGCTTCGGCATGAAGGTCGCACGCAGTCCGTGTTTCTCGGCGATTGCGCGGGCCATGAATTTGAAGAAAACGTGACGGTCCGCGGTGACCAGAGCATCCGCGTATTTCCAGTTCATCTCGAACTGGCCGTTGGCGTCCTCATGGTCGTTCTGATAGGGCTCCCAGCCCAGATGCTGCATGGCGTCACACAATTCTGCGATAATGTCATAACGACGCATAAGCGCAGACGCGTCATAGCATGGTTTGGTGGATGAATCATGCTCGTCCGCTACCTGCTGCCCATCCGGGGTAATCAGGAAAAACTCACACTCGACACCGGTTTTTACTTCAATTCCGCTTTTCGCCGCCCGGGCGACAAGACGTTTGAGCGTGTTGCGTGGTGCCTGTGTAACGGTTTCTCCATGCATGATCAGATCGGAGGCCAGCCAGGCGACTTCTGGCTTCCAGGGCAATTGAATGAGCGAGCCTGGATCAGCCATCGCGACAAGGTCGGGATCTGCCGGAGACATATCGAACGAGGCTGCAAAACCTGCGAAACCGGCTCCATTTTTCTGGATGCTGGTGATGGCAGATGCCGGAACGAGTTTGGCGCGCTGGGCGCCGAGCAGATCAATAAATGAGATGAGAAAATAACGAATATTCTTTTCGCGGGCTATTTCTGCGAGATTACCCGTATTCTGCTGACTGTTGGCCATAGGGGTGGTCCATTTCCTCTGACGGCCCCACGATGATTACTGTGGGGCGGCATATCCGTGAAACTCCTCAGAAACCAGCTTTCCCCGGATACCAGTTGGTTCCGGCAAGCGGTAACTGCGTCATGGCGGCAGCTTCCATGTTGAGGGCGACGAGATCTTCCGGCTCCAGATTGTGCAGGTGACTCTTGCCACAGGCCCGGGCGATGGTCTGGGCTTCCATCGTCATCACGGACAGATAGTTCGCGATACGCCGGCCGCCTAGGATCGGATCCAGCCGCTTGGCGAGTTCGGGGTCCTGCGTCGTGATTCCTGCCGGATCGCGGCCATCCTGCCAGTCATCATAGGTGCCTGGTTTTGCGCCAAGTTTCGCGTATTCAGCCGCAAGATCAGGACTCTGGTCTCCCAGTGCAATCAGCGCCGCCGTGCCGATGGCCACAGCGTCCGCACCGAGGGCGAGCGCCTTGGCGACATCGGCTCCGGTACGGATGCCTCCCGAGACGATGAGCTGCACCTTCCGGTGCATCCCGAGATCCTGAAGAGCCTGTACGGCCGGTCGGATGGCGGCCAGAATGGGCAGCCCGACATGTTCGATGAAAACTTCCTGCGTGGCGGCGGTTCCGCCCTGCATTCCGTCGAGCACGACAACATCCGCACCGGATTTCACGGCCAGGGAGATATCGTAATAAGGACGGCTGGCACCGACTTTGACGTAAATCGGCTTTTCCCAGTTGGTAATTTCCCGGATTTCCTCGATCTTGATCTCAAGGTCATCCGGGCCGGTCCAGTCAGGGTGGCGACAGGCTGATCGCTGATCAATGCCTTCGGGAAGATCACGCATTTTTGCAACACGCGCAGAAATCTTCTGACCGAGCAGCATACCGCCGCCGCCCGGTTTCGCACCCTGTCCGACAACGATTTCAATCGCATCCGCCTTGCGGAGATCGTCAGGATTCATGCCGTAACGGGATGGCAGATACTGGTAGACCAGTGTTGAGGAGTGACCACGCTCTTCCGGCGTCATGCCGCCATCACCAGTTGTGGTGGATGTGCCGACTGCACTGGCGCCGCGTCCCAGGGCTTCCTTGGCCTGAGCGGACAGTGCGCCGAAAGACATGCCGGCGATGGTCACCGGTGTCTTGAGGTGGATGGGCTTCTTTGCAAAACGTGTGCCGAGAACGACGTCTGTTCCACAACGCTCGCGGTAGCCTTCCAGAGGGTAACGCGACATGGACGCGCCAAGAAACAGCAGATCATCAAAATGAGGGAGCTTGCGCTTGGTGCCGCCACCCCGGATATCGTAGATGCCGGTTGCCGCCGCCCGCTGGATCTGGGAGATGGCGAATTCGTCGAATGTCGCCGAATACCTTGGAAAAGTCTTCGTCACATCGTGATGGTTTTCAGTCATGACTGCCTCAGTATGCGGACGCGTTGTCAACGCGGAAATGGTACAGTTTGCGAGCCGAACCATAGCGGCGAAATTCATCCGCTTTGATGTCAGTGATTCCGCCTTTTGCAAGCAGGTCGGTGAGGATCTGGCGGTCTTCGGACGTCATGTCCTTTTCCTCACAGTCCGCACCAAGACTTTTCACCGTGCCTCTGACAAAGATGCGTGTCTCGTAAAGAGAGTCGCCAAGCGCTTCTCCGGCGTCCCCGCACACGACCAGGTTGCCGCTCTGCCCCATGAAGGCGCTCATGTGTCCCACGGAACCGCGTACGACGATGTCAACGCCTTTCATGGAAATGCCGCAGCGTGCGCCCGCATCTCCGTCGATCACCAGCAGGCCGCCATGCGCGGTAGCGCCGGCGCTGGAACTGGCGTTGCCTTTCACATGCACGCTGCCGCTCATCATGTTTTCGGCGACACCCTGTCCGGCATTGCCGTTGATCACGACGTTCGCGCGCTGATTCATGCCCGCGGCGTAGTAACCGGCATGACCGTCAATGGTGATGGAAACGGGCTGTGTCAGCCCGACCGCCAATGAATGGCGTCCGGCCGGGTTATGAATTTCCCACGCCCCCTCGGCGCCTTCCTGCTGAAGTGTGCTGTTCAGTTCACGCAGGGTTGATGTGCTGAGATCAAAGATCCGGGTGTTGCGAGCGCCACTCATGCAGCGTGCTCCCAATGATAGACGCGCTGGGGTTCGGGTTCGAAGACCTTGGCGTTTTCAATGCCGGGCAGGTCAGCGAAGGCCCGATATTCCGATGCGAAAGCCACGTAGTCATCTGTTTCGGCCATGACGGCTGGCTTGCAGGCCACAGGATCACGCAGCACGGCGAACCCTTCACGGGTTCCGACAACGAAAGTATAGAAACCATCAAGCTCTTTCAGCGAGGATTCCAGAGCCTGATCGAGCTTGTCCCCCTGGGCGAGACGCCATGAGAGATAGCCTGCCGCGACTTCAGAGTCGTTTTCCGTCTCGAAAGTCAGACCTTCATTGACGAGACGACGGCGAAGCGTGTTGTGGTTGGAGAGCGAACCGTTATGCACAAGGCACTGGTCCGGGCCGGTGGAGAAGGGATGTGCGCCTGCTGTGGTGACTGCGGATTCCGTCGCCATGCGGGTATGGCCGATGGAGTGCGTGCCCTGCATTTTTTCCAGGCCGAAACGTGATGCTACATCTTCCGGAAGACCGACGCCTTTGTAGAGTTCGATGCTTTCGCCGCTTGATGCGAAGTGCACGTCGTGTCCAAACCCGTTAACGAAGGCGCGGATGGCGGGTTCTAGGTCGGAAGCATAGGTCAGGACGACATGATCCTGATGTCTGGCGACGCTGGCGCTACCATCGGCAGCTTTGAGAAAACCAGCTTCAAAGTCACCGAGATTCTCTGCCGAGATGCCCCGGACAGTCATCTTGCGCTGGCCTGACGTTGGAGAACCATAGACGGCGAACCCGGCGCTGTCCGGCCCGCGTTCGGTCATGGTTTTCAGCATGAGGGACGTCAGACGACCCAGTTCCGGCTGTAGAGCCGGGTTTTTAATGAAGAGACCAACGATGCCACACATCGTGAAAACCTCCGAAGAGTGTTTGATGATGGCGATCCTAAACAGAACGGGATCAAAACTGTCAACTTAAAAGAATAAAGTTTTCTCCACAGGAAAGGATTCCTCTGTCAGTCGGTATGTCGTGGATAGGTAATAATCGAAAGGTAGCTTATTGATTCCGTAAGAAATTTTTCAGGACCATGCGGAGCCTGGCTATCAAACATCAGAGTATCGCCGGGACCCATTTCGTAGGTCCGCTCTCCATGGCGATAGATCAGCCGACCGGTCAGCATGTAGATCACCTCGACTCCATCATGACGAAAACTGACGTATGGTTCAGCACCTTCGTGCAGACTGATGAGGTAAGGCTCCACCACGACCGGACCGCTGAGGAGGTGTCCCAGCAAATTGTACTGATGGCCTGCCTTCGTGCCCCGGCGTTCGATTGTCACACCCTGGCCGGCACGGACAAAAGAACAGTCGCGCTGCTCTTCAGCCGTGGCGAATAACTGACTGAGTGAGATGTTCAGGGCGTGGGAAACAGACTGGAGCGTGGCAAGGGAAGGCGATATCTGCCCGTTCTCGATTTTTGACAGCATGCCCAGAGAGATGCCCGCTGCATTTGCAAGCTCGGTGCCTGTCAAATCCGCCTTGCGGCGCTTTTCCCGGATCTGTGCGCCCAGTGATTCCTCAAGGGTGAGTTCGCGCGCCGGAGTGGCGGAGGACCCTGTGGCAAGGTCATCGGCCTGGGTGGTGACTGTCCTGCGTTGAGAAGTCCGGCGGGGCGTTGCCATTAAGTTCAGGTCTCCAGCGACAGGTATTTTTGGATCTCAGGATAGGATCCTTATCTGATCGCTGAATTCAGGAAAGAGAGCAACAAGGTCCTTCATGACGCCCGCGCGCAGGCAGTCACGTAGATAGAGCATCAGATCAAGGGGAAGACGCCCGAACTCCCGTCGGCGTCCGACAAGCGTGAGATGGCGGTGGAAAGACCCGACAGGCAATGGATGACAGGCCATGCCGCATCCGGCGTTGAAACCCGCTTCATACAGACAGAGCGGGGTGGTGATGGCGACACCACCGGTCTTGCAGGCTGAAAAAACACCAAACGGAAGATCATATTCCTGTTGAAAGGGCACTTCGATCCGCAGTCGACGGAGGTAGCGTTCCACTTCCGAACCGGTACGTGAGCGTTGTGAAAAGCGGACAAAAGGACGGCTGAGCAAGAGTCTGCGCAGGTCGTCAGTGGTTCTTGGAGGCTCTATGTTTTTCGGGCAGAGCAGGAGATAGGGTTCTTCGATCAGCGGCCAGCGTTCGAGACCGGCGATATCCTCCATTTCATCGACACCAATCACGAGATCGATCTGGCGTGTGAGGAGGGAGGTGCCGTGGGATTCGGTCAGGCCGGCGTGGACCACAAGGCGTCCGACGCGATCATACATGAATTCCGAGAGATGGGGCGAGACGGCGCGGGAAAGTGAATCCACCACACCAAGGCGCAACTGGGGAACGCGGCCATGCTTCATTTCCTGAATGCCCACCGCGATATGGCGCATTTCAGCAAGAAGTCCAGCAGCATTCTGGCGCAGGACAGCCCCTGTGGCGGTCAGGGCGAGAGGGCGCACATTGCGGTCGAACAGTCTGGTGCCAAGCCGGGATTCAAGTTCGGAAATGGTCTGGGAAATGGCGGGCTGAGTAACAGACAATGCCCGTGCCGCAGCCGCCATGCTGCCATTTTCACAGACCGCAAGGAAAACATTCAGCGACGACAGGTCGAAAGGCAGGTCCGTGAGAGCCATAATCTATTATAAGAAAAAATTATTCTGTCACAAGCCATATCGTTTTCTAAACGAGATGAAGCACAGAGCGTGGGAAGATCATGCAGACCAACCGTTACTCCCTGTTTTCCCTGTTGCGGGAAGCGTGTCGCGGGAACACAGGCTGGAAGCCCGCGTGGCGCAAGGCCGAGCCGTCAGGCGCCTATGATTTCGTCATTGTTGGCGGCGGTGGTCATGGACTGGCGACGGCGTATTATCTTGCGAAACGCTATGGCGGCAAACGGATTGCTGTCGTGGAAAAGGGGTGGATCGGTGGCGGCAATGTCGGGCGCAACACGACCATCGTGCGCTCCAACTATCTCTTGCCCGGCAATGAGCCTTTTTACGAATGTTCAATGAAGCTCTGGGAAGGGCTGGAGCAGGACATCAACTATAACGCCATGGTCAGTCAGCGTGGCGTGTTGAACCTTTTCCATAACGACGCGCAGAGGGCGGCCTATATCCGTCGCGGCAACTCCATGATCCTGCATGGTGCGGATGCCGCCCTGCTGGATGCTGAAGCGGTGCGGGAAAAAGTTCCTTTTCTGAACTTCAATGATGCCCGGTTCCCGATCAGGGGTGGTCTGTTCCAGCCCAGGGGCGGGACGGTGCGTCATGACGCCGTGGCATGGGGTTACGCGCGGGCGGCGGATCGTCTTGGCGTGGACATCATCGAAAACTGTGAGATGACGGGTTTCCGGATCGAGCAGGGCAGGGCTGTCGGTATCGAGACGACAAAAGGCTTTATTGCCGCGGGAAAGATCGGTCTGGCCTGCGCAGGAAATTCTTCGCGTGTTGCTGCGATGGCGGGGTTGAGGCTGCCGATCGAGAGTCATGTGTTGCAGGCGTTTGTCAGTGAAGGCCTCAAGCCTTTTATCGACTGTGTCGTTACTTTTGGGGCCGGGCATTTCTACATCAGCCAGTCCGACAAGGGCGGTCTTGTCTTCGGTGGTGATATCGACGGCTACAATTCCTATGCCCAGCGCGGCAATCTGCCCGTGATCGAGGATGTCTGCGAAGGCGGTATGGCCCTGATGCCGCGGATCGGTCGTGTCAGGCTGCTGCGTCACTGGGGCGGTATCATGGACATGTCGATGGATGGAAGCCCGATCATTGATCGCACGCCCGTTGAGGGTCTCTATCTGAATGCCGGATGGTGTTACGGAGGCTTCAAGGCCACGCCTGCTTCCGGGCTCTGCTTCGCTCACCTTCTGGCGCGGGACGAACCGCATCCTGTCGCGACGGCATACCGTCTGGACCGCTTTGCACGCGGTGCAGTGATTGATGAAAAAGGCATGGGCGCGCAGCCCAACCTGCATTGAGGTTCCTATGCGTCTGACCTGTCCTTCCTGTGGCTCCCGTGGCCTTGAGGAATTTACCTACCGGGGCGATGCCTCTGTTCGAAGACCCGCCGCTGATGGCAGCGAGCAGGCGTGGGTGGATTATGTCTATCTGCGTGACAATCCCTGCGGGCGTCATCAGGAGTTATGGTATCACGGCGCTGGCTGCCGTTCCTGGCTTGTGGTGACGCGCGATACGCGCACTCATGAGGTTTTCGATGTCCGCAATGCCCGTGATGTGATTTTGACAGAGCGTCAGACAGATGCAGGCGAGGGAGAGGCATCATGAGTGCTCCCGTACAGACCTTTCGCGTCAAAAGCGGCAACGGTGTCGATACCAGTCGGACACTTCATTTTTCTTTTGACGGGAAACCCTATACCGGCCATCCGGGCGACACGCTCGCATCCGCCCTGCTGGCGCATGGCGTGCGCCTCTTCGGGCGTTCCTTCAAATATCACCGGCCTCGCGGTCTGCTTTCGGCAGGACCGGAAGAGCCGAATGCTCTTGTCGAACTTCGTGACGGGGCAAGGCGGGAACCCAATACCCGCGCCACAGTGGTCGAGCTGTTTGACGGTCTGAATGCCTCCAGCCAGAATCGCTGGCCCAGTCTCGCCTTCGATGCTCTGGGTATGAACGGCCTGTTCTCATCCGTGCTTGGGGCCGGATTCTACTACAAGACCTTCATGTGGCCGGCTTCCTTCTGGGAAAAGCTGTATGAGCCCATGATCCGCCGGGCGGCCGGACTGGGACGGGCGGCGGACGAAGCCGATCCAGACCTGTATGAAAAAGCCACGACATTTTGCGATGTGCTCGTGGTTGGATCTGGTCCCGCGGGGCTTGCGGCGGCGCTGGCTGCGGGACATTCCGGCGCACGGGTGATCCTGTGCGAACAGGATGGCCTGCTGGGAGGACGCCTGCGCGACGAGAGTGCGACACTCGATGGCAGGCCCGGCTGGCGGTGGGCGGAGCAGGTCCGGCAGGAACTGGCCGGTATGCCGGATGTCCGGGTCATGACGCGGACGTGCGTGTTCGGCACCTATGATGGCGGCACCTATGGCGCGCTGGAACGTGTGGCGGATCATGTGGCAATCCCGAAGGAAGGCCAGCCGCGTCAGCGCCTGTGGCGGATCGTGGCCCGTGAGTGCGTGATGGCGACAGGGGCGATCGAACGCCCTGTCGTCTTCCCGAACAATGACCGGCCGGGTGTCATGCTGGCGGGGGCCGTGCGCACCTATGTCAACCGGTTCGGAGTGACGCCGGGCCGAAAAGCTGTGCTGTACACATGCAACGATGATGGTCTCCGTACGGCGCTCGATCTCCGTCGGGTCGGTGTCGCCATCGCTGCCATCGTGGACTCCCGGCCTGCCGGGGTGGGCGATGGCGCGCAGGTGGCCAGTCAGTGCGGGGCGGCTTTCTTCCCCGGCGGCGCTATTGCCGATTGCTATGGCCACTCTGGTGTAAAAGCGGTCCTCGTGCGGGATGCGTCCGGAAAGACCAGATCCATCGCGTGTGATCTGGTCACTATGTCGGGGGGCTGGTCGCCCAATGTGGGGCTGGCCACGCATCAGGGAAATCGTCCTGTCTGGCATGACGATCTGTGTGCGTTTCTTCCGTCCACTCTCCCATCGGGCATGGTCGCCGCAGGGACCGCTGCCGGTGTGTTCGACGCGACGGAAGTGCTTCATGACGGTGCCGTCGCCGGACAGCGGGCTGCTGTTGCCTGTGGCTTTGATGCGATGTTGCCGGCACTGCCGGAAACCGAGCCGACGCGGTATGCCATCCGTGCCTTGTTCCACGCGCTCAAGGGGGTGTCGTCCTCGAAAAAGGCCAAGGCCTTCGTTGATTTTCAGAACGATGTCACGGCGAAGGACATTGCGCTGGCGTCGCGGGAAGGGTTTGTCTCGGTTGAGCATCTCAAGCGCTACACGACGCTTGGCATGGCGACCGATCAGGGCAAGACATCCAATATCAATGCTCTGGCGCTCCTTGCCGAGATCACGGAGCGCACCATTTCGCAGACAGGAACGACCCTGATCCGACCGCCGGTCCAACCGGTTGCCGTCGGGGCGCTGGCCGGTCCGCATCGGGGAACACATTTCAAGCCAACGCGACTGCCGCCGACGCACCAGTGGGCGGAAGAACAGGGTGCGGTCTTCACCGCGAACGGGTTGTGGCTGCGTGCGCAGTGGTTCCCGCGTTCCGGCGAGAAAGGCTGGCTGGAGACGGTCAACCGCGAAGTGCTTACGGTGCGTGAGGCCGTCGGGTTCTGTGACGTCACCACACTTGGCAAAATCGACATTCAGGGCCCGGATGCAGCGGAGTTTCTCAATCGGGTTTACGTCAATGCATGGCTGAAACTGGCTGTCGGACGTGTCCGCTACGGATTGATGCTGCGCGAGGACGGGTTCGCCTATGATGACGGCACCACGGCCCGTCTCGGGGAAAACCACTATGTGATGACGACCACGACCGCGAATGCGGGCGGGGTGATGGCTCATCTTGAGTTCTGTCATCAGTGGCTGTGGCCGGAGCTTGATGTGCAGTTCATCTCGGTGACGGATGAATGGGCGCAGATTGCCGTGGCTGGACCGAAGTCGCGAGCCGTTCTGGAAAAAATAGTCGATGCGCCATTCGATCTTTCCAATGAATCCTTTCCTTACATGGCGGCTGCGGAACTGACCGTCTGTGGTGGCGTGACCGCTCGGCTGTTCCGTCTCTCCTTCTCTGGCGAACTGGCTTATGAACTGGCTGTCCCTGCCCGCTATGGTGATGCGCTTGCACGACAACTGATGAAGGTGGGCGAGCCATTCGGGATTGCGCCTTACGGCACGGAGGCCCTCGGCGTGCTTCGTATTGAAAAAGGGCATCCTGCCGGACCGGAGCTGAATGGTCAGACCACGGCGCATGATCTGGGCATGGGGCGCCTGCTGTCCACAAAGAAGGATTTTATCGGCAGCCGGATGGCGCAGCGGCCTGCGTTGACGGACCCTGCCCGGCCCACACTGGTTGGTATTCAGCCGGTCAATCCCGAAGACATGCTTGTCGCAGGCTCGCATCTTCTGCCACAGGGAGCGTCTCCCACGGCGGCTTCGGATCAGGGATGGCTGTCTTCGGTCGCGTGGTCACCTGGCGTCGGGTCTTGGATTGGTCTTGGTTTCCTGAGTAATGGTCCTGCCCGTCAGGGCGAGATCGTATCGGTTCATAATCCGCTGGCTGGAACAGTCATTGCGGCCCGTGTTGTCGAGCCGGTGTTTGTCGATCCCAAAGGAGAGCGTCTCCATGGCTGATCCGTTATTTCCCGTCCTGCCTGTGCCGCACGGTCCTGTGCGATGGGGTGCGATGACTTGTGCGCAATCGCCGCTTGCCGAGATTGTCAGTCTGGGCGCCTTTTCGGGTGTCGGGCGTGATGAACTCGTCAAGAGGATTCACGAGGCGTTCGGCGTCATTCTGCCTGATCAGCCTCGCGCCGTAGCGAGCGCGGACGGTGGATGCTCGTTCCTGTGGAGCGGCCCCAGTCAGTGGCTGGCCGTTGCCGAGGAAGGCGCGGGCCTGCTGTCCCGGCTTCGTGAAGTCTGTGGCGACGTCTGTGCGCTGACATCGCAAAGCGACAGCCGCAGCATCATGAAACTGTCCGGACCTGGTGTCCGGGAGGCAATGTCACGGCTTGTTCCGATTGACCTGCACCCGACGGTGTTCGGAAAGGATCACGTCGCTTCCACGCTGGCGGGGCATATCCCTGTCATCATGTGGCAGACAGATGACGCGCCCACTTATCTCTTTTTTGTCTTCCGGAGCTTCGCTGCAAGCCTGTTCCATGATGTCTCAGTTGCACTGAGCGGTTTTTCTTCTTCAGAAATGGATATTTGTGTATGACAACGCTCTCTCCCGACGCCAAAGGCTATATCCTGACGCTGAGCTGTCCCAATCGTCCGGGTATCGTGGCTGCATTGAGTCAGACCCTGTTTGAGGCTGGTGCAAACATCACCGAAGCGCAGCAGTTTGACGATACAGGTAGCGGCAGCTTCTTCATGCGGATCATGTTCGATATCGTGAAAGATGGCCGCACAGAAGCCGATCTTCGCGGAATTGTCGAGACGCTGACAGAGCAGTTCCAGATGAAATACCGTCTGAACTGTCAGTCCTACCGTCCCAAGGTCATGATCCTGGTGTCGAAATTCGACCATTGCCTTGTGGACCTTCTGTATCGCTGGCGCATTGGCGAGCTCCAGATCGATCCTGTCGGGATCATCGCCAATCATCCTGAAGAGACCTACAGGGATGTCGATTTCTATGGCATTCCCTTCCATCACCTGCCGATCACGAAAGAGACGAAGACGGAGCAGGAAGCCCGCATTCTCTCGCTCGTCCGGGAGAGCGGGACGGAACTCGTCGTGCTGGCGCGCTACATGCAGATCCTGTCCAATGACATGGCGTTGGCCTTTTCAGGACGCTGCATCAACATCCATCACTCCTTCCTGCCGGGGTTCAAGGGCGCTCGCCCCTATCATCAGGCATGGGAGAGGGGCGTAAAACTGATCGGTGCTACAGCGCATTACGTGACCAGCGACCTTGATGAAGGTCCGATCATTGAACAGGACGTCGAGCGTATCTCTCATGCCGACAGCCCGGAAGACCTGATCCGCAAGGGGCGTGATATCGAACGGCGGGTTCTGTCTCGGGCAGTGCGGTATCACATCGAGATGCGGACGATCCTGAACGGGAACAAGACCATCGTGTTCAACTCCTGAAGGATAGGGAGAGCGTCCTGTGATGGTGTCAGTTTCCAAGTTGATTGATGGCAAGGCCTTCGCCCGCAGACTGCGTGCCGATATCCGAGATCAGGCGCAGGGGTTGCACGCCCGGCATGGCGTCATGCCGACGCTGGCGGTGGTGATGGTGGGAGAGGACCCCGCCAGCGCCGTTTATGTTCGCAACAAGATCCGGGCGACGGAAGAGGCGGGGATGCGTTCAGTGTCCCACCATCTGCCGAAAAGCACGACGCAGGACGAACTGCTTGACCTGATCGCGGAGCTGAATGTCGACCAGTCGGTGCATGGCATTCTTGTTCAGCTTCCACTTCCTGAGCAGATCGATCGTGATGCGGTTCTGGACGCCATATCGCCAGAAAAAGATGTGGATGGCTTTCATATTGTAAACGCGGGTCGTCTGGCGGTTGGGCGACAGGACGGATTTGTTCCATGCACCCCCATGGGCTGCATGATGCTGCTGCGTTCCGTCGTGCCTAATCTGGCCGGATTGCACGCCGTGGTCATTGGCTGCTCGAACATTGTAGGTCGGCCCATGGCGCGTCTGCTCCAGCAGGCTGGCTGCACCGTGACGGTCACGCATCTGAAAACGCGTGATGTAGCCGCGGAAGCATGTCGGGCGGACATCATTGTCGTCGCGGCAGGTCATGCGGGACTGGTGCGGGGCGGCTGGGTGAAGGAAGGCGCTATTGTCATTGATGTCGGTATCAACCGCGTGGAGACGGATTCAGGATCGCGGCTGGTGGGTGATGTGGCGTTCGATGAGGTGAGCCCGCGTGCGGCGGCGATCACACCGGTGCCCGGAGGTGTTGGTCCGATGACGATCGCCTGCCTTTTGCAAAATACGCTTCAGGCTGCAAGGCAGTTTGCGACAGGGGCTGTTGTGGTTGAATGAAATTGGCTCTGTGGAAAAATAATGTGGTAGGCTGTAGGGTTTCAAGATGTGAACTGATTTTGGAAACTGGTCTCTGTTTCTGAAAATATCTTTCTACGATAAGGTGTTATTCTAGTTTTTTAAATAATCAGAATAACACCTTGTCGTGTGAGGAAGGAATATATCTAAAATATAAAATTTTTTCTGATAAATAGAAATCTTTTTCTTCCAGAAAAAAATGAGCTCAACTCATCGGCTGGATTGCAATCAACTGGACTACATTGGTTGCTGCCAAGTCTACCTGTCACATAACCATATCATCTGATTGTTCCTGATCCAGACTCTTTTCATCCGCTCATGGACCGGGAAAGAGTGATAAGAGCCCGTTCGGAGGTCACGCCGGCCTTGCGATACAAGCGGAGCCGGTGATTTTTGACAGTGCCCTTGCTGATCCCGAGATGCTGGGCGATTTCCCCTGTGCAGCGGCCCTGCAGGATCAGATGCAGAAGGTCACGCTCACGCGGTGTCAGATTCAGAGCCTTATGAGGCAGATCATCGGAGATCGCAGGTGAATGAACTGGACTGAGAACCAGCAATCGCCCTCCCGGTGCCAGCATGCAGTCTTCAGGGAGTGAGACAAGGCGTAGCACAAACTGTTCCGGTTCCGTGTGGCACGTCCGGCCAGATGTGCGGAGCAGTTTGTAAATGGCCTGTAGCAGCACAGGACCATAAACTGTTTCGGCTTCCTGCCAGGCGGGATTGCCATAAAGGCGGTTGCCGTGTCGGTCGAGCACCAGCGAGCCGCATGTCGAGCCATTGTCTTCATGGGCATCGCTGGAACTGAAACGACGCAGGGTCTGTGCGACATGAGCCCGGTGCAGGCCGTTGAAAAGTGGCTGGACAAGATGGGCGAGGCGCAATTCCTCACGTGTGAAAAGATTTTCTCCTTTCTGGAGAAAAAGCATCACGCAGGCATTGTTCTGCACTGGAAGCAGCAATCCGAGCTCATCTGAAAATTCATGCTTTTTCTGGAATATTCTTGTGTATTCATCAGGTTTTATGGATGAATCGAGAGTGGAGAGGGTAACGGCCGGTGCCTGTGTCTGACGGCGCCAGAGATGCCAGAAAGGATCAAAGCACCTGAAAGTGGAATGGTAGTCGGTGGTCGCGCTGGATGCGACATCATTTGTGTGGAGGACGTTCGGCAGTACGCCCGGCGCATAGGCGATGATCCATGCGGCCTGATTTGGAATGAGGGAAGCCAGCAGGCCGAGCATCCGCCTATGAAAGTCCGGCCGTCCGATCCTGGCCGCGACATCTCCGGTGGCGGCAAGCCAGCTTTCAGGAAGAGTTACATTTTCTCCTGTGGTTTCCAGAGGCGTTGCCATGATGCTCTCTCCTTGTGCTGGCCAGCAGAGGACCGACTATGCCTCAGACAAGGCAGGTTCACGCTGTGTCGGAGCTTTCA
The DNA here is from genome assembly GCF_002005445.1 of Acetobacter aceti. Classification (NCBI taxonomy): domain Bacteria; kingdom Pseudomonadati; phylum Pseudomonadota; class Alphaproteobacteria; order Acetobacterales; family Acetobacteraceae; genus Acetobacter; species Acetobacter aceti. The sequence continues at coordinate 547,514 of NZ_CP014692.1, forward strand.
TGGTTTCCAGACGATTGCCCGCGGCACAAGCCTTCAGGATACGCACGGCTTTTTCGGCGATCACACTTCCGGCCTCCAGAGGCGGGAGACCACCATCATAGATGTTCGAAATGACGGAGTATTCATAGCTCATGTCACTGTTGCCGCTGTAGGCGCGTGCTTTCGAAAGAGCGTCTTCATCGGCAAGTCGGTAAGCGAAGTAGGCCGACATGCTGCGGGATGCCCGTGCATCGCCACCTGGGCGCTCTCCAATCAGGCTGATGACAAGCTTCGGCTGGAGCAGTTCACCAACGGCTTCCGCGACCTTGACCCTGCCAAGAGGCAGAAGAATGGGTTGCCCGACAGAAAGGCCATGTGCGCGCAGGCCATCCAGTAATATCGGGAGCAGATCAGGAATGTTGTGATGAATGGCCTCGGCGCTCAGCCCGTCCGAGACGACGATCTGGACATCCATCCCTTCAGGGGCAAGGCCGGATATGCTGCTTTCGTCGAGGCAGGCACCGATGTCCGGATTGCCGAGATGCGCCTGTTTGTCGGACGCCCGGGTCTTCAGCCGTCGGAAGGTCAGATCAGGCAGGCGGGCCTCATCGAGTTCGGCGGCGATGGCCTGACGCCCGATGGCAAGATTGGCGCGAATCTCGCGTGAGACGCGATTGGCGGGTCTGGGGCCAGCGGAGTCAAAGCCGTAAGCTGCAGGAACACGTTCCAGAAGGCGGTCGAATTCAAGTTCCGAACTACAGAAAATACGGGGATTGCCCCAGTTCGGCCCACGCTCGATCGTGCCGTCTTCTGTCTCTGTGAAGATACCGCGTGTTTTCGCCCATTCGAGATACTCCGCCGCGGGCCGCGCATTATGGATTTCACGAAGAGTCTGGTCGTCGTGGCCGGATGTATCGAAATAGGCGAGCATACGATCGACCGTCAGGAACACGTCCATGAAATAGTTGGCCCCGGCGGCAGCCAGCAGTTCGGTGGCGATCTGATGGCCTTCGATCGAGATATCGGAGTGCATGGTGTAACAGGGAGCCATGCCCATCGGCAGCCCCATCAGCTTGCCCATGAAGTGATCCTGTAAATTTGAAAGGATCATCTCGACATTATCGAGATGGGTCTCAGGGCCAATGAAGCCCGTCACATTGTTGACCATGAACGGATCGTACCGGCGGGCGAGGCCGTAACACAGCGCCTCGCAGGTGGTCATGTCCATGCCTTCATGCTTGGCGTAGGTCAGTTCACTGCCCTGTCCGGTCTCGAAATACATGAACTGGCTTGCGGTTTCACGCAGCGGCCCCTGTCCGGCCATCAGGCAATAGGCTTCATCCAGAAGATCGACGGTTACATCGAACTCATCCGTCAAGGTGCGCTCTGTGCCAGCCAGACTTTGAAACAGGATTTCCACGGGTGCGCCATCCTGCAGACTGGCCATCTGGGTCTTCATATGGGCCAGAACACAGATCTGGGTTGGCGCGCCGGTCTCACGCCGCAGAAGATCCAGGTGGGTGAGCAGCGCCGATACGTTTTCGACGGTGTCGATGGAAGGGTTGATGCCCAGCAGGGCGTCCCCAGATCCCATGGAGAGACCCGTGTAGACAAGCGCCGACACGCAGGAGAGGTCATCGGTCGGATGGTTGGGCTGAAGACGTGAGGAAAGGGTGCCCTGTGCGCCGACCAGAGTGCGTGCCCGTGCAGAACGCTTTGCCTTGCGCGCCACGAGGATCAGTTCATGCACATCCATCAGCTTGGCGAGGGCGGCGGCCATCACGCCGGTCAGGGCTCGGCCCAGACGGCGCACTTCGGCGGCAGGAGCCCGCAGCAGCAGGTCTTTCAGCTCACCGACAGTCAGCGCGGCAATGCTGTCGAACGCTTCCCGGTCGATGTCGTAATTGACCCGCATGATGGAATCTATGCGTCCATCCGCGGTGGTGAGCGGGTGGTCATAAAGATGCTTGAGCGTCAGACCGGACAGAATGGCGCGGGCAGCCTCACGCGTCATTTCATCTGCCGCAGTCAGGGCGGCCATGCGATCACCCGCCTTGGAGATATCCGCTGCCCCCAGAAGCGCTTTCAGCCCATGGAAAGTAAAGGCACGGTCCATGAGACTGATTGTGTAGTCCTCGTCGGGAAGAGGCGCCGGTACCGGAATCTCCGCGAGAGAAATCAGAGTGGCCATGGGAGCAGTCTCCATTATCGGTTTGGTCAGCTCATGCCGTAGAAGGACACGGGAAAGACGATGTTGTGGGGCAACCCGATACGTACGAAACGGGCGTCGCGGACAGGCACTTCATCAAGAACCATCAGGTTGACGGGCAGAGCGCCCCAGCGGGTGATGTAACTGCCCAGTGTGTGACCGATATTGTGGTCGGTCAGGATGATCAGCGGGAGATCGGAAGGAAGGCGGGCTTCTTCCAGCGCGGTGGCGATGCGCTCTCCCGTCGCACGGATGGTTGCAAGATTTGGAGGGGTGTCGCTGGTCAGTCTCAGGCAGAAGCCGGAGGGATGCCTGCGGGCGATGGTGAGAAGGTCGCTCAGACGGCTGACGGGCGTCTGCATATCGAACGTGCCGAGGATCGGAAGATCCCGCAGTGGCAGGCCAATTTTTTCGGACTGAAAGACCGTCGCGCCTGAAATGTCGGTGCTGTGCATGGTCAGGCCGTAAACAGTAGCCCGTCCCTGGTTGGCGGGGACGGCCCGATGCAGATCGCGGGAGAGGAGAGGAGACGCCATGATCCCACGAGCCAGATCGGCGCCAAGGTCACCGTAAAGACCGCGTGGCGGCAGATCCTGTCCGTTCAGGGCGGCGTAGATCATTTCCCCGACGCCGCCGGAGAAGGTCAGCAGAGTGGAAGGTGGCAGGGAAGGAGTGAACGGACAATCTTCGTGAAACAGTCCGCAGGCGCTGCTGAAACTGGCGCGTGAACCCTGTGCGATGTCTTCCAGCGCCCGCACATACCAGTGTGTGATGCGTTCGATGTCCTGTTCGGAAACGGCGTGACCCGGTGCAAGGGAAAAATCGAGATGATCACAGAGGGTCTTTCCGAAAGCCGAGAGCGTCGTGAGTGTGGTGCCGTCACGGCCGAACTGGAAATGGCGTGCGCCGATAGAGTGGCATCCCGCTGCCACAACCTGTCCGTTCATGCCCAGGGCGGCATTGGTTGTGCCGCCGCCAATATCGAGATTGAGCACGCCTGTGGTGGGATGCTGGTGCGAGAGATCGACGCATCCTCCCATGAAGGCGAGCCAGGATTCCAGCATGGGGTCGCGTGCGGTGGCGACCACTGCGGCTCCGATGCGGGATTCCACGACTTCTGTCAGGGCGATGACGTTATCCTGCCGGGCCGCAAGACCTGTGATGATCGCGCCACCGGAGAAGATGCTGTCACGTTCGGATGTGATTGCATCCAGCCAGCCGTCGAGCAAGGCGCTGATTGCGGGGATGTCGAGCTGCTGATCGTCCCGAAAGGGGGTGAAGCAGGCTTCCGAACGGTAGCATAGTTCGGGTTGCGTGAATTCCATGCGGCCGGTGACGCAGTTCATGGAAAGTCGTACATATGCAGCCATCGCCCGACTGGTTGTCGAACCGAAGTCGAAGCCTGCGAGGAGGACTGTGTCTCCGGCCAAGGTCATGCTCTGGCCCCTGCGCGTATCAATGGTGGCGACAATAGACTCATCATTGTCCTTCTGCAATGAAAACCCCATAGGACGGTCAGTGCTGGTTATAATATATTCAATATTTTTCATGCTTTTTCGTGTTCCTGTAACAGAACGGGAACGCGAAGGCGGGAAAGACCATGTGCCGGAAGGACTTACATGCCGGGCTGGCGGATTGAATGCCTGATGAAACGGTCGGAGATCATGCCGATGAAGGCCACGCACAGGCCCGCGACCACGCCCTGTCCGACATCCGCCTTGGACAGAGCGGCGTAGGTGACCTGTCCAAGGTCGCGCGTTCCGACAAGGGCCGTGATCACCAGCATCGAGAGAGCGAGAAGGATGGTCTGGTTGAGGCCAAGCAGCATGTCGGGAAGAGCATGAGGCAGCCGGATACGTCTGAGGATCTGCCTGCTTGTGCAGCCGGTCATGATGCCAGCCTCGATGAGCGGCGCCGGCACATGGCTGATGCCGTGCGCCGTGTAGCGGATGGCCGGTGCGATGGCGTAGAGCACGATGCCGATCATCGCCGTGAAGTCGCCGACGCGAAACAGCATGACGATGGGGATGAGATAGACGAACGCCGGAAGCGTCTGGAGCGTGTCGATAAACACTTCGACGCTTTTCATCAGCCAGGGTCGTTGTGTGGCGAGTACCCCTACAGGTACTCCGAGAAGCATGGCGATCAGGACCGATACCCCGCAGAGATAGAGTGTGATCATCGCCGGTTGCCACAATCCCACGACAGCCATGAAACTGCACATGAGCCCCACCGTCAGGGCGAGGCGTATGCCGCCCAGCCGCAGTCCTGCCAGTGTTATGATTGTCACAACCCATGGCCAGGGGAGAGCCAGCATGAAACGCTTCACCGGCATGAGGACGTGCAGCAGCATGAAGGTCTTGATCACGTCGAGAGGATCGTGAAAGTTGATATTGATCCAGGAAACCAGATCATTCCAGAACGGGCCGGTCGAGAGGCGTGCGCTGTCAGGATAATGTGCGATCGCTGGCCAGATGGCGGCGGCCACCCACAGCAGCCCCGCCAGTAAGAGAGTTCCTGCGACAAGAGAGCGTGGGTGAGAGCTTTCCGGGGTGGAGCGCCGGGTATCAGGTACGAGCGCCTGCGCGAAACGATCGAGCATCACCGCCAGAACCGTGATGGCCAGACCGGCTTCCAGACCTCCGCCGATATCAAGACGGCGGAGTGCTCCGAGCACATCCCAGCCCAGACCGCCCGCGCCGATCATCGAGGCAATAATGACGACATTGAGTGAAAGCATGATGACCTGATTGACCCCCACCATCAGTCCGGGAAGGGCCGTCGGCAGCAGGATGCGCCATGTCATCTGGCGGCGGGTGCAGCCTGTCATGCTGCCCAGTGAACGTAACTCGTCAGGCACGCCCTGAATGGCGACAACCGTGACCCGGACCATCGGCGGGATGGCGTAGATGACGGTGGCGATCATGGCGGAGACAGGACCAAAGCCGAACAGGATCAGCATCGGCAGGAGGTAGGCGAAGACCGGCATGGTCTGTGCGACGTCGAGCAGGGGAGAGAGAAAGCGCCCGAAAAGAGGTGAACGGACGCACAGAAGTCCAAGCACGAGACCGCCCGTGGCGCTGAGCAGGGCTGCCACCAGCACGGAAGCAAGTGTGACCATGGCGCTGGTCCACTGTCCGAAGACCGCGAGATACAGGAAGCCGATCGTCATGCCGACGGCGAGACGCCATCCACGCATGCGCCACGACAGGACCGCGACCGCGATGATCAGGGCGAACCACGGCACGGGTGGAAACAGCATGACGGCTTCCGAGCCCTCGCCTTTCAGGATGCCGGTCGCCAGCACCATGGAAGCCAGTTGCAGCGGCAGATCAAGGAAGCGTGAGAGCGCACGGGTAAAGCCGGACACGGTCAGCGGTCCCAGATGTGCGTCCACTGTCAGCCAGTGCATGAAGGCGGAAATCCAGTCCGCCAGCGGGAGACGCCATCCGGGAGGATATTTCTGTATCCAGCGCGGAAACAGGGTATGCGGCAGTTCCGCCAGAATGAAGCTCAGAATGACGATGATCAGCCACGGCAGAGGGCGCAGATTGACCTGTCTGCCAAAAATGGCAGGGTTAGACAGGGAGGCTTTTTTCTTCATGCGCCGACTGCCTGCGCATTCGGACCGATGAGAATGTCCAGAAGCATGGCGCGGTCGATAGCGCCAATGATTTCATTGTCTTCGATGACGGCCAGTGGCAGCGAAGAGGCGTCAAGCTGACGGGCGAAAGAGATGACCCGGTCTGTCGCGCTGACTTCGCCGCCAAAAGGACCAGCGGGGGGAGGTGTTGTCATGATGGATCGGGCGGTCAGAATGTGGGCGCGTGGCGCGTCCCGCGTGAAGGCGCGTACGTAATCGGTCGCGGGGCTGACAAGCAGTTCCTCCGCCGTGCCGATCTGCTCGACCAGCCCGTCTTTCATGATGGCGATGCGGTCCGCAACGCGCACGGCTTCCTCAAAATCATGCGTGATAAAAACGATGGTTTTTTTCAGCATACCCTGAAGGCGTATGACCTCGGCCTGCATTTCGCGCCGGATCAGCGGATCGAGTGCGGAGAAAGGCTCATCGAGGAACCACACGTCCGGATCGCCTGCGAGCGAACGGGCGATGCCGACACGCTGCTGCTGGCCGCCGGAGAGCTGGGCGGGAAACCGGTGCTCACGACCTTCCAGCCCGACCAGACGGATCATCTGCCGTGCGATCTCCTCGCGTTCCGCGCGTGGCCGTCCCTGAATCTCCAGCGGAAAAGCGACGTTGCCAAGCACAGTGAGGTGCGGCAACAGCGCGAAATGCTGGAACACCATTCCCATCTGATGCCGGTGGATCTGGATCAGATCGGCTTCGGAAAATCCGAAAAGATCCTTGCTTTCAAAAAGGATCTGTCCCGCCGACGGCGGTGTAAGTCCTGCCAGACAGCGCAGGAGCGTGGATTTCCCGGAGCCGGACAGGCCCATGATGACAAAGGTCTTGCCGCGTTCAATATCGAGATCGACATTGAAGATTGCAGGAGTAATCCCGGCTTCCTGAAGCGTCTGCACGTTGTCGGTCGTGATATGGCCGTCTTTGATGAATTCGGACGCCCGTGCGCCATAGAGCCGGCTGACTTGCCGGCAAGCCAGTACGGGATGCTGCATCAGGTCTCTCTTCCGCGGAAAGGGGATGCCTCCGACAGCCCATCAGGACTGTACGGAGGAAATGCTTTACTTGCTGAGCCAGGGCTTCCACACGGCTTCGTGCTTGTTTACCCAATCCTGAGCCACGTCCTCGACTTTTTCACCGTTGAGGTCCACTCGGGCATCAAGCTCGCCCATGGTTTTGTTGTCGAACTTGTAATTCTTGATAATGGCGTAGGCGCCGGGCCATTTGTCTTTCATGCCAGACCAGACGGCTTTCCAGATGGGGCCGTACGGCTTGCCGCAGTCATACTTGGCGTCCTTGTTGATGCCCCAGCTTGGGTTTTCGTAACAGCCCGGCTCATAGCGCGGAAATTCAACAAACTCGCCCTTGTATTTGATGGGCACCCAGTGCGGCGTGTAGATCCATAGAATGATGGGGGCCTTGCGTTCGTAGGCGCTTTTCAGCTCGGCGAACAGTGCGGCGTCCGTGCCCGCATGGACCACTTCAAACGGCAGATCGAGCGCTTCAATACGCTCTTCATCATGGCCACCCCAGGTTGAAGGGCCACCGAGATAACGCCCTTTGGGGTCGGTCTCAGGCGTGCTGAAAACTTCTCCACATTTCTTGAGGGCTTCCCAGTTGGGCAGGCCTGGGCATTTTTCCTTCATATATTCAGGAAACCACCACTCTTCACGGGCCTGCATCCCGGAGGAACCCAGATCCTCCACCTTGCCGGTTTTTACGGCCGCCTGAAGAGCTTCCTGCGCGGTCGTGGCCCAGACTTCGGGCGCGACGGTGAGGTCGCCGTTTTCCATTCCGCTGAACTGGGCAAGGTAATCAGCCGGCACATAGTCAATGTTATATCCGGCTTTTTTCAGAATATCGCCCATGATATGGGCGGTTATGAGTTCGCCTGTCCAGTCATTGAGTGTGAGCTTGATCGGATCGTGGGATTCTGGCGCAGCGATGGCGGATCGGCCCATGAGGCAGAGGCCGCCAAGCAGTGAGGCGCAAAGCAGATTTCTGATCATTGTTCCACTTCCATAATGAAGTCGACCAAATCCTAGTAACCGTAAGGCAGAAACAGCAATAGGTATTCCTCATATATAAGAGATATTTATATGCAGACTTAGCTGGTTTTTCTGAGCATTCCTGATGGGAAAATGTTTTTTCCTTATAAAAGCAAAGGGGTAGAGGAGGATTTGAGGGAATCCGAAATATACGGATCATGTTTTTGTATCACAGTGGAGTCGATGATTCGACTGACGCAGATTTCGGTTTGTTTTTATCAAATTTTTCTTTTTGAAGGGAATGGGAGGCGGGAAGCCGGCGTGGAGTGGAGGTGAGCGGAAAATTGTCCCATCATGCTCCGGATGAATGGTGCCAAATGGCACTATTGTTGTGATCACCGCCACATGCTTTCGTTTATTCCAGATCGGCAACGTAATGGAGCGCGGCGATCATGACTGATTTTTCTGTGAAAACCCCTGAAAGATTTTCTCATCGGATCAATGGGGGGAATAACGCCCGGAAGTTTTCGGTTGCCGCTGGTGAGCGCTTCGAATTTCTGGCGGTCGATGGAGGGCAGCCAGTCGTCGTATTTGCTGCGCGGGGCGTGCTGGAATGCTCTTCGGGAGCAGAAACGGCACATATTTTTTCCAGCGATGCATTGGCGGAATTTCTCGAAGGAGACGAGACTTCCATTGTCGTGCTGGACGAGAAATCAACGCGTGGAGACATCGTCAGTTTCGATGTGCTTCGGGATGGGAGTATCGTGGTTGATGTCCCCGCAGATGATATGACGCCTGAAAGCTCCGATGCGCCCGGGCGGGTAGATGTGGCGATTTATCCGGCAAACACCACGTCACGTCTGCCTTCTCCGCTTGCGCCCATTCTGGAGGAAATACGCGTGCCTGCGGCCTCGGCTGTGAGTTACCGTGTCCGCAAGGGTGACTATATACAGATCATTGATGTTGAAGGTCGGCAATGTTCCGATTTTCTCGCATTCGATGCGCTGGCTCTGGAGAGAGGCACGGAGTGTGGGCTGGATGCGACGGCAACCCGCACAGTGCAGGGAAACGCCATGCCGAGGCCGGGGCTGCACGCGAAATTTCTCGATGAACAGATGCTGCCGATGGTCGAGATCGTGCAGGACACAGTCGGTCGTCACGATGCGTTCCTGCTGGCCTGCACAGCTAAATATTATGATGACAGCGGCTATCCCGGTCATGCCAACTGCACTGAAAACTTTAATGCCGTGCTTGGAGGGGAGGGTATCGTTCCCCGTCGTGGGTGGCCCGCTATCAATTTCTTTTTCAACACTCAGGTTCTCGAATGCGGGACGATCGTAGGGGAAGAGCCCTGGTCGCGACCCGGAGATTATGTCCTGCTTCGTGCGGAGAGGGATCTCGTTTGCGCGTCGTCGTCATGCGCTGATGACGTGACATCCGCGAACGGCTGGACGCCCACCGATATTCACATCCGTATTTACGACCGGAGTAACAGCTTTCCCAAGGGGGTGACACATCGCATGACGCCCGAATCTCCACCTGTCATGACGCGCCAAAGTGGTTTTCACGATTGCCTTGAATCGCTGGGCGCGAAATTCGTCGAATATAAAGGCTTCTGGCTGCCGTCGTATTTTGAAGGCTTTGGTCCGGTTGCCGAATACTGGGCCTGCCGGACAAAAGCCTGTGTGATGGATCTGTCCGCGCTGCGAAAGTTCGAAATTACAGGTCCGGACGCCGAATTTCTGCTCCAGACAGCCGTGACGCGCGATATTCGCAAGCTGGCTGTGGGGCAGGTGGTCTACACGGCGTTGTGTTATCCGCATGGAGGCATGCTCGATGACGCAACCGTGTTCCGTCTGGCTCCGCAGGCGTTCCGGCTTGTCTGTGGTGACGACTATTGCGGCGAATGGCTCCGCGCTCTGGCGGATGAACGTGGACTGCACGTCAGCATCCGGGCATCCACGGACCAGCTTCATAATCTTTCCGTGCAGGGACCGGAAAGTCGGAATATTCTGTCTTCCCTGATCTGGACCTGCCCGACACAGCCAGACATCCAGTCCCTGAAATGGTTCCGCTTTACAATCGGGCGTATCGGCGGGGCGGACGGCATTCCGGTTGTGGTTTCACGGACTGGGTACACGGGAGAGCTTGGTTACGAAATCTGGTGTCACCCCAGGCAGGCTTCTGCCGTCTGGGCTGCTGTCTGGACGGCCGGGAAACCGCAAGGAATGGTTCCTCTGGGTCTGGAAGCGCTCGACTGGCTGCGTATCGAAGCCGGCCTGGCGTTTGCCAATTACGAGTTCTGCCCGGAGACAGATCCGTTTGAGGCTGGCATCGGTTTTGCGGTGCCAGCAGCCAAGCTTGAGGATTATAGCGGTCGTGAAGCGCTGGTAAGCAGGCGAGAAAATCCACGGAAATGCCTTGTTGGATTGGAAAGCCAGATGAATGACAGGCTTGATCACGGAGATCCTGTCTATTCAGGACGTGCCAGAATCGGTGTCGTGACAAGCGCATGCAACTCTCCTGTTCTGGGAAAAAGCATTGCGCTGGCGCGCGTTGACGTCTCGATGGCTGAAATTGGACAGAAGCTGGAAATTGGAAAGCTTGATGGTTTTCAAAAGAGAATATCGGTGAGCGTTACATCCTTTCCGGCTTATGACCCGAAAAAAACACGGGTCAGGTCCTGAAATACACTCAGAACAGAAGAGGCCAGTGAGCCTGATCGTCCAGCAGGGAGCATTGACGAACATGACGAAAAAGCGGGTAGCAGTCATTGGGGCGGGTCCAAGCGGACTGGCTGCTCTGAGAGCTTTCAGTACGGCGCGCAAGCAGGGACATGATGTTCCTGAAATCGTCTGTTTCGAGAAACAGCCGTCGGCGGGTGGTATCTGGAACTACACCTGGCGTACAGGTCTCGATGAATATGGAGAGCCGGTGCATGGAAGCATGTACCGTTTTCTGTGGTCAAACGGTCCAAAGGAAGGCCTTGAATTTTCGGATTATTCCTTCGAAGAGCATTTCGGACGACCCATTCCTTCCTATCCGCCGCGTGCCGTGCTGCTCGATTATATTCTGGGGCGTATGAAACGTGATGATCTGCAGGGCGATATGCGTTACAATACGCCGGTCCGGGATGTACAGTGGGATGCTGACGCAGACAATTTCACCGTAACAGTTGAAGATCTTGCGAACAGTCACGTTTATTCAGAGCGGTTTGACTATGTCATTTGCGCTTCCGGTCACTTCTCCACACCCAATGTTCCGACTTTTCCGGGTTTCGATCTGTTTCCCGGTCGTATCCTGCATGCCCATGATTTCCGGGATGCCAACGAATTTACGGGTAAGGATATCCTGCTGGTCGGCAGTTCGTACTCTGCGGAGGATATTGCATCCCAGTGCTACAAGTATGGAGCGAAATCGATCATTTTCTCCTATCGTTCCCGTCCTCTTGGCTTTGACTGGCCGGAAGGGTTCTCGGAACACCCTCTTCTTGAAAAAGTTGATGGAAACATAGCCTATTTTAGTAATGGAGAAAGCCGAAAGATAGATGCCATTATTTTATGCACCGGATACAAGCACCATTTTCCATTCCTGCCTGATGCCTTGCGTCTGAAAACAAATAACCGTCTGTATCCGCTGGACCTGTACAAGGGTGTCTGCTGGATCGACAACCCAAAGCTCCTTTATCTCGGAATGCAGGATCAGTATTACACATTCAACATGTTTGATGCGCAGGCCTGGTTTGCCCGCGATGTAGTTATGGGACGTCTTGAACTCCCTGCGGCGGCGGATATGACGGCGGACACGCATGTATGGCGCAGGCGTGAAGAAGCCCTTGAAGACGCTTATCAGGAGATTGATTTTCAGACCGATTACGTGCGTGATCTGATGAAATACACTGATTATCCTGCGTTTGATCTCGATAAGGTGGCTGAGATCTTCAAGGAGTGGAAGCATGATAAAGCTGAAGGCATCATGACTTTCAGGGATCGCAGTTATCCCTCCGTTCTGACCGGGACAATGGCGCCTCCGCATCATACGGTATGGATGAAAGCGCTGGATGACTCTCTCGAGGCTTTCCTCGCTCCTGCTGCCAATCCAAAGCACAAGGTGGATGCAGACTGAAGACAGTTCGGGACATCAGGGGTTATCAACATGAGCTCCTGAGTCTCTTTGAAAGGTTTTTTATTGCCGTGATATTTTCTTTGTAAGAAAAACTTATATCTCCGATAATGAAATCGGACTGCATGGTTTTCTTGCGATATTTGTTGCGATTTCAATTCGAAATGAAGGCTCGATGAGCCGGGAGAAACTGCAAACATGACCACAAGCTGGCGTTCAAGCATCCTTGCCGACCGTCACCGTGCCCTTGGTTCCGGCCTTGAAGACTGGAACGGCATGGCGACAGCCTGGAGTTATTCAACCGATGTTCGGGATCATCATGTCGCCGTGCGCACGAAGGCAGGCCTGATGGATGTATCCGGACTGAAAAAGGTCCATCTTGTCGGACCGCATTCAACAGCCATTCTTGATTATGCTACCAGCAGGAATCTCCAGAAAGTTACGCCAGGCCGTTCGGTCTATGCCACCGCTCTCAATGATTCCGGCAAGTTCATTGATGACTGTGTTCTCTACCGCACCGGTCCCAATAGCTGGATGGTGGTGCATGGAGCCGGGTCATTGCATGAAATGCTGTCACAGGCGGTTGTGGGGCGTAACGCCGTCATGCTGTTCGACGATGATCTGCATGATCTGTCGTTGCAGGGACCGGTGGCGGTAGATTTTCTTGAGCGTCATGTCCCGAACATTCGGCAGCTCAACTACTTTCATCACATGCAGACAACACTCTTCGGCGCGCCCGTCATGATTTCCCGGACGGGTTATACCGGAGAGCGCGGGTATGAAATCTTCTGCAAGGGTGTGGATGCGCCTCTGATCTGGGACAGCATTCTTGAAGATGGAAAGAGTGACGGGATTGTTCCTGTCTGCTTTACCGCGCTCGATCTGTTGCGTGTGGAAAGTTATCTGCTTTTCTATCCCTATGACAATTCAGAAATGTACCCTTTCGAACAGGATCTGGCGGGAGATACGTTGTGGGAGCTTGGTCTGAACTTTACCGTCAGTCCCGGCAAGACGCATTTCCGTGGCGCTCCGGCGCATTTTGCGCTCAAGGGAAAAGAGCGTTTCAGGATCTTTGGCTTGCTGCTGGATGGCGATGTGGCGGCCAGGGAAGGTGCGGCTGTTTATGATGGTGAGAGCAAGGTGGGCGTGGTCACCTGCGCCATGGTTTCGAAACTGACAGGAAAATCAATGGCGCTGGCCCGGATGGACGTGCCTTACGCCACAGCGGGAAAACGGATTGTAGTGCGTTCCGGCGATGTGGAACTGCCGGGTGTGACCCACACGCTGCCGTTTGACGATCCCGAGAAAAAGAAACGGACAGTCAAAGGATGACGCGCTCTTCCCATCCACGATCATGCTGAAAAGGAAAAGGGTCTTATGGGAACAAGTGAGCTTCCGTACCGGCCTCTGACCTTCGACACCGATGGACGGCGTCATCTGTTCGTTCGTGAAAACGGGATGCTGGCGTTTCCGGAAGGTGTGCGGCCTGCTGTGTTCGAGGTCTGGACTATCGAACACAGCAGTCTGGTCAAAGTAGAGCCTGATACGGGTGATGTACAGATGCGCTCTACCGCTGATCTTCTGGAAAGGCTGGTTCATCGTCTGGCACGTGAAAAGGTAGGGCTCCGGCTGTATGCAGCGGGTCGTCCGGATTTTCTCGCGAAAGTGGCGAAAGTTGCCGATGAGGCTGGCCTGTGTAGTGGAGAAATCATGCTTGGTGAGCCGGTTGGTCCCGAACGGCGGGTGTTCTGCGTGCATTGCGACACTCTTCACGACGGAGTGAGTGGTGACACGCTGATGTGTCAGGGGTGCGGCACGAAGCTCTCTGTGCGTAATCATTATTCCCGTGCGCTCGGTGCTTACATGGGGGGCGGTGAACCGGCAGTGGTGATTGCGGCGATGGAGGCGGTTGCTCATGGCTGAACGGATGGGATTCCCCACGTCGATTGAGCGTGTCGAGAGACTGACGCCGACATTGCGACGATTTGTGCTCCGGGCGCAGAAGCAGGCGTTACCGCCTGTATCGCCAGGAAGTTATGCTACTCTTGAATTCGGGGATGGAGAGAAAGTTTACAAGAACGCCTACTCGATTGTTATGCGTTCGGAAGACGGACTGGAACTGACAGTGATTGTGCGGCTTGCGCCGCAGTCACGTGGCGGCTCGCGGTTCCTGCATGAAAAGGGCCAGCCGGGGTTGCCGGTGTGGATCGGAAGCGTCGCGAACCTTTTTCCAATTGTGAAAACAGCGAGGCGTCACCTTCTTCTTTCTGCTGGTATAGGGATCACCCCCTTTCTGTCCTATCTGAAAAAAATGCGCTCTATTGGAGCAGATTACACATTGCATCATTTCTGTCGCCCGGAAGAGCGCTCAGCCTTCGACGCATTGCTGTCAGAACAGGATCAGACGCGCGTTTTTGTGCATACCGGATTGCCGTCAGAAGTCGGTCTTGCTGACTGGTTGCGGGACGAGTCGATCGCCACCCATGTCTATTTCTGTGGGCCTGAAGGATTCATGAAATGGGTGGAAGAAACCACGCACAAGCTCGGTTTCGCTCCGGGGAAAGTGCATTCCGAACATTTCTTTGTGCCGGAAGGTGGACGGCCATTTGAAGTCATCCTTGCCCGCAGCGGACGAAGGGTGTCGGTCAAGGCCGATGAAACCCTGCTGGAAGCGCTGGAACTGGCGGATGTGGACGCGCCGTGCATGTGCCGTGGCGGTGCCTGTGGCGCCTGTGAAGTGACCGTGCTTGGCGGTCAACCAGACCACCGTGACCATGTGCTGACGGAGGCGGAACGCGCCTCGGGCAACATTATTCTTACCTGTGTGTCCCGTGCGAAAACGGACACGCTCACTCTTGATCTTTAAGGAGACCAGTCATGAGCGGCCAGACGCAGATCCGGGACAGTTACCGTCCTCCGTTCCGGGTAGATAACAGCGAAGAAACCATTCTCAGGTTTCCTTTTCCTTTTCCGGAAGACAATTACATGTACTCGATGAATATCGAGCCGCATGTGAAAGGCGGCCCGGTGGAGGCCATGAGTCACACCTTCGATGTGGATGAGCATTACATCGGTGAGTGCGCGGAAAAAGCGCGTATTCTTGCGGAAGACCCCAAACGCTGCATGGTGTTGCCGCACATGCGTGATGCGGAGTGGGATTTTCTTGAGCTGGGTATGGACAGTCTGTCATCAGACTATCCTGAGCATTTCACTCTGAAGAAAGAGGGGAATGACTGGAGTTGGGAAAATCATCTACTGAATATCAGCCAATCCTTTGTATTTGGCGACGCAGCGACACTGCCTCTGGCGCCTTTCGAATATATGGCGCGACAGATGCAGGGTGATTTTACGCTTCATGACCAGCGTGAGAACGATCTGTGGATGGACGGGGGCATGGTCACGTCGCAGGCGGACTGGTCCCTGAAATTCGATATGGGCATGTCTTTTCGCCAGTGGCACGCGCCGGTCCCCAAAGCCTCTGAAATGGGTATTTTTGATCGCGGTCTCAGGTTCCTGCTGATGCTTCAGTACGGACGACCGGTCAGGCGGCTGAACTGGACGATGACGATCAATCCCCGGCTTGATACTTCGCCGGAAAATTACATGATCTGGGGGGAGGATCGCGCATCCGTCACGGCTGAAAACGTGGCGGAAAAAGTGCATCTGCGTGTGGAGCTTCAGACGCTCTACCGTCTGCCACGATCAAACGCGGTCCTGTTTGCAATCCGGTGTTATCTGATGCCGATAAAAGACATCATGACAGTACCGAAATGGCGAAAACGGCTACATCGCGTTCTCCGTGATCTCGATCCGGCTCTGGCTTCCTACAAGGGGCTGGATCTTTTCCGTCCCACGGTTGTCGAGTTTTTACGTCCGTATGATGATGGCGCGCCATTATCGTCAGGCATTCAGTCAGTCTAAGATTTTTTCTGAACGTGATGCTGTGCTGGGATCTCCCTGTAATTATAAATATTCTCTGTGATTTGTAGCGCAGCGGTCATGAAGAATCGATTTTCAAGCAATGGTGTCATCATAAAGGATGTCTTTGGGGTATTTTTCTGAAAAACCAGTTTTCAAAAACAGATCATATCCGGAAATCCTGTTTTGTTGTCAGTGGCCTGTTTCAGGGTGCATTTGGAAATTCATCATCTGATGCTGAACCGGCCTTGCGGAGCACACGCATGACGCTCTGAAATGCCGGCTTTTCGTTATTCTTCTGTTGGTGCAGAGAACCACTTCCATACTTGGTTCGAGCCTCTAAGTCGTTTCCAAAAGGCTTCTCGGGCGGATTTTAAGGAAGTCATTTGAGCGATACATCTGTGGCCGATGAGAAGTAGCACCTTACCGACCACAGGATTGCAGCTCTTTTGCCGCTTGAGCCTTTCCAGTCTTAATGAAAGCTGGGTGTATTTTCCGGCAGTACTGCGTCCTGCCCGGATACGTTGCACCCTGCTGTGTCTATTTCCGGAGGGGGCAGGCGGCCTGCCAGGGCATCCTGCAGTTTGTTCATATCAAGGGCGCCTTCCCAGCGTGCCACCACGATGGTTGCAACGGCGTTACCGACGATGTTGGTCAGGGAGCGACATTCGGACATGAACTTGTCCACTCCGAGAATCAGCGCCATGCCTGCCACGGGAATAGACGGCACGACGGACAGTGTCGCAGCCAGCGTGACGAAACCTGCTCCTGTGACGCCTGCCGCTCCCTTGGAACTGACCATGGCGACGAGCAGCAGGGCCAGTTGCTCTCCGAGCGAGAGATGCACATCCGTTGCCTGCGCCACAAACAGGGCGGCAATCGTCATGTAGATGTTGGTGCCATCAAGATTGAAAGAGTATCCCATCGGCACGACCAGACCGACGATGGGGCGGTCGCAGCCTGCGGCTTCCAGCTTGGACATTAGAGTGGGGAGCGCGGACTCTGATGAGCTTGTTCCCAGAACGATCAGCAGTTCTTCACGCAGGTAACCCAGAAGCCGGATGATTGAAAAGCCACACAGCCGGGCAACAATGCCCAGAACCAGAAGGATGAACAGGATCGAGGTGAAATAGAATGTGGCTACCAGCCAGATCAGGCTGATGACGGAGCCGATTCCAAACTTGCCGATGGTGAACGCCATGGCGCCGAAAGCGCCGATAGGAGCCGCCAGCATGACGATCCGCACCACGCCGAACACAAGTTCGGTCAGTTGCTTGAACAGCTTGAGAACAGGCTCGCCACGCGGTCCCATATGCGACAGGCTGATACCGAACACGATGGCGACGAACAGGACCTGAAGGATCTCTCCGGATGTGAAGGCGCTGGCGGTTGTGGTCGGGATGATCTGCAGCAGGAAGTCCGAGAAGGAATGCTCCTTCGCCCGCTCGACATAACCGCCGATACTGGTCGTATCAAGGGAACGGACGTCCACATGCATTGACGCGCCGGGCTGTACGACGTTGGCGATCACCATGCCCACAATCAGGGCGAGGGTCGAGAAAAACAGAAAGTAGGCCATGGCTTTCGCGCCGATGCGTCCAGCCTTTCCAAGATTGCCCATCCCGGCAATGCCCGTGGAGACAGTCAGGAAGATGACCGGTGCGATCACCATTTTCACCAGTTTGATGAAACCGTCGCCCAGAGGACGTACGGCCGCCCCCAGTCCGGGATCGAAATAGCCAAGCAGCACACCCGCCACCACGGCGATCAAAACCTGCACGTACAGGCTTTTCCATGGTTTGCGTCGAGGGGATGGGGAGGAGGTTTCTGTCATTATCATGGCTCTTTTGAGTAGTCCCGTCGGGGAGAGTTCTTGTTGTTTATTGGCCCTGTCACAGCAGCAAGACGGCAGGCGTAATGGTTGCGATAACAGGACAAAGGCTCTGCGCCAAATTTTGAGGCACTTTCTTGTTTTGTTCTGATTTGTTAGAGGGGAGAATTCGATCGATCAGAAAGTACGGCAAGTCATGGTTCCAACATCTGCGGGCTCCCCTGAAACCGGTCTGTGGATTGGGCTGTTGGCGTGTGCCGGTCTGGTGATCTTCGTTCTACTGTTCATTCTCGTGCGTTACCGTTCAACTTCTGGTGGGGAGAGCGACAGTGACCTGTTGGCCCGGCTTTACGTGCTTGTGGAGAGAGAGGCCGGACTGCGCTATTCCGAAGCGGAACAGCAGCGGATCAGACTGGCGGAAACCGAACGGGCGCTGATTGGCCGCGTCGAGCAGATGCGGGCTGAGCTTATGGAGCGGGTGGCGCATCTTTCCGGTGCGCTCGGCAAGGATCAGGCGGAGGCCCGTGCGGTTCAGTCGGAGGCGCTCAGGGAAATGGCGGAAGCGAGTGCGCTTCAGCTGAACGCCATTCGGGGAGCTGTGACAGAGCAGCTGCATGCTGCGGTTGAGCGTCAGATGCAGACCTCATTCCAGCGGGTGCTGGAGCAGTTCTCGGCCATGCAGAAAGCCATGGGCGAAGTGTCTGCGATGACGGCGCAGATTGGCGACCTCAAGCGCCTTTTTGGCAATGTCAAAACACGCGGAGGCTGGGGGGAGGCGCAGTTGAGAGCCATTCTGGAGGATGTCCTGCCTCCCGGCACCTTTGAAGCCAACCGTCGCCTTGGGCAGGGGCGCGAGGTCGTCGAGTTTGTTGTGCGGATGCCTGTTCGGGGGCCTAACCCGCCGGTGTTGGCCATAGACAGCAAATTTCCGACAGAGGCTTATGAACGGCTTCTCGATGCTGTGACGCAGGATGACAGGGATGCGGAGCGCGGTTCACGCCGGGCTCTGGAAAACACAGTGAAGATGGAAGCCCGTAAAATTGCTTCCAAGTATATCGTGCCGCCGGAAACGGTGGAGTTTGCGGTGCTCTATCTGCCAACAGACGGTTTG
This sequence comes from Acetobacter aceti, assembly GCF_002005445.1. NCBI lineage: Bacteria > Pseudomonadati > Pseudomonadota > Alphaproteobacteria > Acetobacterales > Acetobacteraceae > Acetobacter > Acetobacter aceti. The sequence continues at coordinate 566,315 of NZ_CP014692.1, forward strand.
TATGCGGAAGTGGCGCGGGCTCCGGGATTGATTGACGAGATTGGACGCACGTGTCGCGTGCTGATCATGGGACCGTCGCTTATGCCCGCGCTCCTGCGCACTATTCATCTCGGTTATGTCACGCTTTCTCTTGAGGAGCGGACGGATACGATTGCCCATCTGCTGGGCTCGACACGGCAGGAAATGCTGAAAATGGACGGTGTTCTCGAAAAACTGTCCCGCAATGCCCAGTCGATGAGTTCGACAATCGAGGACGCGCGGCAGCGGACACGGGTTGTGGCGCGCCAGTTGCGCAGCCTCGATACGACTGACGATGGTGGGGCGTGGCACGAACCTTCGGCTGGATGATCCGTTGACGTCGTCTTGTGAAGGATGACGAGAAGCAGATCGACGTTGCTGTTTTCGAAAGAGACCCCTTTTTTTTGCGCTCCGCCGTCTTGTGGTGACCCCTGATGTTCGTGCCATCCAGACAAAGTCATACCGAGCGCCACGCCCTGTTGGTCCTGAACCCGTTCGAGCAGATGTTCTCACACATCCAGTTTCGCCCGGCGGATGAAAAGCTGTGCCGCCCGCCACCAAGGCCCCAGTTCAGTGGGGATAATCCGCCCTTTCGCGCCATTCTCATGACGCCAGAAAATCGCTGCTATCGTATCGTGCGCCGCAGATCATGGGGCGGCGTCTTGCTCCGCGGGCGAACCGCCTCAATCAGAGGTTTCCAGATCGCCCCTGTCTCGTCCGTAAAAGTGCCGGTTCCGTCTCCTTCTGCCATCCCCATAATATGGACGAGGTTTCAAGATCTAATAGACTATGCCACTACTTGTAAAGTATTCAGTCAGATTTTTACTGTAGATGTTGAGTTTCAGGAGAAGCCTTCTCAAATAGATACTTTACTGAAGAAATCATCAAAAAAACAGCAATCTGCACAATACAGGCCCGATGATACAAATCCAAAGCCTTGCGAATATCAGCAGGTGTTGCTTCCTGACGGCCATCTCCGATCCAGCGCACAGGAGCAGGTGTGCCGTTGTAAAAACGAGGTCCACCGATTGACAGGCCAAGTGCTCCGGCCATGGCTGCTTCCGGCCAGCCAGCATTGGGTGAGCTGTGATGGCGGGCATCCCGACAGATAATGCGGAGAGCGGTTTTCCAGTCCAGTCCGGAAATAAAAGCGGCCAGAACAATCCAGAATGCAGAAAGTCGTGAAGCGGGCAAATTGATGAGATCGTCCAGCCGGGCTGAGGTCTTGCCAAACGCTTCATAACGCTCGTTACGATGACCGATCATGCTGTCCGCTGTGTTTACGGCTTTATAAAATACGGCTCCCGGTAGCCCGCCGAGGGTGGACCAGAGTGCGGGAGCGACAACACCGTCCGAGAAGTTTTCTGCGAGTGTCTCGATGGTGGCGCGGCAGATGGCTGCTTCATCCAAAACGCTGGTGTCACGCCCCACAATTCTCCCGACGGCTTGGCGCCCTTCCTGCAAACCGCCTTCTTCGAGTGCAAGCGCGACGGCTTTGACATGATCGTGCAGGGAGCGTTGCGCCAGGCAACAGCTTGCCAGAATACCGCACGGTAGAGGTGCTCGACGTAAACTCCGCGAAATTGCAACAGCGAGACCGACTGGGACGGCAGTCAGAACCCCGGCGCTCAAGGCTCCGGTTGCAATTCTTTTGCGGCGTGAAAAAGCCGGTCGATTCAGGTGCCGTTCAAGTGTCGAGATCAGTGTCCCTTGCCACATGACCGGGTGCCGGATGACAGAATAAAGACGCTTCGGGTAGCCGAACAGCCCTTCAGTCAGAGTGGCTATGAACGCAATCGCAGGAAAAAATGGCATGACTGCAATGCGTCCCAAGTGAAAAATGCACAATGGCGCGTATGTGGCGAGCATGAAAGGTGATTTTTTACTTAGAGCCTGATTCGAAAGTTTTTCAGGACTGACAGTGCCTTGCGGTTCTGCGGGTCAGCATGCGGATTGAGGCGATCAAAGTCCATGCTGTTGACGAGGCTATGGACTTTTCCCAGTCTTTGGCGAGCCGCCTGCAGCGACCGAGCCAGGCGACTGTTCGTTCGACCACCCAGCGGCGAGGCAGGATTTCAAAGCCCCTGGCTGTGTCTGATCGCCTGATGATTTCGACCGTCCATTTTCCCATGCTGGCGAGCGCGGATCGCAGTTTATTACCGGCATAGCCGCCATCGGCGAAGATGTGGCGAAGCCATGGAAAGTGTCTGCGTATTGCCGCCAGGACATCGACAGCCCCGTTACGATCCTGAATGTCAGCGGCATGAACAAGGGGGAAGATCAGGAAGCCGCAGGTATCCGTCAGAATATGGCGCTTGCGACCTTTGATCTTCTTTCCAGCGTCATAACCGCAAATTCCCCCACTTTCCGTGGTTTTCACCGACTGGCTATCAATCACGCCCGCGCTCGGGGTGGCCTCACGCCCTTCGATCTCCCGCAGGTTCATGACCAGTACCGTGTTCATCGCTTCGAACAGTCCGGCCTCACGCCATGCGTAAAAGTAGCGCCTGACGGTCGAGACCGGCGGAAAGCATTTCGGCAGCAGACGCCACGCACACCCACCCGAGGCGATATAGAGTATCGCGTTTACAACCTCGCGCATATCCGCCGTGCGAGGCCGTCCGCCCCGTTTCGCCGGGGGCACGAACGGCATAATCAAAGCCCACTCGGCATCCGTCATATCCGATGGATATCGCAATCCCTCCCGGCTATGTTCGTGTCGGGCAATACCAGTCCATGCCACCATTCACTCCATCTCTTCGCAAAGACGGATGAATCACAATATGCTGGTATTGTTCAAAAACTTTCGGATCAGGCTCTTAATTTTATCTGATTGCAAAATGTTCTCTTTGTGCGGCACTCTCATCCCCATTGCTCTTGGAGATCTGTACCCGATATCCACAGGGTTGTTCACACAACCATCCTCAGAATCTGTGGATAATGAGGCTTTCGTCTTGGCCTTTAGAGTGGCATCGCCTTCGTGCTCTCTTCTGCGTCGAGAATATTCTGATCACATGTTTGCGCCCAGACTGATCTTAAAAAGACGTTACTTCGTCAAGTCTCCATAAACCGAAGCACATGCAGGAAGGCCGCCTCGATCGCCGCACAGTTGCCGCGCCGAAACGTCGCGATCGTGTCATGGTCAGGATGCAGGTTCGCCGCCACAAAGCGCATAGTGGATTTTGAAGTGTGCTGTCATGACTTGGACAAAACCGTGACCCATTCGGATAAATAATAAAAATCCCCGTCCGCCCTTTGCATTGGTTCTGACAGTCAAAATTCTGATGATCCAGTTTTGATCGACAAGAGAGCGATAGGGCGGGAGGCAGCGATTATACTTTAGTATATTTCTAATATACTCATTGTAGACTGAAGTATGGCAATAAGTGCTTGCGGTAAAGCCCGGCATCGGGAGAATAACGCAGGTTGCCGGGAGAACCCGGTCTACAGCCTTATTGTATATCTTCTGTGCCCTTCATGACGATTTCGCGCATCCTGCATGAGAACGGTCCATTCCGTTGTCATGCGGCTGCGCTTTGCTTGTCTCTCGCGGCACCCCACTTTTTGTCATGGGGAGTGTTTCAGCATGAACAGCTTCGAGACTGTCCTGCGGACTCTGTTCAGCCTGTTTCTGACACGGCGGCATACGCACCGTTATTTCCGACGTCAGGCGATCCTTGAAAGCCTGAACAGGCTGGGAACAGAAGAAAGACCAGCATCGCTGCGCTATGAGTCCAGAAAGATGCGTCAGGTTGCGACGGACGATGTTCCCGCAGTGCTCTCGCGCATGGACTCCTCTCCCGAAGGGCTGACCAGCGCACAGGTTGAAAGCCGGCGGGCGCAGTTCGGTCCCAACGAGGTGGAGCATGAAAAGCCCCTGCCGGCCTGGCGGCATCTGGGTCGCTGTTATGGCAATCCGTTCAATCTTCTGTTGACCGCACTCGCCTTGATCTCCGCTCTGACGCACGACATGAAGGCAACCGTGGTCATCGGAACGATGGTCGTGCTGAGCACGCTCATTCGCTTTGTGCAGGAAGGGCGTTCCAACCGCGCGGCTGAACGGCTGAAGGCCATGGTGAGCAACACCGCGACCGTCATCCGACGTCAGGTATCCGACGCTGCGGCTGTGGTCGGGGCTGGGTCCGATGGCGCACGTTGCTGCGGTGAGCATCTTGACACAACGCAGTCCGCCGAGCCGGTTGAGTTGCCGATCAGCGATCTTGTGCCGGGTGATCACGTCATCCTGTCCGCTGGCGATATGATCCCGGCGGACTGCCGGGTGCTGACGGCCCGAGATCTGTTCGTCTCACAGGGCGCGATGACGGGCGAATCTCTACCTGTTGAAAAATTTTCTGAAATTGACAGGCCTTTTACGTCCGTTTTCGAAACGCCGAATCTCGTCTTCATGGGCACCAATGTCGTCTCCGGCTCCGCGACCGCACTGGTGGTTGCAACCGGTCCGCGCACCTGTTTCGGGACACTGTCGGCCCGTGTCACGGCGTCGGACCGCACACCCACGGCGTTTGAGGCCGGTGTGAACAGCGTGAGCTGGCTGCTGATCCGCTTTGCCCTCGTCATGGCCCCGGTGGTGCTCCTCATCAACGGGCTGACAAAAGGTGACTGGGTCGATGCCTCCCTGTTCGCGCTTTCGGTGGCGGTCGGGCTGACCCCCGAGATGTTGCCGATGATCGTCACCTCCACTCTTGCCAGAGGCGCTGTCACGCTCTCGCGCAGGAAGGTGATCGTCAAACGTCTGGACGCAATCCAGAATTTCGGGGCGATGGACATACTCTGCACGGACAAGACCGGCACAATCACGCAGGACAGGATCGCGCTGGCCCGGCACACCGATGTATTTGGCGCGCCGTCCGGGGACGTGCTGCGCTATGCCTGGCTCAACAGCTTCCACCAGACGGGGCTCAGAAACCTGCTGGATCGCGCGGTTCTGGAGCATGTCGCGCTGGATCATGACGCGCCGGATGCGCAGGACTGGCGCAAGCAGGAATGGCGCAAGATTGACGAAATTCCGTTTGATTTCGAGCGGCGGCGCATGTCCGTCATCGTGGCTGAAGGCGACAATCCGCCTCTGCTGATCTGCAAGGGCGCGGTTGAGGAAATGCTGGCTGCCTGCACATGGGTTTCGGATGGTGAGAGCACGGGAGCCCTGCCGCTTGACGCCGCAATGCTGGTGCGTCTGCGCGCCGTGACACAGGACCTCAACCGGCAGGGTCTGCGTGTGGTTGCTGTTGCGGTGCGTGAGATGCCCTCCGCGCAGTCGGTCTATTCCGTAAAAGATGAGGCTGGCCTTATGCTCGTTGGCTATATCGCTTTTCTTGATCCGCCAAAGGAGACGACGGCCCCGGCCCTGAACGCGCTGGCGGCGCATGGGGTGGAGGTCAAGGTTCTGACGGGTGACAGCGAGCTTGTCACCGCGCAGGTCTGCGCGCAGGTCGGGTTCGGCCATGCGCGGTTCCTGACCGGGCCGCAGATTGAAAAGATGAGTGATGCCGTACTGGCGCACGCGGTCAGCAAACATCGGATTTTTGCCCGCCTGACCCCGCAGCACAAGGAACGCATCGTCCGCGCGCTGCGTGACGGCGGCCATGTTGTGGGCTTTCTGGGAGACGGCATTAATGACGCCGCGGCCCTGCGCGCGGCGGATATCGGGATATCTGTGGATACCGGCGTCGATATCGCCAAGGAAGCGGCGGACATCATCCTGCTGGAAAAAAGCCTGATGGTGCTGGAAGAAGGCGTGCTGGAAGGGCGCAGGACGTTCTGCAACATGCTCAAATATATCCGCATGACGGCCAGTTCGAACTTCGGCAATGTCTTCTCGGTTCTGGTGGGCAGCGCTTTCCTGCCGTTTCTGCCGATGCTGCCGCTGCAACTGCTTGTGCAGAACCTGCTGTATGATCTTTCACAGACCGCCATTCCGTTCGACCGCGTGGATCGCGGACTGATCGCCCGGCCATTGAAATGGAATCCACGGGACCTCGGGCGGTTCATGCTCTTCTTCGGTCCCGTCAGCTCGGTGTTCGATATCGCGACGTTTGTGCTGATGTGGCATGTTTTCGGCGCGAACAGCGTGGCCCGGCAATCCCTGTTCCAGTCCGGCTGGTTTGTGGAAGGGCTGCTGACACAGACCCTTATTGTCCATATGATCCGTACGCCCGAACGGCCTTTTATTGACAGCCGCGCGGCATGGCCGCTGATGCTCATGACCGTGCTGATCGCTGCCATCGGCATCGCGCTGCCCCTCAGCCCGCTGGCCGGATATTTCGGACTTCAGGCGCTCCCTCTGGGCTATTATCCTTGGCTGGCCGGCATGATCATGGGGTATGCGGTCCTCACGACCGTGATGAAAAAACTCTATATCCGCCGCTTTGGCTGGTAAGTGACCAGATGGACGCCCCCGGTTCCTTCAGGAGTTCCGATTTTGACCCTTGGTCTTCATTTCAGCAGTCTGGCGTCGCTTGCAACGACGCTCATTGAACTTTCAACAGCTTTTATCCTCGGAGCGCTGATCGGCGTGGAACGGCAGTTACGCCAGCGCACTGCCGGATTGAGGACCAATACGCTGGTTTCTGTCGGCGCGGCCATTTTCGTGTCGCTAGGCGCGCGCCTGTTTGAAATCGACCATGGATCGCAAACACCCATTGCCGTCGTCGCCTATGTCGTCTCGGGGATCGGCTTCCTTGGCGCGGGTGCGATCATGAAGGAAGGGGCCAGTGTTTCCGGCCTGAACACGGCGGCGACGCTCTGGGGGTCTGGCGCGGTCGGGGCCTGCGCGGGGGCCGGTCTGCTGGGTGAGGCCATTCTGGCCGCACTCTTCGTCCTCGCCAGCAATACGCTACTGCGCCCACTGGTCAACCAGATCAACCGCCGACCGTTCAGCGAGGAAAGCAGCGAGGCCCTGTATGTGGTGTATGTCATCTGCGCGCGGACACTGGATGCGGATATCCGGGAGGATATTCTCGAAATCCTTGATGATACCGGCTACCCGGTTCGTCAGGTGGATGGCCACCCGCTTGGCCCGGACGAAATGGAGATTGAACTGACGCTGTTCCCCACCGCCGTCAATGTCGAGGAACTGGACGAAGCGGTGGAGAAGGTGGAGCGTCTGCCCGGTGTGCGGCAGGCTTTCTGGAATGCCCGTGACGAGACCTGATGGGGCGGACAGGACCGGGATGAAGGCGCGGTTGCATCTCTGGATCAGGCTGATCCTTCTGGCGGCGGTCATGGCCCTCCTGTTCGTGGTGGATACGGCCACGAATTATGAAGTCGCGGCGGCGGTTTTCTATGCGCTGGTTGTCCTGACCGCAGCGCCTTTCCTGAACCGCCGGGTGCTGATCCGGCTCTCGGCGCTCTGCGTGGCGCTGACCGTGTTGAGCTTTGTGCTGACGGCGAAAGGCAATCTGTCCACAGGGCTGGCCAATATGGGCATCAGCGTTGTGGCGATCCTCATGGCAACCTGGCTGATCCTCAAAATGGACGCGGCCCGGCAGGCAGCGCAGGACGCCCATGCAAAGCTGGTGCGGATTGCGCGCATCAAAAGCCTTGAGGGACTCACGACCTCCATCGCGCATGAGATCAACCAGCCGCTGGCCGCCATCGTCACAAGCGGGACGGCCTGCGGTCACTGGCTGGCGCATGATCCGCCCAATCTCGACCGGGCGCGGCAGGCGCTTGGGCGGATCGTGCAGGATGCGGGCCGGGCCAGCGCCATTGTCGCCCGTGTGCGCAGCCTGACCCGTGGAGATCCGCCGAGCACAACGGTCTTCTCCTTCAACGAAGCCGTGCAGGAGGTCATTGGGGTATCCAGCGGAGAAATCGCACGTCACGGGATTGCGCTGGTGCTGGAACTGGCTCCCGATCTGCCGCCAGTTCACGCTGACCGGGTCCAGATTCAGCAGGTGATCGGCAATCTGCTTCTCAACGCCATCGAGGCCATTCTGTCCGGCCCGGCCCAGTCCCGCGTCATCCACATGGCATCGGAGGTTGTGGGCGGCATGGTCCAGCTTTCCATCCGTGATTCCGGTCCCGGTATTCCGGCAGGCGTTCGCGATCATCTCTTCGAGGCCTTCTGGACCACCAAGGAGGACGGCATGGGGATCGGGCTCAGTATCAGCCGTACGCTTGTCGAAGCCAATGGCGGGCAGATTGAGGCGGAGGCCGTAAAAACGGGAGGCGCGATTTTCCGGTTCACTGTCCCACCCGTACAGCAGGAGAACAGCCGATGACAGACGCAGGCGTCGTCTATGTGATTGATGATGACAGATCTGTCCGGGCCGCGCTGGAAGACCTGCTGGCTTCAGTGGGGATACGGGTTCTGACTTTTGGCTCCACCACGGAGTTTCTGGCGTATGGGCTGGAGGATGCGCCGGGCTGCCTTGTGCTGGATGTGCGGATGCCGGGCCAGAGCGGGATCGACTTTCACCGGCGCATGGCCGGACTGGGCATTGCGCTGCCGGTTGTCTTCATTACGGGTCACGGTGATATCCCGATGGGTGTGGAAGCCATCAAGCAGGGCGCGATCGAATTCCTGACCAAACCGTTTAACGACCAGACCCTGCTGGACGCAATCCAGAACGGCATTGGCAAAGATCGGGATCACCGCGAGCAACTTGCGGAAAGTGCAGAGCTGCGCGCCCGCTGGGCCGCACTTTCCGCTGGAGAGCAGGATGTCGCGCGGCTTGTGGTGCGCGGACTGCTGAACAAACAGATTGCAGCGGTGCTCCATGTCAGTGAGATCACGGTCAAGGTCCGTCGCGCTCAGGTCATGCGCAAGATGAACGTCCGCACCCTGCCTGATCTTGTCCGGCTGACCGAAAAACTTTCGCCTGACAGCCTCACATGAAGTCTTTCAAAGAAAACAGATACACTGAAATTATACATAATCTCCCGCTTCCTTCGCAGGAGAGTCTCGTCCGACCCAAGGCGCACAGGAATCCGATGCTTCTTCACATTCGATTCAACGCTCAAAAACACCAAAATCCAGCTCAGGAAGTGGCTTTTTTTCATCTTTTTCAGGGAACGAAGCTTTTGTGGCGAGGTTTCAGGTTGGCAAGGATAGGATGATGTCAGCTGTTGGTGCTGTTTTCACGGAATTTGTCTCATAACGAAAAAAAGCATAGTACGTGCCGATCACAAGTGCGTCCAAGCTTGTTGGTTTCAATCAGTAGTAACCTGGAAAAAATAATGAGTAAAATTCGTAACACAACACTGAATACTATGATCGATATTCTGGATGTAAAAAACAAGAACAGGGTATCTCCCTTGACAGTTTCACGCGATGAATTGCTGGTTGGAGGTTCCGACCGCATTTTTCGTGAAATGCTGCACCGGATTCTAACATTCTCTGCACTGATTCAGGCTAATCGTGACAGGCTTGGTCGTCATATCGGGCTGAGCGGCACTCAATACACAGCCCTGATTTCCATTGCTCACATGGAAAGCGAGGAAATCGGTATTGCCCAATTGGCCGAGCATCTGGATCTCAGTGGCGCTTTTGTGACGACAACAGTCAACAAACTTGTAACCGCCGGGCTAGTGGCCAAGACCAGCAACGCACAGGACCGGCGGCGCATCATTTTGTCCGTCACGCCCAAGGCGCATGAAATGCTAACCCGGCTGACGGAAATTCAGGTGCCGGTCAACGATATCATTTTTCGTGATATCTCACGTGAACAGATGCTCGAACTGGCCCGGGTCATGCCTCAGCTTATTACGGGCGCCAAGGCATCTCTGGCATTGATGGATTTTCAGCACGGATAAACATCCTTAACCGTAGATGTACAAGCTTTTCAGCGTGCCAGGATACGCTCAATCTGTGCCGCGATATGGAATAGCGTTGCATCAGCATGGGCGCGGCCCATGATCATCAGCCCTACCGGGGCATCTCCTGGTCGGTTTGCTGGCAGACTGATGGCGCAGCGGTCCAGAAAATTGCCAATGGCGGTGTTGCGCAGCAGGAGCAAGTTGACCTTTGCATAGTGCGCGCTGTCGTCCAGTTCGGCTATGCGCGGCGCGATGATGGGAACTGTAGGCAGGATGATGGCATCGTAATGATCCATGATCTCAGTTGCCCGGCGGATCAGCCGCGCACGCTCGGCACGGAGAGCAATGTAGTCCACGGCGCTTTGCTCGTGTCCGCGCAGGATACGGTTCAGCACGAACGGATCGTACAGTGCCGTATGGGTTTCAAGCAGTGTCTGATGCCATGCCAGAGATTCGGCTGCGGGAAAACCGCCTTTCGCATTGGCGGCGGGAATATCGCGCACAGGGGGGCAGGCACAGTCTTCCAGGAGCATCCCGTTCGCGGCCAGACGGCTCAGGCTGTTTTCCCAAGTGCGGCTCACCGTCTCGTCCATATCGTCCATGACCAGCGTGGTCAGCACGCCCAGACGCAGTGTACGACCTGACAGGCCAGACGGCGCATCGGGCAGGTGCAGGGCGCCAGTTGCCATCAGGCTGTCCGCCGCCCAGCAACACCCGACCGTGCGGCCGATACTACCTACGCTGTCCAGCGTTGTGGAAAGTGGCACTGTACCTTGGGTGGAAATCCGGCCTTCTGTGGGTTTGTAGCCGACCAGACCCGTCAGGGCCGCAGGAATACGGCACGATCCCCCCGTGTCGCTGCCGATCCCCACAAACACCATGCCGTCCGAGACGGAAATGGCTGCGCCCGAGGAGGACCCGCCCGGAATGCGCCGTTCGTGCCGATGCCATGGATTGGCAGGCGTGCCGAAATGCGGATTGATGCCTACGCCCGAAAAGGCGAACTCGGTCATGGTGGTGCGGCCCATGCTGATCAACCCTGCCTGCTTCAGGCGCGTTATGGCCGGGGCGTCCATGCTTGCGGAAGGCGCATCGTCCAGCACCATGGAGCCTGCGCGGGTCACGCAGCCGGTTTCGTCGAACAGGTCCTTGACCGAAATTGGCAGGCCCGCGACCAGGGATGGCGCACGGCCCTGATGGCGCAGCGCATCCAGGGCATCGGCCTGAGCGCGAGCCTGCTCTTCATGCACGGCCATGAAGGTTCGAGCACCTTCGCCCTGCGGGTCAGCAATGCGTTCCAGCGCCGTTTCCACCAGAGCGCGGCAGGTTGTGTGTTCTTCCGCCAGATCTTGAGCGGCCTGAAGCAGGGAAAAATGGGAAGAGGAAATCATGGATTGGCTACATTCAGTTTGCAATGGTGAGGGGGTCACGGCCTGCGCGTGCCAAGTAAAGTCCATGCACCATTCTGCATGTCCATGATGTACACGGGTTTGAGTGTATCATGATCGGCGTTGACGGAAATATTGCCTTCAAGGGCTGGGACATCATGCAGGTGGCTGAGCTGGTTGCGAATGGCATCACGTTCCTGCGCCAACCTGTCGGGCGCGCCACTTGTTGTCGCTTGCCGCATGGCGGTGGCGTAAAGATAAACGATATCGTATGCAACGGCATCCATCTGGTTGGGCACTGTCCGCTCCAGCCCGGCGGCTTTCGCTTTTGCGGCGAAGGCCTGCGTGAAAGCCTCGGCCTCAGGAGAGCTGTGTTGGAAGAACGTGGTGCCGATGGTCAGATGTGCCGGTATTCCAGCCATACGTGCGGGTAATTGGGGGTCGGCAACTGTCGTGCCGCCTATGATTCTCGCTTGAATGCCCTGACGGTTCATCTCCTTGGCCAGTGTCAGAACCGTGTCTGGTGGCGTACCCAGCCCGACGAGATCGGGGTGCATGACGGCAAGCTGTGATACCTGAGACGCCAGGTCGAAGGCGGCAAGCTGGAAGCTGACCGTGCCTTTGAGGATAATACCATGACTGGCAAACTGAGCAGGAAGTACCGTTGTGCCGATAGACTTGGAAACGATGTCGTCCGTGGCATAGGCCGCGGCCCCTGTAGCGGCGGGCAATTTCTTTTCGGCTATGACATCCAGCACCCGGCTGATGACCACGCTTTCATCCGTGGTGTTGCGAAAGGCGAAGCGGAAGGGGCGCGCAAGCCCCGGCGCGGAGGAGGCGATGGCCATCTGGGCGATGCCCAGACGATCACCAGCGGGAAAGGCCGTGCGGACTTCGCTGGATGAAAACGGCCCGATAATGGCAAGCGCTTTTTCATCCTCCGCGAGATGGCGGGTGCCTAGCGCCGCCTGACGCGCATCTCCGGCGGTGTCGAACGGCACAATGCGCAATGGATGCCCGTTTATGCCGCCTTTCGCGTTGATCTGCTCAACGGCGATATCCACGGCAATGGGATTGGCGCGCGAAAGGCTGACAAAAGGGCCGCTGCGGGCGGTGAGGAAGCCCAGTGTCAGAGGTGTTTCCGCTCGGGCGGCCTGCGCGAGGGCCAGAGCGCCGAGTGCGGAAAGAATCAGTGTCTTTTTCATGCTGACGGATCCTTTATCTGTTGGAAGAGCCTGTTCTGCCGGATGGAATGGCCATGATGTCAGTCCAGCCCCAGATAGGCGGCCTGCAATCGGGGGTCTGTGGCCAGCTCGGCTGCGGGACCGGCCATGGTCACACAGCCCAGTTCCATGACGGCGGCCTGATCGGCGAGCGCCAGAGCCATGCCGGTGTTCTGTTCGACAAGGAGAATGGATGTGCCTGCCTGATTGATTTCGCGGATGAGGTCGAAAAGTCTTTCGACAAAAAGCGGTGAAAGCCCGAGCGAGGGTTCATCGAGCATCAGCAGGCGCGGGCGGGCGAGAAGGGCGCGTCCTATCGCCAGCATTTGTAGCTCCCCGCCCGACAGGCCGGACGCCTTCCAGTGCCTGCGTTTTGCCAGATTCGGAAATCGGTCGTAAATCGCATCCATTTCCGCGTGGATGGCCTTCCTGTCCCGCCGCAGGTGCGCGCCCAGAAGCAGATTGTCCTGAATGCTCAGACTGGCGATGATCCGTCTGCCTTCAGGCACCAGCACAAGACCGTTTTTCATGCATTCATGCACCGGCATGCCCGTCATGTTGTGCTCCTGCCACCAGACGCTTCCGGCCGAGGGCGCGAGTGCGCCGAGCAGGGTGAGCAGCAGCGTGCTCTTGCCCGCGCCGTTGGCCCCGATAATGGCCAGGATTTCACCTTCCCGCATTGACAGGGAAACGGATTTCAGGACATCGGCCCCCCGGTCATAGCGCGCGCTGAGCCCGCGTATATCCAGCAGTGTCATGGCTGTGCCCTTTCATAGGCTGTGCCCAGATAAGCGGTCTTGACGGCGGGTTCGCGCATAACCGCACTGGGCGTGCCCCGAGCCAGACATTCTCCGAAATTCAGCACGACGGCCTGATCGCACAGGCTGCTGACAAAATGCATGTCATGTTCGACAACAAGCAGCGTGGCGCCGTTTTCCTTCAGTGCGCGGAGCTGCCTCATAAGGGCGTGCGTCTCGGACGGATTGAGGCCCGCCGCCGGTTCATCCAGAAGGATGAGGCGCGCGCCGGTCAATGTGGCGCGGAGCAGATCGATGCGCTTGCGCAGACCGTAGGGCAGCCGGCCGGCCGGGCTGTCGGCAATATGGGCCAGCCCCAACGCATCCAGCTTCTCGCGGACCTGACGCGAGACCGCATTGCGCGGTTGCAGACGAAAGGGCGTCAGCAGCGTGCGGGGGCCGGGGGTGCGTATGTAGGCGCCGATCAGCAGGTTATCCAGAACGGATAGGTGATCCACAAGACGGATATTCTGGAAACTCCTCACCAGACCGTGTCGGATGCGTCTTTCCTTCGGTACTTTTGAAATCTCTTTTCCATCAATGAAAATTTCTCCGGAATCGAGTGGATAGAGACCGCACAGAAGATTGAAGACGGTGGTTTTGCCTGCTCCGTTCGGGCCGATCAGGGCGGTGGCGCTGCCCTGTTCAACGGAAAGACTGAAATTTTTTATAATGGGAACGCCATGGAAGGATTTCCCGATATTCCTCACATCCAGAAACGGTGTCATGACAGGCGCTCGCTTTCTGTCCGTTCCGGGCGTTTCCGTCGGAACAGGTCGGATGTCAGAAGTCCGGCCGGGCGCAGATACAGACAGGCCAGAAGAATGAAGGCGAAGATCACATAGCGCCACTGGTCGGAAACCCGGAAAAGTTCAGGAGCGAAGGTCAGGACCGCCGCCCCGGCCGGTGCGCCCCAAGGCGTTTGCGTACCCCCTACAAGCGCTGTCAGCACGGCATAGATGCTCAGCATGATGGTGAAATGCTGGGCTTCCACAAAGCCGAAGGACAGGGCGTAGAGTCCGCCGCCCAGACCGGCGAATGCGGCTGAGATCAGCGCCGATGATAAGATAATGGGGCGCGCCGGTATGCCCATCAGGGCGGGCACGAGCGTATCGTGGCTGATGGCGTTCAGGTAAAGCGCCGCATATGTGAAGGACAGATAAAGAATGCAGGCCAGCGCCGCTCCGGCGCATGCCCATGTGTACCATGGTGGTATGAAGGCAGCCACAGGGTAGCCTGCGGCGCCGCCCAGACTCTCAATATTCATGAAAACAGCCGGAACGATCTGGCTCAGGGCAAAACTTGCCAGAGAGTAATACAGACCTTTCAGGGACCGCACCAGATTTTCAAATACGAATGCCAGAACACAACATGCCGCCATGCCGCCTGTCATGACCAGAAAAGGCGGAACCGGGTAGCTGTTGACCAGCCATGCTGTGATGTATGCGCCCAGCGCCATGTATCCAGCTATGGCAAGGTTGAGCGATCCGCCGGATAGCGAGAGAAAGGCTGAGAGCGTGGAGATCAGATTCAGGGCGTAGAGAACCAGCAAGCCCGAAAGATAGGCGTTCATCAGACTTTTTCCGTCACAGGAGGGCGACCGAGCAGGCCTGTCGGACGGACGAGGAGGATGAGTAACAGCAGCCCGTAGACCGTGATATTTGAAAAATCCGATCCTATATAGGCAACCGTCATGACTTCCGTGAGGCCGATCAGCAGTCCGCCGAAGATTGCGCCCCATATGGTGCCCGCGCCTCCCACAATCATTGCGCAGACGGCCTTCAGACCGATATCCTCTCCCATGAGAGGAGAAACCTGCTGATAGGTAAAGGCGAAGAGAATACCGGCAAGACCAGCGATGCCGCTTGTCAGGGCAAATAGTATGCTGACAAGGTGTCGTGTGCGCAGACCCAGAAGGCGCGCCGTTTCATGATTTTCCGCCAGACAGCGCACCTGCCTGCCCAGACTGGAATGGTTGAGAAACCAGGACAGGGCGCAGACCAGAAACAGGGAGAGCAGGAGTGCGGCGCATTGCACTGTGCTGATGACCAGCCCCGCGACATGCAGGTTGCGGCTCGCAAACGGATTGGGAAATGCCTGCTGTTCCGATCCGTAAAGAGAGAGAAAGACATTTTGCAGCAGGACAAGAATGCTGAGAGAGCCCGCGAGAGGAAGGATGGCCCCCTTCCCCTGCGTCGGCCAATAGACGGTTTTCTCAACAGCCAGACCAAGGACCAGCGTACCCGCCACTGAGATCATAACTGACAGCACGATGCTGTGCGTCAGGCAGAAGGCGATCCATGTCAGCATGCCCCCCGCCACGAACAGGGCGGGAATGGCGAAATTGAGAAAGTTCAGCACAGTCAGCATAAGCGAGAAAGCTATGGCAACCAGGATATAAACGGAGCCTATGACAACCCCGTTGATAATTTGTTGGCTTAACATATGAAAATCCTACAGCAGACTGTCCGGCTCATCTCAGAATGGTTGCAGTTCCGGCGCGTCAAAGGCTTCGTTGAACTTGATCATGATCTGTGCGCCGCCGCCGACCGAATAGGTCAGATTGGGATTGGGCGCGGAAGAAAATTGCTGATCGGGGTGAAAGATGACGTCCATGTAAGGCCGAAGCAGCACGCCGGGCAGAAGCTCCGCGCCATACACCACTTCCAGACCCTCTGTGCTGCGGGTGAAGTTGCCCCGTTCGCCCGCGGCTTCCAGATGGGCGTTTAGCGCGTTCGTCACTCTCTGGTTGAAGACGGACGCAACACCGACAATGCCGCCATAGTCATGATGACGACCGGGGAATGTACCGTGTTTCAGGAGGCCCAGCGTATAATAGGCATTCACCATCGGGTGACCGGATGAGCCGAGATACGTGCCACCGAAAATCTGAAGATCTTCATGAGACTGACGGGACGGTTTCCACAAGGTCTGCATGAACTCGAAATAGACTTCCGTGTGTGCGCCGTTCTTTTTCGGACTGCCGCCGTAAAAAGCCATCGGCATGTCTTGGGTGTTATAGTACATATCGGTAAAATTATGGGAATCGTAGTAAAAGCCTACGGAATATTTCTTGGGATAGGCCTCGGTTGCGTAGGAGGAGGAATAGCCGCCTTCCAGAGGTATGAACGTGCCGTCGGCATTGGATTCTGACCAGTCTCCCGAGAAAGGAAAGCCGGTTCGCTTCTCGCCCCAACTGTTGTCACTGAAAGCGCCTGTCTTCACGTAATAGTTTTTGGCCGGTTTTATTGTGACCAGGCCACCCCATGTAGCAAACGGCCAGTGTGACTGGTTGGCATTGAAGCTCCAGCCACCCGGGTTGCCGCACAGGAAGGTGATGAACTGGCAATCTGTTGGCAGGTTGGTCAGGTTGGCGGTGGACGCGATGCGACCCACCCGGATATTCAACAGACCTTTGAACAGATTCTGCTCATAGGTGAATTCTGCCAGTCGGGTCTGGTTACTGGGGCCAATAAAGCCGCCCTGATAGCCCATGCCGCTGCCGCTGAAGTTGTTCAGGCCGGAGTTGAACGCGCCGAAGCGGGAGTCAAGCACGATATGGATGCGTGCACCATCGAGACCGATGAGTCTCTGAAGATCAAGATCCATGCCATATGCGAAATCATTCAGAAACCCTGTACCTTTTTTTCGACCGCCTGCTGCCTGACTGTAGGTCATGCCGGAGTAATAGCCGTTGAAATATACACCTTTGCTGGCGAGGTTATGGACGAAGTCTCTCACTCCCAGCTCTTTGGCGAGCGTGATCAGGGGCGATTGTTCCGGTTCATTCATGGCTGGGTAGGATGGGGTTTCCTGCTCATCGGAACCTTGGGCGTGGGCTGTACCTAGAGTGGTTGTTAGGAATGTCATCGCACAGAAACATGTAAGGACGGTGCGCATGACGCTTTCTGACAGGAGACGAGTTAAGGGGTTGTATGTCACTGCCACGATACCTTTCTGAGAAAGCTATTTCCAGAAACCAATAAAGATTATTTTTTATCATTTCGCAAACGGAATATTCCGATTCGATGTCAAAAAATTTTAGAGATATGAATGAACAAAAAACATAAATGTCATATCGATATCGGAATATATAGATTGACACGCGACAGAATGCTTTGATAGATAGCTATCATAGAAAGCTTGTTTGGAAGTTTGATCGTGGATATAAAGCATCTCAGGCGCGTTTTCGGTCAATTTGCCACAGGAGTGACCGTGATCGTGGGGCTCGACTCAAGGGGTGAGAAAAGCGCCTTCACGGCCACGTCTTTCAATACAGTCTCTCTTGAACCCCCTCTCGCCGTCTTCAGTGTGAGTAAAAAGGGCCAGATTTGCTCGCATCTGCTCCAGTGCGAGACTTTCATCGTCAATGTTCTGGCCGAGCATCAGGCGGATTTGTCCGATCTGTTCGGTCGGCTTGCCGCACCGGAAGACCGCGTTCAGGCTCTTCACGATATGGAGCATGAATGGGGCGCGCGGGTGCCGGATGCGCTCGCCGCTATGCGCTGTGTTCCTTTCCTGACGCAGGACATCGGAAATCACATGCTTTTCGTGGTGCGTGTTGTCGAGGCGGTTTTTGAAGAGGGCCATAAGCCCCTTGTGTTTTTTTCAAGTCGCTATCAAGCCATTCAGGGCTTGATTGTGCCGGAATGTCCGGATGTGGAGAAGATTTCCTAATGAAAACAGGATACCAACACAAAGAGAGCCTTCGGGATCAGCGGTCTGTTTATATTGATGGAGGGCTGGTGCCGGATGTTACGGTACATCCCGCGTTCCGCCAGTCCATTGATACCGTCTGCTCTCTGTATGATCTTGCCGCGAAGCCGGAAAACCACGCGTTGATGCGGTGTGAAAACGAGCGGGGCGTCTCTATCAATCGTATCTGGCAACTCCCACGTAGCCATGCCGATCTGGTGGAGCGGCGCAGGGGGTTGGAATTCTGGAGTGAGCAGCATGCCGGTTTTTTCGGCCGCTCGCCGGATCATGTCGCATCCTGCATTGCCGGCATGTATATGGGGCTGGATGTTTTCGAGGCGGCTGACCGTGAGCGCGCGCGGGCACTGGCGGATTTCTATCAGCATGCCAGCGAAACAGACCTGTATCTGACGTATGTTATTATCAATCCGCAGGGTGAGCTGCCTGGTGCGGGAACTGCCCCGTCGCATCGGCGGATTGCGGCGAGCATTGTGGATCACGGCCCTGAAGGCATTGTGATCGACGGCGCGAAGATGCTGGCTAGCGGTGGCGTCATGGCCAATGAGGTACTGGTGACCTGCATCCAGCCGCTTGGCCCGGATGAGGACGCGCTGGCCTTTTCGGCAGTTGTTCCCATGAACGCCAAGGGGTTGCGCATTCTTTCGCGCAAGTCTTACGAGGAACATGCGGGTTCCATTTTCGACAGTCCGATGGCCAGTCGTTTTGATGAGAACGATTCGGTTCTGCTGTTCGAAAATGTCACGGTGCCGTGGGATCGCGTATTCGTATTCAAGGACCGCGATCTGTGCATGAAGCAGTTCTTTGCCACTCCGGCTCATGTGTATCAAAATTATCAGGCCATGATCAGGCTGAAGACAAAGCTGACCTTTCTGGTCGGTCTAGCGCGCAAGATTACCCAGATCAACGGTACGGAGCGGTTCCCGCAGGTGCGTGAAATCTTGGGGCAGCTTGCGGCGGATGTCGGCATGCTTGACGCTATGGTCGCGGGCATGGAGGCCAAAGGCAGCCTGTACGGAGAGTATTTCATTCCCGACCACCATTCTCTCTATGCCGCGCAGGCGCTGACCCAGAAGCTTTATCCGCGCTTTATCGAGCAGTTGCGTAATCTGGCTGGCGGCGGCGTCATCATGCTGCCCTCCTGTGTCGAGGATATGGAAAATCCGGAAATGATGGAATGGATTTCCAGAACGCAGGCTTCTCCCATTGTCGATGCGAAGACACGGGTCAAATTCTTCAAGCTGGTCTGGGACTGCATCGGGTCGGAGTTTGCATCGCGGCATACGCAGTATGAAATGTTCTATGCGGGCGCGAGTTTTGTGCCACGGAATCATTCGTTCCGCACCTTCGGCTGGGACAACGCTCTGGGGCAGGTTGATCGTATGATGGCTGAATACTAAAGGAAGTAACGTCATGTCAGTTAACAAAGAACACAAAGAATTTCATGCGCTGGACCTGAATGAAGGGTGGGTGCAGCCAGAGGCTTACAAGGAGAATGTGCAGGAAAAGATTCTTGCGGGCTCGCTTGATGAGGTCGCCAGGACCGGAAGTCGTACCAGACTTCTGCGTTTTGGTCCGGGCGTTTTTACAAAAAAGCCTTTTGTGCATGATTACTGGGAGGAGGTTTATCTGCTTTCAGGTGATCTGACAGTCGGGAATGATGAGAACGGCAACGGAGGTGAGGCTTTCGCACCCAACACCTATGCTTGCCGCCCGCCTGGCGCTGTGCATGGGCCCTTCAAGTCGACTGGCGGCTGCCTGTTGCTTGAAATTCATTATTACGATCCAGCCTGAATATAAGAGAGCGCGCCATGTTGATATTCGAACGTTTGGGGCTGGAACGTTCCGACCGGGTCGGGTTTGCTCCGTATCGCCTGATTGTGGCGGGCTGGGCGGGCCGCGATAGTGCGGCGATTGAACATCATATTCAGGAGTTGGAGGCGATTGGGGTTCCCCGGCCTTCTTCCGTGCCGGTCTATTATCGCACCGGCGCGGCGCTCCTGACGCAAAAGGAGCGGGTGGAGGTTCTCGGGCCACATACATCGGGTGAGGTGGAACCTTTCCTGATGGCCATGGCCGATGGGTTGTGGGTCGGTATTGCGTCTGACCATACGGACCGGCAAGCTGAAACTGTGGGCATTGCATTGTCCAAGCAGCTATGTGCCAAGCCGGTCAGCACGCAGTTGTGGCGTTGGGATGATGTCAGCGGTCACTGGGATGATCTGATCATACGCTCATGGATTGAGGAAGATGGGAACGCGCGCCTTCTCTATCAGGAAGGTGGCGTCTCATCTCTGAAGAATCCTATGGATTTGATAGGCGGCCTACCGGCGGATACGTCTTTTGAAACCGGGAGCGCCATGTTGTGCGGGACGGTGCCTGTTTTGGGTGGCATCAGACCTTCGACGCGCTTTGAAATGGAGCTTTACGATCCTGTGCTTGAGCGCAGCATCAGGCATGTCTATCTACCCACGGTTCTACCGGTTATTTCCTGATTATTGTCAGCAAACGCTCCGTTTTGTCATGGAATATCGTCGGGGAATGCGGGCGTTTTAGTAGGGTACTTGACACTATGGGAGGTAAGTCATCTGTGGATGGCCGTCGATCTTTTCATCCGGAAAAGATTGACCTCTCTGGCCATGTGTTGAGACAGGCGCGTTCGCTCGTGTTGCTGCAGAGACTGACTGCACGTTAATGCTCCACACCCGGTCGAGATGGGGTTCTGTATCGAGGCGCTACAGGATGCCCTCACGCGCTACGGGACGCCGGAGATTTTCAACACGGATAGTCAGAAGATGGTAGCCAGCTCCCGGACGGTTTGTCTCAAACACTGATCGACCACGGTAGACTGGCGCTGCGAGGCGCCCGGTGCGGTCTGACCCGCACTCTGATCGACTGTTGTGTCTTTCCCTGGACCTGTCGACCGCCCGGGAGCACCGCGCAGAGAGCCTGATACCACCCTTGCGGCGCTGTCGGTCCGCCTGCGCGACGAGCGTGGCGTTCAGGCTGACACGGGTATGCTGTCGCGCTTTTTTCAATCCGAAGGGATCAGCTTCAAAAAAAACCGTGCTGCCCTGCGAGCAGGATCGACCTGACGTCGCGCGCAAACGTAAGGTCTGGAAGCGATATCAGGCCGATATAGATCCTACCCGTCTGGTCTTCATCGACGAAACCTGGGCCAAGACCAACATGACGCGCACTCACGGTCGCTGTCGCAAAGGTGAGAGATTGAGGGTCAGGATCCCCCATGGTCACTGGAAGACACTGACTTTTCTCGCCGCTTTGCGTCATGACCGGATCACGGCGCCCTGTGTTCTCGACGGTCCGATCAACGGACGCAGTTTCCAGGTCTATGTCGAGCAGTTCCTGGTTCCAACGCTCAAGACTGACGACGTCGTCGTGCTCGACAATCTCGGCAGCCACAAGGCCGATGCGGTTCGCAAGGCCATTCGTGCCGTCGGTGCCAGGATGATCTTTCTGCCGCCCTACAGTCCCGATCTCAATCCGATCGAACAGGTCTTCGCCAAGCTCAAGACCCTGCTGCGGAAAGCCGCAGAGCGATCCGTCGAGGCAACATGGAAACGCATCGGGTCACTCCTTCAATGCTTCTCCGCGCAGGAATGCGCCAATTACCTTAAAAATTCAGGATATGCGTCAATTTAATCACAGAAGACTCTAATTAAACAATTAGAGTTACGAATGGACAGAATTAGAAGAGATAATTTGCTGCCAATGCAATTGGACCGTAATTATTTTGGTGCCGCATTGATGTAATGTAAAACATTTGTTTCTTTTAAGAAATGGTCTGAGCTTTATGGCGCATCACTTACTAGTTTCAGCGATGAAAGTGTACCTTCCACGCTTACAGAGCGGATTGTGCGAGTGATGACGCCCCTAATCGTTCCAGTAATAACTAGTGTTAGTGGTGAACAGCGCGGCGCGACTCCCAGTTGGTTCGTCGTTCCAATGTGCTGGTTTGGTCTGCTGGCCGAGGGCTATGACAACAGGGTAGTCGGTACAGTCATTACTTCCACCCTTGAAGATGTTTTATTGCATATTTCCCTCTACCAATTAGTAACTATTGCCAGAAGTGACATATTCGGTATGTTTTGGAGTGAGCTATTCTTCGTCCGTCTAGGTAACAGATGCGATAAAAGAAAGGCATTCATTCTATGCCTCAAGCATTTCTCTGTTGTCATGGAGATTGGAGGACTCGTTTGTCAATTCTGGCTCTTCATGGTCTACCTGCCTTCTTTTCCGGCATCGTCACGGAGCTTGGCGCAAAATATTTCACCGGATGCCAATACTCGTTTTGCACCTGAGGATCGCCGTGTCATTTTGCTTCGTGCGTGGATCGGTTTTTATGCCCTTTATATATTTGATATGCTCCTTGCATATGGTCTGTCCATGCGGTTGCTGCAAATCATGGTTAGCAGCGGTATGTTTGAAAGCAAAAGTATCCTATCCCTGACTATCTATTCTGCTGCTTTCGCTTTCTTGGCTGTTGGTATCGATACGCTGGCTGACATGATCGCACCTAATCCCGTAGTATCCATTGGTTTTCTCATCGGCGCGATAGGTCTGGCCGGATTGGGATATGCTTCATCCTATCTTGTTAAGTGCCTGTTTTATTCCTTGGCTGGCGTCGGCACGATGGCTGTGTCCGCCTTTATAATGTCATACGTTGCAGACTGGTACGGACCCCAGAAAAGTGCGTCGATGATTGGCTCCTGCATTTCCGTGATTGGCAGCTATTTTCGGCTCTTATCTCAGTGCAATCTTGGAGCGATTCACGCTGACAAAATGCTTCATTTCTCATCGTATACCTGTGGCGCTCCGCTCGTCGCAGCGACCGTCTGCATAGTCCAGCCATCTTTCCGGTCGTAACCATATCAGGATAACATCATGCTCTGCTTCTTCGTTTATTGCCATCACCCGATTCAGAATTACCTGACGACGACACAAAGTGTCGTGTCTCGTTCTATATCGGTAATGCACTCACAAGATCCATCATCTTATCAAAACTCAGTCCGTCTTTCGTCCAGCCATCCGGCTCCTAGACGCAGGACATTGCGGTAGCGCCGATGAGATCTTGTTTTAAATTCAGAAGAACTTTCTAGTCCCAGCGGTTTCCGGCGTCCACGTATGGCATCACGGAACCGCCGGACAGCAAAGAGGAAGACAATGATGCTCACTCTTGATCCGGCTACGCTGGTTGGAAGCGATTATGCCGATGGTTCGATTTACAGCAATCCGGACCTGTATGACATGGAAATGGAACGCATTTTCATGAACACCTGGATCTGGGTCGCCCATCGCAGCCAGCTTTCCGAACCCGGCAGTTTCATCACGACATTCGTGGGACCGCATCCGGTCATAGTCTCTCGTGACCGAAAAGGTGATGTGCATGTCGTGCTCAATCGCTGCCGTCATCGTGGTGCCACGGTCTGCGAGCATAAATCGGGCAAGGCCTCCAGTTTCGTCTGTCCATACCATGGCTGGGCTTACGGGCTTGACGGCGCCCTCCGCAGCGTACCCTATCAAGACGGCTATTCCGGTCAGCTCGATAAAGCCGCTTATCCGCTGGTCCGGTTGCGGGTGGAAGAATATAACGGGCTGATCTTCGCGACTTTCAATCAGCATATTTCTTCACTCGATACTTGGTTGGGAAGGGCCAGGCTCTGGATCGACCTGTTCATGAAGCAAGGGGCTGGCTGGCCCGTCAAGACAATGGGTGAGCATCGCTTTACCTTCCCGGGAAACTGGAAAATCCAGCTGGAAAACACGACCGACGCATATCATTTCCCCGTCGTTCACAAATCCTTTCTAGATTCAGTCGATAGCGAGACCCAGAATATTTTTGACTTTGTCGAGGGAAGCGGCTTCGTCGAGGATCTTGGCCACGGCCATTCTGTCATGGTCATGATCCCGGAACTAGTCGATCTCGAAGCCAACCTCGAGATACCCATTCCCGAACGCTTCCAGTATCTGGCGGACGAATTGTCCAAAGATTATCCGCCGGAACAGGTGCGCCGGATCGTCCGTGCGGTCGGTGGCTCCGGGTTCAATCTCAACCTCTTCCCCAATCTCGCCTGCTCGATGGCTTTCTTTCGCGTGCTCCGACCGCTAGGCGTCAACCAGACCGAAGTGCGCCATATCGCGATCGGCATGGATGGTGGCCCCGATATCGCCAACGAAGCGCGCCTGCGCCTGCACGAACATTTTCAGGGACCGATGGGCTTCGGCACACCCGATGATTCCGAGGCTTGGGATCGAGTTCAGCGGGGCTCCCTAGCCGGACGCGATATCGCAATCCTGCTGAACCGTGGTCTGGGCCGTGAAGCGAGACGCGAGAGCGGTAATCTCTTCGGCGACGTCAGCGCGGAAACCGGGATGAGGGCCGCCTATCGTCAATGGTTGGCCGCGATGACCGACACCTCCTTTTCTGGAGACGCAGAAGCATGAGCATCGCTCTCGACCAAGCCATAGAACTCGTCACGCAGGAAGCCGACCTTCTCGACCATGGGGAGTTCACTCAGTGGCTCTCGCTTTACACGACCGACGGTCTTTACATTGTGCCGATTGACCCAAGCGGCGACGATTTTGAAAAAACACTCAACTATGCCTACGATAATGCTCACATGCGGAAATTGAGGGTTCAGCGCCTTCTCGGCGGGCGAGCGATCTCCGCGATGCCGCCAGCCAGGACGGTCCGCCTTCTTGGACGCTATCGTTTGCTCGACAGCAGCGATACGTGGTGCAAACTGCGGTGTGCCCAGATTCTGACTGAACTGCGGCAGGGGCGTGAGCGCTATTACGCGGCCAATATCACATTCGTTCTGGTACAGACGGACACCGGACTGAAGATCGACCGCAAGATCATTCGTCTCCTGACTTCGACCGAGGCGCTGACGGCCGTCAGCTATATCTTGTGATGGACAGCCGAGACAGAAAGATTGCCCGCACGATGATCGGAAAAGTGCCTGTCCCGTCTGGCTTCCGCGTAGTCAAGGTCGCTGACGTCACTCAGTTGGGTGACGTGCTTGCTTTCACGCTGGTATCGGCGGATGCGGCCCCGCTTCCGCGATGGGAGGCCGGTGCGCATGTCGATCTCATGCTAGATGATGGACTCATACGGCAATATTCGCTGTGCGGTGATCCTATGGACTCTGACCGCTATCAATTGGCAGTCCTGCTTGATCCGCAATCACGCGGCGGTTCCCGAGTAGTCCATGATCGGGTGCGGACAGGTGCCATTTTGCGTATCGGTCCGCCGCGTAATCTTTTCCCGCTTGATCCGCGGGCGCGTTGTTCAATCCTCATCGGCGGCGGCATCGGTATTACGCCGCTCATCGCCATGGCTTACGAACTTCAGCGCGCTGGCCAAGATTTTACGTTGCATTATATCTCCCGCGATCCAGTCTTCGCGGAATTCCTCACTCGTGCGCCCTTTGTGAAATCGCTCGTTGTGCATCATCGAGGGAAGACGGATGCGCCACGCTTTGACCCGATCTCAGCCCTCGGTGACCACGACAGGGAGACGCATGTGTATTGTTGCGGACCTCTCAGCCTGATGAACGCAGTGACGGATGCTGGTAAGACCTTGGGTTATGCCGATGATGTCCTTCATCAGGAAGCTTTTTCCGCTCAGCCGGTTATTGGCGGGGATGCCTTCACCGTCCTGGCGGCACGCTCGGACGTGCGCGTTATCGTTGGCGATTCGGAAAGCGTCGCCACGGCGCTGAAACGCGCGGGCGTCAGCGTTCACCTGAATTGTGAGCAGGGCATTTGCGGAACCTGTGTCGCGACCGTCATCGAGGGGGAGCCAGATCATCGCGACGAGTACCTGACCTCCGAAGAGCGGGCGGATCAGATCGTCCTATGCTGTTCCCGGTCGAAAACGCCACTTTTGGTCCTCGACCTCTGACAATGACCTCCGACATATCGCCATCGTCTTTCCCTCAGGCTGGGAGCGCAGACCAATGAAGGAACATTCGCGCCGGATGGCATTGGACATCATTGAGCGGATCAAGCGGATCGACCCTTGGCTTCGCGCCTTCGCGGCCTACGATCCGGTCCAGATCCGCGACGCTGTCGAAAACGCGCCAGCGGGACCCCTGCAAGACCTGGTGGTCGGGGTGAAAGACATTATCGACGTCTTCGGTTATGCGACCGGTCATGGCTCACCGATCTATCGAAGCCATCATCCGTTCGCTGATGCCGCCTGCGTGACTTTACTGAAAAGGGCGGGAGCGATCTGCGCGGGCAAGACCGTCACCACTGAGTTCGCCTTCTTCCGCCCTGGACCGACTGTCAATCCCTTCGCCAGCGACCGCACACCGGGCGGCTCGTCCAGCGGCTCGGCCGCCGCTGTCGCCACTGGCATGGTCGATATCGGTCTGGCCTCGCAGACGGCGGCCTCGCTGACGCGACCGGCCTCGTATTGCGGCATTGTCGGCTTCAAACCCAGCTACGGGCGCTATGCTGCCGCCGGGATTAAAAGTCTCGCGCCGTCTTTTGATACGCTCGGCGTCATGACGCGAGACGTAGCGACAGCCACACGCACCGACGCCGTGCTGCGCGGTCCCATACCCAGCTCGGCCTCTCTCCCGCCGTTGGCTCCGAAACGCATTATGCTTTGCCGCACGCCATACTGGGACGAGGCAGAGGAGGCGACACGGCACGCCCTGTCCGAGTCAGCCCGCCTCCTTGGTATGGAAACAGATATCGTCGAGGACGATCTGCCCTCTTTCGCTGACGCTAACCTGCTTCATCTTACCATCATGAGCTACGAAGCAGCGCAGGCTCTTGCATGGGAATTCACCGAACGACACACACTGCTCAGCCCGCAGATAGCCGACCTGATCGAAGCCGGCCGCATCGTCGACTACACGGATTATCGCAACGCACTGGTCCGCGCGGAGGATCTGCGAGCCCGTATCGCCGTGCTCGTACCGCCGGGAACGATCATACTCGCTCCCGCGGCGCCCGGCGCGGCGCCTTGCTCGGTAAGCGGCACCGGCAGCCCGGTCTTCAGCCGTCTATGGACGTTGCTGCGGTTGCCCACAATCACAATGCCCGGCTTCACCGATTCCGACGGTATGCCCGTCGGCATTCAGGTTCTCGCACCCTTTGGCGAGGACGATGCCTTGCTGGCGCACGCTGCTTGGGTGGAAGCGCGCCTGCCCTCACGTCCCTTACCACCGACATACGGAGATCAAGCATGACAACGGATATTTCGGTAACCCAGATGGTCACGAACCTGACACGCAGAGTGGAGAACCTTGAAGCAGAAGCCGCCATTCGTCGCATAGAGGCTCGGTACATGTTTCTATGCGACACGCCTTGCCCCGAGGCGGGGGTAACGAATAATGCGGAACGGATCGAGCGCATTCTGGCGCTTTATACTGAAGACGCGATTTGGGAAGGTGTTGGAGATTACTATAAAGATCAGTTCGGTCGATGTGCCGGAAAGGTAGCCCTCCGTGCCCATTTCCAATCCTTCTGGAAAGACGAAGAAGAAAGCGGACTTTTACTGAACGTCCATTACCTGACCTCTGAACAGATTCACGTCGATGGCGACGAGGCTGAGGGGCAGTGGGTTCATTGTCAGCCCTGGATTTTTCGCGATGGTCGGTCATTGCTTCGTTCGAGCCGGTTGAACAATCTGTTCCGCCGAGAAGATGGCGTATGGAAAATCAGCCGAACCAGAACGGAAAATGTTTTCATCGCACCGCTTTCTTCAGGATGGGCAACCAGTATTCCTACGAAATCGGTTCTTATGGACACCTGACTGATTATTTAACTCTCGGTCAAGGAGCTGAACTGACATGAGGAAATAGATTCGCTTTCGTTCAACCACATGGAAGTTTTTCTCTTCGTTACAGATATCATAACATTTTTTTCTCCAACGGACCGCTTAAGAAAGGATAACGCTATGACAAAGACCCCACTCAATATCCTCCATGTTAGTTCGAGCCCACAACCTCAACGGTCGGGTCAGCAGTTTGGCGGCTCCCACTCCCGTGAGCTTACGGGGCATTTTCTCGACCGTTGGCGCCAAACCAGACCAGATGATCTTGTTGTTGAGCGCGATGTCGGGACGAATCCACCCGCCGCCGTCACCCGAAACTGGCTGAGAGGGTCGTTTTCCGATCCTGCTACCTATGACGATTCCATTCGCTCCGCGTTGGCTGAGAGCGACGTGCTCGCGCACGAATTGTTGAAGGCGGATGTGATCGTGGCCGGAGTAGCAGTCTATAATTTCGGGGTTCCCGCCCAACTCAAGGCATGGATCGATAATATTGTTCGCGTGGGTCTTACTTTCTCCGTGACCAACGGGGAAAAAGGCATGTTGGCTCCGGGAAAGCATTTGGTGATCGCGACCTCGGCAGGCTCGCGGGAAAGCGGCGATGTGGACAGCGGCGCCGATGCCGCCATTGCTGCGGTTAGGGAGCCCCTCTTTCATCTCGGCGTCTCGAAGATCGACGTGGTATCTGTTTATGGCGCCCTTTCGAAGAAAGACTATTTCGAAGCGTCTCTCGCTGCGGCATTCAAGAAAATAGACGTTTTAGTCGGTGATATTCAGAAAGAATTTTCATAACAAAATGTCCGGAGAGGAATTTTTTGTAAATAACAAGACATGTATCAGAATTTATCTGCCGGTTGCAGGCTCTGGTGATTTGCGAACACATCAAATTCCCCGATTAGATATATGAATTGATCACATTACAAGTTTTCGCGTTTTCACTGATGTTGCTATGGTGTATCGATAATCGAGGAAGAAAGGACGTGATTCGGGCTACGTTTTGTCGGTTTTGCGAGTCGCTAGAAGTCTTCAGAGTTAGGCGACGTATGTGTTTTCGATTGTTTCACCGGTAAATTCTTTTCGGAGAATAATATCTATAGCAAAATAATGTTGCGATATAATAACAAGATGTGACCGGCTATCAAAGCAGGAACGAATAGCCAGGTTCCTCGGAACAGCAATCACCCTCTCGTTGTTTTTTGTGGTTCAGGCGGACGTGATTATGCGGGTTCACTCTTCCCACGCCTGCCGCGTGACCGGCACGTTGTAAGCCAGAAGGGATTGAAAATGAGTAACGAACGTGTTGCGATCGAAGCGACCGTAAATAAATATATCAACGGTATCCGCGACACAGATCCAGATCTGGTCGCCAGCGCTTTTCATCCCCAAGCGGTGATGACCGGCCATTTCGGGGGAAAGTTTGTGATTATTCCAAACGCTGGCGCATTTGTTGCGGATTACATGCGCAAAGCGCCGCCGACGCATGAGACCAGCCCCAACTTTAAGGGCAAGATTGTGCGGGTTGATCATTACGGCACGCTTGCCGATGTTGCCATCGAGGAAAACGGGCTCGAGGGGAATGATATGCGCACTTTCTTTATCCTGCACAAGGTCGATGGAGAATGGCTGATCGCCCAGAAGGGTACTTGGAGCCCCGGGGGCGGGAGCTGACGAGAGTCTGGAGGGCCGGGTAGAATGAATATGGCAAGCGTGGCGACGACACTCTTCCGTGTGTCCGGTTCGAGCTGGACTGCTTATGTTGTATGCCCTCTGCTTCTGACGATTGGAGCCAGCGGACTGTTCGTGGCCCCCTTCGTTATCGAGGCGGCGTCTCGCATCTATAAGTTGTCGGACTTTGCGGGCGGCGGCATTGTCAGCGCTGAACTCGTTTTTTCAAGTTTTACCGCACTCGGGCTCGCAAACCGTTTTGCTCGCATGAATGTTCTCCGCGTGTGCTTGTGGGCATTGGCCATTACTGCTGTCGGCAATGTCCTTGCGTGTTTGTCCTATGGCGTCGAATGGTTTCTCGCATGTCGTATTGTTGTTGGTTTCAGCAGCGGTGTTCTCTACGCCACGGCATCATACTGGGCGGCGCAGCACCATGCCGGCGTGCGCGTGATGAGCGCTTCATTCATCGTCGCAAGCCTAGTTTACGGGATAGGCTTCCTCGTCTGGCCGTCGATTGTCGTCGAATATGGTTTTCTTTCGGTCTACGGGCCGCTGGGTGCGCTTTGCCTGATAGCGGTCGCGGCGTTGATCGCGTTGGACCAGCCTGTTCCTTCGCTCGTCGCCAATTTTGAGCAGCATGAACTGAAGCCCAGGCCGAGTTACGTGCTGTGGCTGTTGCTGCTGATGTGCGCTCTTGCCAACGGCGGTTTGGAGATGTTGTGGAGCTTCTCGGAAAGCGTGGCAGTGATAAGGCAGTTCGATGTACACACTGTTGGAATTATATTGGGTCTTTCTAGTATATTCAATATTTTTGGATCGCTATTCTCTGGCTTTTTCGACCGTCGGTTCGGGGTGACAACTCCTATCGCCTTCGGCGTCGCACTAGGCGCTGTGGCAGGTCTGGCGATCGGCACAAGCACGTCGATAACGTGGTTTGCAATTGGAATTTTCCTTTATGCGATATCGGCTTTTTTTGTTATGCCCTACCTTTTGAGCGCGGGCGCCGCGCTTGACAACAATGGCCGTGCGGTGACTCTCTCCGGTTTCGCTGTCTATTTCGCGGGCGCGGTTGGCCCCTTGCTGGGTGGAGTGATCGCCGATCAGATTGCGGTGCCTGCGGTAGGCTGGGCGAGCGCCGCCGCGTGCGTTGGCGCGGCGCTATGTGCGTTGCTCCTGCATTCGAATCTGGACTGAGCGAATGCTTTTGTCCCCGGATAGCGCTGAATGGACCAGGGTTATCGAAGATCGCGTAACCGAAGGTCACGCACCGGGAATCGTTGCGGTGGTTGAACGGGCGGGCGAGGCCACGATACATGCGTCGGGCTGGCGGGATCTTGCGACAGGCGCGCCGATGCGTCCCGACACGCTGTTCCGGATTGCCTCGGTCAGTAAGATTGTGACCGCCGTCGCCGCTCTGATGCTGGTTGATGATGATGCCTTGGGGCTGGACGAGGATGTGGTGCGCTGGCTCCCGGAACTCAAGAACCGCCGAGTGCTGCGGACCGCCAGTTCACCGCTTGCCGATACGGTGCCTGCGAATGGTCCCGTGACCCTGCGCGGGCTGCTCAGCCAGAGCTTCGGTCTGGGTTTCGATTATGCGGGACCGTCGAGCGTATCCCGCCGCCTGCAGGCGCTGCAAATCTCCGCGTTCAATTTCTCCGCGGACGGCGATGAATATATGCGTCGCGTGGGTTCGGTGCCGTTGCTCAGCCAACCGGGTGAGCGTTGGCTCTATCATGTCGGGATCGATATCGCTGGCGTCCTGATCGAGCGGATCACGGGCGAACGGTTGGGTGCGTTCATGCAGCGGCGGATTTTCATCCCACTCGGGATGCATGACAGCGGGTTTCAGCTTGACGCGATCCGTGAGCGGCGATTGGCGAGCCTCTATGTCGCTCAGGCTGGGCACTATTATCAGATTCCGGACACGCTGCCTCGCACGGAAGCGCGACCGATGGAGCAGGGTGGGTCGGAACTGATTTCCACGGCGTCGGATCTCGCCAAATTCGGGCGCATGCTGCTCGATGAGGGACTGTTTGCCGGGCGGCGTTTGCTCTCAGAGGAACTCGCTCGGGAGATGCGGCGCGACCATATTTCTGCCCGAGCCAAGCAGCGGTCCCCGCAGTTTCCAGGTTTCTGGGAGACTCTTGGCTGGGGGCTGGGTATTTGCGTTGTACAGGCGCCGAACTCTGTCGCATCCCATGCCGGTCGGTTTGGCTGGTGGGGAGGAACAGGCACCTCGCTGTTCTTAGATCCCGCCACCGACACTGTCATGGTCATGCTTTCTCAAAAGATGATCAGTGACATTTCGGATTCGGCGAATTCGGATGCCTTCATGCGTGCGGCCTTGGCAGAGCCGCGTAAGAAACTGTCAAACTAGGTCATGTTGACGGGTGTTCATGTAACTTTCGATCATTCCATTACATTACGAAAAGACGGCTAAAACTATGGTGAAAGTACAGCACGTAAACTCTTTCTATGCTGCGAGCGTCGCGACGCGGTTGATCGATTATCCTCGTCTGGACGGGGACATCCACGCCGATGTTTGCGTAATAGGCGGTGGCTTTGCCGGTTTGTCGACGGCACTTCATCTCGCGCGGAAGAACACGCGTGTTGTGCTGCTGGAACGCAATCGTGTGGGTTGGGGCGCCTCGGGCCGTAACGGTGGCCATATGGAAAGTCTGTTCGGACATGACCCGGATGATTTCGAGAAACCCGTTGGCCCGGCAAGGATCAACAGTATGTGGGAACTGAGCAGCGAGGCATGTCAACTGGTCGGTCAACTCATTGAGGCCAATGCCATTGACTGCGATATGCGCAGAGGCGTCGGCCATGTGGCCTACAAGGCGAAGCATTCTGAACACTTGCGCCTGGGCGCCGAAAAATTCGTCGCGCGCGGCCATCGCAAAAATGTGGTTTATTACGATCAGACCGAGCTGTCGAACCTGCTTGGTACTGAAAGATATTACGGCGGCTTTTTCGATATGGATATGGTCCATCTCAATCCGCTGCAATTCGCGATAGGCCTTGCAAAAGTGGTTCAACAGGCTGGCGTGCAAATATTCGAGGACACCGACGTCTCTTCCTACGACGCTTCAGGTCTGAATGTGGCGGTCAAGACGGGCGCGGGCATGGTCACCGCCGACAAGCTGGTGATCGCGACGAATGCCAATATCGACCGAATCGACCGGCATATCGCTCAGAAGATATTCAATGCCTATGCTTGGGTGATTGCGACCGAACCATTAGGGAGCGCACGCGCTGACGCCCTGATGAAGAAGCGGCTGGCCGTCAACGACACGCGCATGTTCATCGATTTCTATCGGTTGAGCGGTGATGATCGCCTGATCTTTGGCAGCGTCTCGCCGATCAACTTGAACACCGAGGAAAAACGCAAGCGTGTGCTGCGTGAGCGGATGCTGGCGATTTACCCGGAGCTCGGCGATGTGAGGATCGATTATGCCTGGGAAGGCAAGGGTGCGGCAGACCTGAAATTTTTGCCTCATATCGGCGAAGCCAATCCCAAGGTCTATTATACGCTTGCCTCCAATGTCGCCTGGTCCGTGCTGAACGGAAAGTTGATTTCCGAAGCGATGCATGGAGACCGGGAACGCTTCGACGTGGTCGCGGGGATTGAAACACCCGCCCTCCCCATTGGCGTCCGCGGGCGCGAGGCTCTTGTTGATGCTTATAAACTCTATGAGCGGGCGCTCGGTTAGACCGAAGTCCCTTCATTATCTGACGACTATTTGTAAAGGAATCGAGTATGGCAGCGGTGATCAACGCGGTTCTCGTCGGGGTTGGGCACATGGGTCGCCTCACCGCGAGGTATTTGCTGGAGAAAGGGATCAATGTTGTCGGCGTGGTGAGTCGGACCTCGTCCCAAGGAGAGGATATAGGCACGCTTGTCGGGCTGAAGACGCCGATCGGCGTGACCGTGAGCAACGATCTCGAGGCGATTCTGGCTAATGGCAATGCCGATATTGTCCTGGTGACAACCAGTTCGGATCTGAAATCTCTGCTGCCGATTGCTGAACGCGCCCTTTCCTGCGGGGTGAACGTCGCGACCATCTCGGAGGAGGCATTCTTCCCCGGAACCGCTGGCGAAATCGGCAAGAGGCTCGATGAAGTCGCTCGGGCCAACGGGGTTACGCTCGTGGCGACCGGTGTGCAGGATATATTCTGGCTCAATCTGCCCGCCATGGTGACCGGAGCCATGCACCGCATTGAGGAAATCCATTGCTGGTCGAACGTTAACCTTGATATCTACGGGCCCGCCCTTATCAGTCAGTACCCGGTTGGCCTCACGCCTGAAGAATACGCAAGGCAGGAAGCGGAAGGAGAGCCCAGGAGCTTGATCCCGTTTTCCGGCATCGCTCTGGAAGGACTAACAGCGAAGCTGGGATGGACGCCGACAGGGAGATCCGTCCGTCACGAACCGATCTATGCAGAGTGTGCGATAACTTCCGAAAGCCTTGGGCGGGCCATCTCGCCCGGGCACACCGTTGGTGTAACGGAAATTTACGAGATCGAAACCCGGGAGGGAATCAAACTCAGGATGGAATTTGTTGAAAAGGTGAACGGACCGGAAGAAACTGAAAAGATCGCCTGGACATTTAAGGGTGAACCGGAGCTTGGCGTCGTCGCCGATAGATTTCCCGGCATGGAAGTTACTTGCGCCACACTGGTGAACCGGATTCCAGCAATCCTCGCGGCGCCGGCTGGGTATATTTCGGCGGGCAGCCTTGCCGAAGCGGTCATCATGGGCTGAATGCGCGTGGAGACGAGGCCGTGATGTTGTCCACTGGACACAAGCTATGGGACGTTTTGGCTGGGGGAGGGGCGTCGCTCGTACCGGGTTTTTCGCGCGCCCGCACGGTCGAAAGCGACCTCGAATTGCCTTCTTCAGTCGATGTCGTGATCGTCGGAGGCGGCATCGTCGGCGTTTCTGCGGCTCTTTTCCTTGCCGAACGCGGTATTTCAGTCGCGGTATTCGAGAAAGGGGCGATTGCCTGCGAGGCGTCCGGTCGGAACCACGGACTGATCGAAGGCAAGCATCAGGATATGCGGCTCCAACCATTGATAGAACTGTCCAAGCAGCTTTGGCGCACACTCGACGCAACGACGGGCGAAAAAACTGGCTTTCGTGAGCACGACATCGTCGAATTCTTCAACAGCGAGGAAGACCTCGCCAAGGCGAGGCAGTGGCGCGATCAGGCGGCAGCCATCGGGTTAAACGCTCGAATAGCGCAAGGAAGTGATATTGACGCCTTCCTGCCGGGGGGCGCGGTAGCCTACCGATACGCACTCTATGCAGCGGGAGAAGGCGTCGCGGAACCGCAATGGGCGGCGCCTGCAGTCGCGAACGGCGCACGGAAGTATGGTGCGCTGATTTTTCAGCATTGCGCGGTGCGCGGATTGGAACGCCAAGGCAACGGCATTTGCGCGGCGGTCACCGAACGCGGCACGGTACGGACCCGGAAGGTCATCCTGGCAGGTGGAGTCTGGACACCAGCTTTTGTGCGAAGTCTGGGCCTCGGTGGTCTGCCCATGTTCGGTGGATATGCCTCGATCATGAGCTTGGCACCCTTCGACGGTGGGCCCGATTTTGTCGGCCTGCTGCCGCCCGTCATGGTGCGCCGGGAGATGGACGGAGGCTACTCGGTGGGCGCGATACAGGGTGTCGCTCCGATTCTGCCGAGCCAGTTCAGATATTTCCGCCAGTTGCTGCCCTTGTTGGCAGCCGGCCCATCCATCGTGCCGCGCTTGTCGCTCAGCAATTTCTGGCGTGATCTCACGACGCCGCGTGTCTGGCGTCTCGACCGGCCAAGTCCATTCGAGAATACTCGTGTTCTTCAGCCAGAGATTCAGCAGCGGCTTCTTGATCGGCTCCTGGTGGAACTACGCCGCCAGCGACCGGAGTTTGGGAAAGCGCAAGTACGAGAAGCATGGTCGGGCGCGTTGGTGAGCACGATCGACGATTTGCCTGTCTTGTCCGGAGTGGACGAGATTCCTGGCCTGTTCATCGGGACCGGTTTTACTTACGGCTTTACGATGGGGCCTGGAGCCGGTTCGATTCTTGCGAATCTCGTATTGGGGGAACCTCCAAGAATAGACATTTCTGCATTCAGTTTTTCACGATTCAGGCGGGAAAGGTAAGGTATGCCACCCAAGTGATCCTGTCTTCGCATGTGAATTATCCGGAATTATGCAGGAAATTATAAAAACTTATTGGTTTAATAGAGATTTTTTCCGCAATGACATATCAGTGAGCTTATGCTGGGAGCGGATTGATAATGGTGACGAAGGTTTCTGAGGTGCTTGTAACGAGCAAGACAACTGCTACCGGCTTTGACGAGGCCGCTTTTGCTGAGTTGTTGAGGATTATTAAGATTCGCCGCGATGAATTCAATGCGAATACCCATATTCCGCGTGAGGTTGTTGATCTGATGAAAACCGCGGGCTTCTATCGTGCCGCGGCGCCGGCCTGTTTTGGCGGAACAGGAGTGCCGCCACATTTGTTTCTTGAACGGATCGAGCGGATCGCTCAGGTCGATGGGTCTGCTTCTTGGGTGGCGGCCTTCGGCTCGGCGAATACCTACTATGCGGCGCTTCCTTATGAGGCACAGAAATATATTTATGCTGACGGTCCCGACCAGGTGTTCGCAGGAGGTCTTTACCCGGCGGCTCCGGCAAAGCGCGTGGAAGGAGGTTGGAAGGTTTCCGGGCGCTGGCGTTTCGCAAGCGGCTGCATGGGAGCGGACTGGATCGCGGTAGGTATTGCTGATGAGGGCGTCAACCAGGTCCGCATGGCCGTGAGGCAGGCCTCCGAGATTAAAATCATCCCGAACTGGGAAATGATCGGCATGCAGGGCACCGGCAGTTACGACACGGAACTGACCGATTGCTTCGTCCCCGACGATTGGACCTGTCTGCGTGGCGCGCTGCCAATCTTCGACGATCCGCTGTATCGCTATCCACTGTTTGCCTATCAAGCTCAGGCCCATGCCGCTTCCAACCTTGGCCTTGCTCGTGCCGCTATTGTGACGGCGACCGAGATGGCTGGTGGCAAGAAACTGATGCTGGGAGCTGCCAGACTCGCTGATCGGGCCTATTTCCGCACTGGGCTCGCCAGGGCCGAAGCTATGCTGCAAAGCTGCAGACTGTATTACTACGATGCGGCCGAGCAGGCATGGAACACGATTATACGGGGCGATGAACTGTCCGTCGCCCAACGTAATGCGCTCCGCTTGAGTGCTACCCATGCGGCGCATACAGCCGCCAAAGTTATCCAGCTTCTCTATCGTATCACTGGCATGGCGGCTGCGGAAAAATCGAACCGCTTGCAACAGCTTTTGCGCGACTCGCTGGTCGTCACACAACACGCGGCATTGAGCGAGGTAACGCTGGAGCTATCGGGAGGCGCTCTTGCTGGGGAAAAACTTGCACTGGGATTTCTGTAAATGGGGTGGAGATGAGTGATGGTTTATCGGGGCAAGTTTGAGATCAATGTTGCGACGCGCGCGTTTCTGGCGCGCGAGCCGGGAATTGTGGTTGGCGGCAAGCGCATCGCGGGGCGGTCGAAGGGGCGGATTCCCGTATTTGACCCTGCGTCTGGCCTGCCCATCGCAGAAGTGGTCGATGCGGTAACTGAAGATGTCAATGATGCGGTGGAACGGGCACATGCCGCCTTTCGTGACGGGCGCTGGCGCAACAAGACACCTGCCGAGCGCGAACGCATTCTGTTCCGCTTTGCCGAACTCATCGAGAAGAACGGCGAGGCACTGGCGCAGCTTGAGACGCTAGAGCAGGGCAAATCGATCCATCTTTCCCGCCTCTTTGCCAGCGCCGGTTCCGCAGAGTGGTTGCGCTACGCAGCCGGATTAACGACAAAGGTCGAGGGACGGACAATGGATCTTTCCATGCCGCCCGGCCCGGATCGCTGGACCGCCTATACGCGTCGCGCGCCGGTAGGCGTGGTTGCGGGCATTGTGCCGTGGAACTTTCCGATGGCCATTGCTACCTGGAAATTCGCGCCCGCTCTGGCTGCCGGCTGCTCGGTTGTGTTGAAGCCTTCCGAATTCACTCCGCTATCGGCGCTGTGGCTGGCCGAACTGGCGCTTGAGGCTGGGCTGCCTGATGACGTGCTCAACGTCGTGACCGGAACAGGGCAGGGCGCGGGCTCCGCGCTCGTCTCGCACAGGCTGATCCGCAAGATCACCTTCACCGGTTCGACCGCTACGGGCAAGGCGATCGCGCGCGCCGCATTGGAGAACATGGTGCCGATCGGGTTGGAGCTGGGTGGAAAGAACCCGGCGGTGGTGCTGGCGGATGCTGATCTCGAAGTGACGGTGCCGGGTCTGATGGGGGGCGGATTCTTCAATCAGGGGCAGGTCTGTGCTGCGGCCTCGCGGATTTACGTTGAGGAAGCGATTCATGATCAGCTGGTGGAAGCGCTTGCGGACGCCATCAAGTCGCTGCCCGTGGGTGCCGGTATGGATCCTGCCGCCCAGGTGACGCCACTGGTGTCCAGGGAACATAAAACCAAGGTCACGCGCTATCTTGACGATGCCAAGGCCAAGGCGAAAGTCATTGCAGGAGCGCAGGTGCCGGAAGGTGACGGCTATTTCGTCAGTCCGCATATTGTGATCGCGCCGGCCGATAATGTCGCGCTCAAGCGGGAGGAGGTCTTTGGTCCGGTTATCGCGATCCAGAAAGTCGGGAGTCGGGACGAGGCGATCGCGCTTGCCAACGATACCGACATGGGTTTGGCTGCCAGCGTCTGGACGCAGAACCTGAAGGCAGCGATGACGCTGACGCGCCAGCTTGATGCGGGCACCGTCTGGGTCAACACGCATAGCTTTATCGATCCAGCGCTGCCTTTCGGTGGCATCAAGCAGTCCGGACTTGGTCGTGAGTTTGGTACCGATTGGGTAAACGCCTACACCGAGCTAAAATCAATCTGTATCTCGCATTGAGGTGATTGGAGCTTCGGTCAACGAGGAGGATGTTGTCTCACGCTGCAGTACCTAGCTGTTTAGTCCCGTGTTTTGATGGTGCATTATTCAGTCAGGAATGGAGGGATGCACTGTGGGACAGATTTTACACGGGAGCGCCCGCACGACAGAAGCGGTCCGTCGAGCGATACACGATAGTCAAGAGAGCCTGAGGGTTCTGGCCAGGCGTTATGGGATCAACCCGAAGACGGTTGCGAAGTGGAAGAAGCGCACTGCGGTCGGTGATTTGCCGACCGGCCCCAAAGACGCGCATTCGACGGTGCTGAGCATTGAGGATGAGGCGATCATCGTTGCTTTCCGCCGTCACACGCTGCTGCCGCTGGACGACTGCCTCTACGCACTCCAGGCGACGATCCCGCACCTGACGCGATCATCCCTGCATCGCTGCCTGCAACGACACGGGATCAGCCGACTACCCGAGGTGACGGGAGACAAAAAACCCAGGCGCAAGTTCAAGGCTTATCCGATTGGCTATTTTCACATTGATATTGCTGAAGTGCAGACTGCGGAGGGTAAGCTGCGCCTGTTTGTCGCGATAGACCGTACCAGCAAATTCGCCTTTGTCGAACTGCACCGGGAAGCCGGAAAAATGATTGCCGCAGGTTTTCTGCGGAACCTGATCGCAGCAGTCCCTTATGCCATCCATACAGTTTTGACCGACAACGGCATCCAGTTCACCAGTCAGACACGGCATAAATACGCCTTCCACCCTATCTTTGATCGGGTGTGCGACGAAAACGGTATCGAGCATCGGCTGACAAAGGTGAAGCATCCATGGACCAACGGCCAGGTTGAGAGGATGAACCGCACGATCAGGGAGGCAACAGTCAAACGCTTCTATTATGAAACACATGACCAGTTGCGTCAGCACCTCGCGGACTTCGTCATGGCCTGCAATTTCGCCCGAAGGCTCAAGACGCTACGCGGTCTCACTCCATATGAATTCATTTGCCAGCAGTGGGAAAAAGAACCATCACGGTTCATACATAACCCGCACCATCAAAATACGGGACTAAACACCTAAGGCTGGCGTGCTGAGCGATCGTAATTGTGGGGAATGGTCTACCCCCCCCTGTGTCCAATCGAGCGGAAACTGGCTTGATGATTATGCACGCCACGGTGAGGAATCTGTTGCCTGACAGACGTCGTTCAATGTTGTCCTCGCTGAAAAAAGGAGAAGTGATATGGCTCGACATAAGGCCCTCAGGACGTTCGATCTTAACTTGCTGAAAATCTTTGTCGCTATATGGGACGCGCGCAGCCTAACGATCGCGGGTGACCAGCAGGGTCTTACTCAGCCCGCAATCAGCCATACGCTGAGACGTTTGCGCGAGCAGTTTGACGATCCTCTGTTCGTGCGTGTGGGTAATGAGATGGTACCGACCGATGCCGCGAAGCGACTTTACGAACCGTTGACGGCATCGCTCCAGATTGTTGAGCAGGCTCTACTTGGGCAGCGTTTCTTTCGTCCGGCCGATGCGACCCGTACTTTTCATGTGGCTATGACGGATATCAGTGAATATTATTTCCTGCCAGAAATTCTGCAAATTATCCGTTCGCAAGCACCCAATGTGAAAATCGAGACGACCAATCTCGATATCACTAATATTCATGGTCTTCTCAAATCGGGCAAAACCGATATCGCGGTCGGCTATATTCTGGATACTGAGAATTATACGACCATGCCAATGCTTCATGATCGGCATGTCTGCATCGTCAGGAAAGAGCATCTCGCTAGTTCCGGGGAACTGACCATCCAAGAT
This sequence comes from Acetobacter aceti, assembly GCF_002005445.1. Taxonomy (NCBI): domain Bacteria; kingdom Pseudomonadati; phylum Pseudomonadota; class Alphaproteobacteria; order Acetobacterales; family Acetobacteraceae; genus Acetobacter; species Acetobacter aceti. Next base: position 606,490 of record NZ_CP014692.1, read on the forward strand.
TTCTGCGACCTAACTTTCGTGGATGTCTCAAAGTCGGTGCCCGGTTACGGAGTGATGGAAAGGCACTTGTCCGACCTGCACATAGAGCGGAATGTTGCCGCGCGTCTTTCCCATCTTTCGGTGTTACCGGCAATCGTGCGTAACACGGATCTAGCGGCCTTGTTTCCGGCCAGCGTAGTCTCGCGTCTTGTCAATGCCGAGGATTTTCGAGTTTTACGCTTGCCTTTTGAACTTCCGCTGATTCCGATCAGCGTTCATGCGCACAAGCGCTTCGCCACCGATCCCGCGATCGTCTGGTTGAGCAAAACTATCTCGAATGCTTTTACAATGTCGAATCCTTCCACCTGAAGCTCAGGAACGGAAATAGGAGAATTATGCTGGATTATCGGCATAATTACAAAAATCAATTTGATGCGTAAATGCAACGGATTAATGTGACCCTGAACTTGGTTGGTGGATTCAGATGCGCGGCGTCGGTGACGGGGCGTCGGTTCGGGAACCCGTGCGGTCGCAATTTGCAAGAGAGGGGAAGGTGTAGTGACTCAGTCACATTGGTTCACGCAGGATGAGATCAAGGGAATCCGCGAAGGATTCAACGGAATTTACAGTTCTCTTCCTTCTCGTCTTTATTACGATGAAGACTTTTATCAGTGGGAAATCGAAAATATCTTGAAGAAGCAGTGGTTGATTGTTGGACGTCAGGAGGAGGTGCCTAATCCTGGAGATTATTTCACGACAAGGATGTTCGATGAACCGATTCTCATCGTCCGCGGGCGTGACGGAGTGCTGCGTGCGCTCATCAATGTCTGTCAGCATCGCTTTGCCCAGATTGTTGAGGAAGGCCGGGGCAATATCAAGCTGCTGATGTGTCCCTACCATCGCTGGACCTACAATCTTGACGGTACTCTTCAAGGAGTCTCGGTCGAGCAGATTGCCGGGTTCGATAAGCATAAGTGCAGGATGCCGGAAGTCCGTCTGGAGATTTGGCAAGGTTTTGTCTTCATTAATTTCGATTCAAATGCGGAGCCGTTGGCCCCGCAGTACGCGCCGATCGAACCGATTTTCAATACATGGAATGTCAGTGACTTTCAGCACAGTTATGCCTACGAGTTCGATGCGCCGTGGAACTGGAAGCTTACGGTCGAGGCTGGCATGGAAGGTTATCACCATGTCGGTGTTCACCATGACCGCATCGAACGAGAGATACCGGCCAAAAACACGGAAGAAAGTTGGGGTGGGAAGGCCTGTTGTTCCTATCGTATGTGGTGGAAGGAAGGCGTGCCGCCTGAATATCTCCAGCCTTTTGGCATTCCGCCGGGCGTCAAAGGTGTTGACTGGGATAATGACCCACGAGTGCTCTTCGGGTTTCCGACTCTGGGAACTTGGTTGAATAATTACCAGAGCACTTATCTCATCTTTGAATTCGGCAACCGCGTTACTGCCAATCGTGGCAAGGTCTGCCAAGCGTTTCCCAAATGGGCGCTGGAATCTGTTAACGCCGAAGAGGCAATAAAGTCCCAGACCGATTTCGCCTATCAAGTGCAACTAGAAGACGAGTTCGCCTGTCGGATTGTTCAAAAGGGCATCACTTCCAAGACCAATCGACGCTCGATCTTGCATCCACGGCTCGAGGTCCAAATGAGCAAATTCTATAACTGGTATCTGGACATGGTGCTGAAGGCGGAACGAGGCACCGCTTGAATCCACGGCGCAAGCCGAAGGTTAAAAATCATGATTGTCTTCGTCGCCCACTCTCCGGAAAGCACGGCATGACGTGGATGACGGGGCGTTGACATTAATATTTGGGATGGAAACTGTAGCATGGCACTCTTGAGGCTCGAAAACGGCGAAATCTTTACCGATATCTCCAAGATCAATGAATTGGTGACCCCTATGGAAATCGGCGCTTTTAATGTGCCCGCCGACTTTCTTGCTTTCGCCAACGATCCGACCACCAAGTTCAACCGGCAATTTGCTAACAGGCTCTACAACGATGTCGCTACAGGGGTGGAAAGGTTGCTTGCCAGACACAACTTCACTTTTCAGGCCCGCCGTATCGGCATCTATGTCCCTCCTGTAAAACCGGGCGACTCTCGTCAGTTCATTACCTTGTTCGACAGCGATGCAGAGGTGGAACCGACGTCGTTGCGCGATGAGGATTTCAAAGCATACATGACGCCGCACCGCTTCCCGGTGCTGGATTTTCATTTCTGCTTCGCGGGTACCATGGCCAAAGGATTGAAACTGCAAAATGGTACCGAAGCTGTAATTTATATTTTCCCCGGTGAATGGATGCGGGTACGTCCAACTGTGCTTAACTGGCCAATCTTTCAGTCTGGTAGCCCCGTCGTCGGCCTGAGCTATTTCGCCGAGAAGGAAAACGAGCATGGCGCCTATGACATGGAACTACATCCGGAATACAAACCGAAGGCGGTTACAAGCTTCTGAGGGCTCCCTGAAACACGATGGTTTGAGACATCTTTCATAGAAAGTCACAGGTATTTCAATGTCGGGATATGGCGCAGGAACGTAATGCAGCTATATCCCGCGGCGAAAACGCTCTAAATCTATGTATAAATAATAAGAAATAAATTACGAATGTGGTAAATAAAAATGTAATGCTTTATGCATTTAATGAAATTATTATTTTAAATATGGTGTAAATAAAATTAAAATACGTATTTTATTAATTGTATTATATAATTGAATTTATTTTCACAAAATGAATTAGTTCATGATGTGCTTCCTGTGATGCTCAATGCGGCTTTGTGTCATATTTGTTTCGATATAGTAATGTATGGGGTGTTGTATGATCGTTTGGTGCAGAGGCCTCGTTTCGAGCGCCTTGAAGGTGCGGGTGTGCAGAAATCGCCTGCTTGTCATATTGACAACTGGCTGCATGGTAATGGTCTCCTCACAAGGCGTTTTACAAGCTAATGCAGCTTCACATCGCAATGCGCCCGAAATGTCACGTTCGGATAATTTCACTGATGTCCGTTCGAAACAGTTGGGTGTCGGTCGAATCAAACCAGCCAGACGAAGGAGCGTTACTAGACATAATCCTGAGAACATCCAGATAGTCGGAACATCGGTAACGGGTCGGTTTAGAAGAAGTGCTCAAACCGCTACGGCCTATACAGCAAAATATCTTCAAGATGCAGGTATAAAAAATGTTGCTGATCTACAGATCTTGGTGCCTAGCCTAAATTACGGACAGGAGGCAGCCTGGGCTAAACCTCATCTTCGTGGTCTTGGTACGACGGCAACAGGACCGGGTGTAGAAAGTTCGGTCGGGCTTTATGTTGACGACATCTATTATGCTTCGACTGTAGGAGGAGCGACAGATTTTAACAATATTGCTTCATTGAGCGTATTAAATGGTCCGCAAGGAACGAGTGGCGGGAGGAGCGAAACTGGTGGTGCCATCCAGATCAGCACTAAAGATCCTGCTCAAAAATTTTCTGGTTCGGCGAACATCGGTTATGGAAATTACGCTACCACACAAGGGACTTTTTATGTAACTGGTGGAATATCCAAAAAACTTTCAGCGGATATTGCTGTAAGGTTTAGTGACCAAGAAGATGGTTACGGAAAAAACTATTATACAAATAAGGATATAGACAAGACACAAAGTTTTTTTGTTCGTTCCAAATGGTTATATCGACCAAAGGATAACGTTAAACTATATTTTATATCTGACTATGGTCATATGTTGTATAGCCCTATTCTTCAGCCTGCTCCAGGGACCACTCCTGTGGGTGGTAATATCCCGGTTGGTCCACACGATCTCAACGGCCCGAATGATCCGTCCGGTATTCTTAATACTGGGGGTTTTGCCGTTAAAAGTAAGGTTGACCTTAACGGTATTAGTCTGGAGACAATATCAGGTATCCGTCTGATGTATTCAAAGACGGGTGAGGATGGTGCCCTGACCAATAATCCTCTTCTCGCGGAGAATATATCGCTGACGGAAAATCATCGGCAGATTACACAAGAGATAAGGTTAAGTGGTCAGCATTCGTTGTTCACTTGGCGTAGCGGGATGTTTTTTATGCATGAAGATGCTTGGTATGATCCGACGGAGCTTTCGGGTGATCTCTATGCACCATACACACGTATGGACTATTTCACGCATAGTCGTACGAATACGGGAGGTATTTACGGCAACATGTCTTTTGCGATTGACCGGGACACCCGCGTTATCGCAGAGGTAAGATATGATATTGAAGGCAGATCAATAAGTATAAATAATCCAAATTATGCGAGCGATGGCAGCAGTCTAGGTATTAGTCATTCTTCTGGGTCGAAAATTTATCATGGTCCTTCAGCCAAGGTCGCACTTGAGCACAACTTCAACGACAATTTGTTTGGATATGTGTCTTACAACCATGGATTTAAGAGTGGTGGTTGGAATCCTTCGCTGCTTCCAGTTGTTCCGTATAAGCCTGAAACTGTTGACTCATTCGAAACGGGAGTGAAATTTAGCGCCTTTAGTAAAAGACTTAATATAGATCTGGCTGGATTTTATTATATATACAATAATATTCAAGTTCAAAGTTATGCGACAGGTATCTTGGATATTATGAACGGGGCTTCAGCAAACGTAAAAGGTATTGACCTAAATGGTAGATATAAGATTATTAAAAATCTTACTGGTACATTTGGTGTCGAGCTTTTAGATTCCCGCTTCACGTCATATCCGCAAGCAGATATTACATCGCCCGAGCCGTGTGGTGCCACCATTTCGGGAGTTTGTGGAGGAACTTATTATGGGCAAGGTAGCGCCAAAGGAAGGCATTTGCCTTATTCGTCGTCCGTAACGGCTTCTCTTTCATTGACTTATGTTCAACCTAGTCTCGTGGGTGACTTCCGCTTTACCGGGTCGTACCGTTATAATAGTGGTTTTTATGGCGAACCAGATAACAGATTACACCAGAAGCCATATAGCTTGTTCAATGCACAGCTTGGTTGGACGTCACCTTCAAACCGCTACAATATTGCAGTATGGGCAAACAATCTGACAAATTCTGCTTATTCACTAAGTCTCTTTTCTCAGTCAAATGGTGATGTGATAATGTACGCACCACCTCGAACCTACGGATTTACGGCTGGTGTCAATTTCTAGCGGTATAGTTTCATTTTGCGATGTAAAAAATAGTAATTCGAATGTTTTTCAACGCCAGTTGTATGGTCCCGTGTTTTGCTGATGCATTATCCGGTTAGGGATGGAGGGACGCGCTATAGGACAGATTTTACACGGGAGAGCCCGCACGACAGAGGCGGTCCAGAGCCTCTTGAATGTGTCGGACCGCCTGCCGCTTTGCGACAGGCGTCACCACTTTTTTCCAACGATTTCCTTCAGCGCGGCATTATCCAGCATCGCGTCCGCCAGAAGACGTTTCAGGCGGCTGTTTTCATCTGCCAGCGCCTTCAACCGTTTGGCCTCGGATACCTCAAGGCCACCATAACGGGTCTTCCATTTGTAGAAGGTCGCGTCACTGATCTCGTGTTTGCGGCAAAGATCAGAGACCTTCAGCCCAACCTCCTGCTCCTTCAGGATCTCTATGATCTGAGGTGGCCCCATTCGTTCGGACAGATTTGCGGGTTGAATAAGCTATTGCCCGGTGTTGCTATGCCGCCAATTTCTCGTTGTTGCTGACCGACACCGTTGCCGGGGTTAACCCCGGCAACGGTGTCGGAGCAAACCCATGATACGCCTCATCGGGCGTGCGTCCAGCGAGAGCCGAATGCGGACGCCGCGAATTATAATGACCAATCCATTTCGCAAGGCCTGCACGAAGTTCCGAGCCGGTCTCGAAAGCGTGGAGATACACGCATTCATATTTCAATGACCTCCAGAGCCGTTCGATGAAGACATTGTCCATCCAGCGGCCGCGCCCGTCCATGCTGATGCGGCTCTGCCGCTCCTGCAGCACTTCGGTGAAGCGCGGCGTGGTGAATTGGCTGCCCTGGACGCCCTTCTGTATGTCAAGCGGCTAAACGAGATGCGTTGATCTCGCGATGCCGGCGTATGATGACGCCATAGACCTCGCGGGCGATATAGCGTTTCAGGATGCGGATGACTTCGAGTTTGGAGTGACCTTCTGCGATGCGCTTGGCGACATAAGCACGTGTCCTTTCGTCGGTTCACAGGCGGCCGATGGCGATAAGATGCAGAGCGCTGTTGGCTGCCCGATCACCGCCTCGGTTCAGTCGATGGCGGATCGTTTTTCCCGACGAGGCTGGTAGCTGCTCCCGCAGCGCATCCGGCGCCGCGACGATCGTATTCTGGATCATCTGTAATGCGACTTTTCTGGCGTTTACAGCTGTTTTCCGACATGCCCGCAGAACTCGGAGAGATTCCACCATGCCGTCTCTACGGCGCGGGGTAACAGTCCGCTGACCAGCAAAAGCAGCATGGGCAGCGCTCTGAGCATCCAGATCGTCACTCTTGCCACGCCGGCGACGGTCATGCCGATCAGGCGCTGTGACCTCCAACACCTCGACCCCGGCAGCTTGCAAATAGCGCAGCAACCCCGCGCGCCATAGCTACCGGTCGATTCAACCCCGACACGCAGAAGATTGCCCGCCGCGCGCATCCATACCAGCATCTGTCGATAACCCTGTCGTGTCGCAGGAAAACTCTGTGTGCCCAGAACATGATCCTGCTCGTCGACGATGGCCGCGACGTGCAGATCCTTGTGGGTATCGACGCCGCCAACGATTACGCGCGTCGTTTTTTCGTTTCCATCCATGACCGTGCCTCCGACTGATCGCTCTCAATGGCTCAGCCGCGGCCCGCTGCATGGACAGGACAGTCACGAGACCAGTCAGGTCAGGCCCTTCTCGGGTCACAGGCAATGGCCGAGGCAAAGCCTCTCTGCGCGGTGCTCCCGGGCGGTCGACAGGTCCAGGGAAAGACACAACAGTCGATCAGAGTGCGGGTCAGACCGCACCGGGCGCCTCGCAGCGCCAGTCTACCGTGGTCGATCAGTGTTTGAGACAAACCGTCCGGGAACTGGCTACCATCTTCTGACTATCCGTGTTGAAAATCTCCGGCGTCCCGTAGCGCGTGAGGGCATCCTTCAGGGCCTCGACGCAAAAGTCCGCATCCATGGTATTGGACAGGCGCCCGGCCAGAACCTTGCGCGTCGTCCAGTCCATGATCGCCGTCAGATACAGAAAACCCCGGCGCATCGGAATGTAGGTGATATCCGAACACCAGACTTGGTTGGGCCGGTCGATCGTCAGGTCCCGCAGAAGATAGGGATATGTGCGATGCTCCGGGTGGGGTACCGTCGTCCTGGGCTTCTGATAAATCGCAACCAGCCCCATCCGGGTCATCAGCCGTCCGATCCGTTTGCGGCCTACCTCATGGCCCAGACGGCGAAGGTGCCGCGCCATCTGCCGGGCGCCATAATACGGCGTTTCCATGAACTGCTCGTCGATCAGCCGCATCAGCATCAGGTTGAACGCGTTTTCAGGCGCAGGCTGATAATATACCCCCGATCGGTTGAGCCTCAGCAGGGCACATTGCCGGACGATCGACAGGCGGGGACGGTGCGGGTCGATCATTTTCCGCCTCTGGTCACGCCCAGGCGAACAGAGGCATCCCGCAAAAAATCCCGTTCCACCAGAAGCTGGCCGTTCTTCGCGTGAAGCTTCTCGACCTCGGCGGCGCTCGTCGCAGGCTCCGCAACGGCCTTGCCCGAAAAGCTCGCAGCCATGCCCTCGATCGTCTGACGCTTCCACTGGGCAATCATCGTCTGATGCACACCGTGCTTCGACGCCATTTCCGACAACGTCTGCTCGCCACGGATCGCCTCAAGAGCAACCCGTGACTTGAACTCACCCGAATATCGTTTCCTCGTAACCTTGCCCATCAGTCCCTGTCCTTATCCAGGCCGGGGATAGCTTATCACCCTGTCCGATTTTCCGGGGCCAGCTCTATCTGCTCTTCCGTAAAACGATTGCGTTTCATCCGTCCGTATCCTTCTCGATCGAACTCTACTTTTAATTGGTTACATTTCCAGGGGGCACGTCAAGGCGCTTGCATGCCCTGGCTTTTCAGCTTGATGTCTCGCTGTCCTGGGCCCACGGCATGGTGGTGAAAGCGTGCGTCAGATAGTCCATGACGGCGGTCACCCGCAGCGGGCGACGTGTGCTGGGCGGCGTGACCAGATAGATCCCGATCGGGAAGACGTTCCACTCAGGCAGGAGCAGGATAAAACGACCTTCCCGTAATCCCTGCCAGATCATGAATTCAGGAAAAAGACCGTAGCCCAGTCCGGCCTCAAGAGAAGGCAGGAAGGCTTCTGCATTGTTGGCGCGCATCAGGGCCTGCTGGGATAATACGAAAACCTCACCATCCTGATGGATGAGTTTCATGCTGCCCGGCGTATTGGTGTTGGTGTAGACAAAGCCTTTCAGCTTTGAGAGGTCGTCCGGATGCGTGATAGGGCCGACCTGATCATACCAGGCCGGAGTTGCGACGAGACGACGCTTCACCGAGCAGAGCTTTCTGACTTTCAGTGTTGAGTCCGTGAGAGATGCGATACGGATCGCCATGTCAAATCCGTCCGCGACCACATCGGTCAATGAATCACTGAAGTGAATGTCGAGTTCAAGATCCGGGTAGCGGTTCAGCAGGGCGGGGAGCATGGGAGAGAGGTGGTCGGTTCCGAACGTCATGGGGGCCGCGATCCTGACCACGCCGGACGGAATGCGCGTGCTGTCGCGCGCCTCACTTTCCGCAGCTTCGGCATCGACCAGCATGCGCCGGGCATGAAGCAGCGTATCGCGTCCCGTCTCGGTCAGCGAAAGCTGGCGGGAGGTGCGATTGAACAGCGCAATACCGAGAAACGCTTCCAGTCTGCTGATGGCCTTGGAAACGGTGGGGGTGGAAAGCTGAATGGCCTCAGCGGCTCTCGCAAATGAACCGTGCTCGGCAACCTTGACGAAAATGGCCCAGGCTTCGAAATCCGGCAGGCGCATGGCGGTTCCTTGTTTATGACAATCACAGAGGTTGGTCCGTGATGGCACTCGCCTGAGAATGCGTCCAGCGCCTCAGGGCATGGTGAGGTTCTGTGCGATCAATTTTTGTGCGATCAATGCAGATCAGGACCACGGAGCTGACCGCCCTGAGCTCGGTCCTGACCATGTCGCCATCAGGAACGCGCAGTCCGGCGACCCGTTACGGCGTGGGAAGGTTCAGGAAATTGATCACTGTTTCTGAAAACAGTCGGGGGTTCTGGAGAAAGGCGAAGTGGCTGAGATTCGGCAGGATCAGCAGCCCTGCCTGAGGAATCACATGCGCGATGTGCTGGATATGCGGGAGATGGATCATCTCGTCATGATCGCCATCCACAATCCAGATCGGCGTGGTGATGCCTGCGACCTGCTCATCACTCCAGTTCGGCTGATCGGACCACATATGCTCAATGCTGGCCTCAAATTTTCCGAAGCGTCCTGGTGAGGGAGAGAGATGACGATATTCCTGCTTCGCACGGGCGATGTAGGACTGCACGGTCGGGTTGTCTGTCGCCGAGGTATCCACGCCATCCGTGGTGATGTTGGGCGCGAAGGAGAAGACGCGGGTCACGCGGTCGGGGTGGCGTAGCGCCAGATCGATGCCCTGGATGCCGCCGTCACTCCAGCCGACAATGGCCGCCCGCCCGATCTTCAGGTGTGTGAGCACGGCTACGGCGTCATCGGCCATGCGGTCATAGCCGATGGGTGTCTTTCCGGGCGAACTGCGCCCATGCCCGCGTGAGTCCACGACAATCACCTGATAATGTGCGGCCAGCAGGGCCCGCGCCAGGCCGCTCATATAGTCCGAGTTGGCGAGGCCACCATGCAGCAGGAGAACAGGCTCACCTTCTCCGGCTGTCGCGTAATAGATTTTCGCACCGTCATCCGTCTTCACATAACCGCTCTGGACCGGCAGACCATTGGCGTCAGCGGACAGGGGCGAGGGCGTCGGAGGCAAGGTTTTCCACAAGGGCACGCCCGGAGGAGCGACAGTCTGGGCGCAGACGCCAGAAGCAAGGGTAAGCAGCATGGTTCCTGCGGCAAGCAGGCTGCGCATGGACGTGCGCACGGTATGAAGGAGCATGGTGTTTCCTGTCTGGCTGCAGAGCGGTAGCAACACCGCATCACAGATGTTTCTTCTTGGCAACGGTCCTGCGTACATGCCGGCAAACAGACACTTCAGGACGAAACCGCGATCGTTAAGCCATTGTGAAGTGACGCTTCATGAAAAGTCTCTTGCTTTTTCCACGGGCAGGACCACATAGTTGAAGACGTTCTCAGGGCGGGGTGCAATTCCCCACCGGCGGTAATCGCTCCCGAAAGGAAGCGGAAGCCCGCGAGCGCCTTCCTCTCACGAGGCAGGGTCAGCAGATCCGGTGTAATTCCGGAGCCGACGGTATAGTCCGGATGAAAGAGAACAGCGGAGCAAAACAGACACCATTGGTGTGTCCTGTGTCTGCTGCCGTCCGTCCGCCCTGATTCGACGTGTGTTGTGTGTCGTGTTGGTGGACGAGGTGAATGGCCGACGGCTCTGTGTATCTTCAGGCAGGAAAAGCGTTCCACGCAGCGGTGGCGGAAGCGTCGCGTTTTGTGGGTGCGACTGCTCCCAATCCACCGGTCGGTTGCGCCCTGCTTGATGCGGAAGGGGCCATTCTTGCTGTGGCGGCCCATCATCGGGCCGGAGCGCTGCACGCCGAAGCGAACGCCCTGCGGTCCTGTGCCGAGCGCGGTCTGACTGACCGTATTGCGACAGCCATTGTCACCCTGGAGCCCTGCAATCACACCGGCCGTACTCCACCGTGCGCTGAGGGGCTGCTCGCGACGCCGGTGAAAACCATCTGGATCGGCTGTGCTGACCCCAACCCGAAAGTGGCCGGTGGAGGCGCCGCCAGACTGGAAAGGGAGGGGCGTGAAGTCCGCTGGCTGGAGCGCGAACTTCACAGTGTTCCTGATGGCCGGCTTCTGCTTGCGCAGTGTCGCGGTCTGATCGCCCCGTTTATACGCTGGAGTGTGGATCAGCGCGCGTGGCTGACGGTAAAGCAGGCCGTCAATACAGACGGTCTGATGGCGCCACCCACGGGCAGAACGACCTTTACATCCAACGCCGCGCTGAATCTTGCGCATCGTCTCCGTCGTGCCACGGACGCGGTCGTTACGGCGGGGGGCACCGTTCGCGCCGACCTGCCAGGACTGGATGTGCGACGCATCGACGACCACATGGGGCGTAAACCTCGCATGCTGGTCGTCTGTTCCCGTACACGGGAAGTCCCGCAGAACTGGCTGACCATGGCGGAGCGCCGCTTCGAGGTGATCTTTTCTGATTCTATCGAGGAGGTTCCGAAACGCCTTGCCGAGGCTGGCGTGCTGTGGGGACTGGTCGAGGCTGGTCCCACCCTGCTCGGTGAACTGCGGGCGCGGAGCCTGTGGGACGACTGGCTGCGCATTGCGGTACGTCCTGACGGCAACGAGGATTTTTCAGTTGAACGGCGTCATGAAGCGACCCCTCTGGCGCTCTTTGATGAACTCGCCGGAACGATTGTCGCTGGTCAGAACGATTTTACGTGAGAGGGACGTATGTTTTCAGGAATCATCGAGCATCTGGGGACGGTCGCTGCGGTTCAGCCCGGAAATGCGTCCTGTATCCTCGATATCGACACGGGCATCACCGACGTGATCCTTGGTGAGAGCATTGCGGTGAACGGCGTCTGCCTGACCGCGACGGAGTTCAACGCAGAGGGCCGGGTCCGCTTCTTCGTCAGTGCTGAAAGTCTTGATCGCACGGCGCTCGGGCGGTTGAAGGAAGGCTCCCGCGTCAATCTGGAACGCGCCGTCACGCCAGCTACGCGGCTGTCTGGCCATATCGTGCAGGGTCATGTGGACGGCATCGCGACCTTCTGCACGGCGGATATGGTGGGGGATGCCCGGAAGCTGGCGTTCTCGGCGCCCGCAGCACTGCGTCGTTACATGGTCGAGAAGGGATCGATCACGCTGGACGGTATCAGCCTGACGCTGAACGCCGTGGGCGCGCCGAAGGATGGGGAATTCACCATCGAGGTGATGATCATTCCCCACACATGGGATCACACCACGCTTGGCGCGCTTTCATCGGGTGAGCCGGTGAATGTCGAAGTCGACGTGATTGCAAAATATGTGGAGAGCGTATGTCAGTATCGATGAAAGACAGGATGCCTCTTTCGCTGTTACGGGCAGTCGAGGCAATCCGTGAAGGTCGCATGGTCATCATGGTTGATGATGAGGATCGGGAGAACGAAGGCGACCTTGTGATGGCGGCGGAGTTCATGACGCCTGCCGCGATGAACTTCATGGTGACGCACGGGCGTGGCCTCGTCTGCCTGCCGCTCACGCCGGAACGTGTCGAGCAGCTTGCCCTGCCGATGATGGTGAAGGTCAATAACGCCCCGCGCAGCACCGCTTTTACGGTGTCCATCGAGGCGCATGAAGGTGTGACCACGGGTATTTCCGCCCATGACCGTGCGCGGACCATTCTGGCCGCCGTTGCGGCAGATGCGAAACCGGCTGATCTCGTCTCGCCGGGTCATATTTTCCCGCTGCGCGCAGCACCCGGCGGCGTGCTGGAACGCGACGGTCATACGGAAGGCTCCATCGACATCGCGCGTCTGGCGGGTTGCGCGCCTGCTGCCGTGATCTGTGAAATCCTGAGTGAAGACGGCACGATGGCGCGTCGTCCCGAACTGGAAGTATTCGGGCGCAAACATGATCTGCCGATTGTCTCGATTGCCGAACTGACGGCATGGGTGAGACAGCATGGCACGACGCCAATTTCGGACGAGACCGTCACGGCTGATCCGGTGAGCAGTTCTGTCGTAGCAGAGCTGGCTGAGGCCCATCTACCGAGTGTGTATGGCGGCGAGGATCTGATGATCCATGCTTTCCGTGACGCGGAGGGTGTCGAGCATGTGGCGCTGGTCAAGGGTAACCCGGCAGCAAAAGGCGCTGTGCCGCTTGTGCGGATGCATTCCGAATGCGTGACGGGCGACGCGCTTGGTTCAATGCGATGCGACTGCGGCAATCAGCTTCAGAAAGCACTGCATGAAATAGGGCAGGTTGAAAGCGGCGTGCTGCTTTACGTCCGTGGTCATGAGGGACGTGGCATCGGGTTGGGTAACAAGATCCGCGCCTATGCCCTTCAGGATCGTGGACTGGATACCATCGACGCCAACCATGAACTGGGCTTCAACACAGACCAGCGTGACTGGTCTGCCGCTGCGGCTGTCCTGCGTGATCTGGGTGTGACGACACTGGACCTGCTGACCAACAATCCAGCCAAGGTCAAGGCGCTGGAAGAGCGTGGATTTACTGTCCGCAAACGTGTTGGGCTGGAAGTCACGCCGAACCCCTTCAATCGCGCCTATCTCGACGCCAAGCGTAAACGGATGGGGCACGCTCTGCTGGCCGAGTCCGTTCCGGCCCCCGTTCGCTGATTTCTACTGAAAAGGTTTTTCTCTGATATGAGCACACGTTCTCCTGAATCCATGCCTTCCCTTCACCTGACACCGGCTCCGCGTCTGGCGCTGGTTGTGAGCCGTTTCAATGAGGATGTGACAGGCGGTCTGCGCAACGGTTCCATCGAATGGCTCGGCGAACACGGCATTTCAGTCGCGGATGAGGATGTATTCCTCGCGCCGGGTGCATTCGAACTGCCGTTGCTGGCTCAGACGCTGGCGAAGACCGGCAAGTATGAAGGCGTGATCTGCCTTGGTTGTGTCATCAAGGGCGACACGGCGCATTTCGAGTTCATCAGCCTCGGCGCCACGGTCGGCATCCAGCAGGCTTCGCTTGTGACGGAAACGCCAATCGCGTTCGGTATTCTCACGACCTATACAGAAGAGCAGGCCGTGTCCCGTTCACGTGCTGATGTGCACAACAAGGGCCGTGAAGCGGCTGCGGCCTGTGTTGAATCGATTGCGTTGCTGCGTCGTATCAAGGGTTGACCCGAACCATCGGAGATATCCGGGAAGCGTTGTGTGTGGGTGCGGCAGGAAACCGGCGAAAGACAACCGTTTTCTGACGCTGGTGACGTTTTTGGCAGTCGTGCGAACATTCATCGGTGGAACCCGATGACGCCTTCACATGGGTAACTGAAAGAGGAACGGCGGACCGCAGGGCTCTTTCGTGATATTGCTTTCGGAAAGGGGCTTCCAGTCCATCCGCCTGGCTCGGTTCGCGTCGGACCCGGCGGGGGGTACGATGTCAATTCCGCAAGAGCGGGAGAGATAGACGACGCATTGCTGAAAGCGCTGCTTCCCGCAAGAGGCGACGATTCAATGCCAATGTCTCTGGTTCAGGTTCGCCGGGTCAGAGGCATTGATCAGGCACGATGGTTCAGGCGTGGCTGAGATCAATGACGGATGCGTCTGGCGCGTTTTTTCTGCGTGATTCAATGCCGTTCGTGACACGGGTTTTCTGTTGATAGCTTTCGCTGACGAGAATGATCCTGCCGTTAGGGGCTTTCAGGCGAAAATGGAATTCTTCCGCTTTGTCTTTGAAGAGCTCGAAATGAGCGCTCACAGTTTTCTCCCTGATATGGTGTGAGAAGTATGAACGAGCGGATTTCTGGCGAAAATACGCCCTGTCACAGTTGGAAGTAACGTGAGTCCAGAATTAAAGTAAAAGACACGCACGCTTCTATGAAAAGACACGCACGGGCGCCTGCTGATGGTCAACCTGACACCAGCCGACATCTCCGACAGCGCAGGCGCACAGATGATCCGCAGAAATGCTCATCCGTGGTTTTCCAAGCAGGCTCTCAGAGCCTGAATCAGAAAGCGGTTTGATTGATTTTTCGCAGAACTCTGCGGATATGGGCAATCATCAGCCACGCGTGGGATGAGGAGATTGTTGCCTCGACATCCCTCGTGAGGCGGCGGCAGCGTCCGAGCCATGCGATGCTGCGCTCCACGATCCAGCGTTTCGGCAGGACGACAAAGCCTTCTGTCCGATCGCTGCGCTTGACGATCTCGATCGTCCACCGGCCGAGTTCGGCCAACGCGCCACGCAGCTTTTCGCCAGCATACCCTCCGTCACCGATCAGATGGCGAAGCCAGGGGAACAAGGACCTGATTCGGGCCGCTACGAGCGGCGCGCCGTCGCGATCCTGGATGTCGGCAGGATGCACTACGGCCGCGACGATATGTCCCAGTGTATCGGTGGCGATATGCCGCTTGCGTCCTTTGATCTTCTTGCCCGCGTCATAGCCGCGCAGACCGCTATTTTCTGCAGTTTTCACCGACTGGCTGTCGATGATGCCCACCGAAGGCGTGGCGTCTCGTCCGTCCTGCTCACGCGAAAGGATCACGAGAATATGGTTCATGGCCTCCCACCTTCCCTCGCGTATCCACCGATAGAAATAGCCTTGCACGGTCGTGAAGGCAGGAAAGTGCCGGGGCAGTTGCCGCTATTGGCAGCCGGTCGTGACGATATAGAGGATCGCTTCCATGACCCGGCGCAAATCGGTGCGTCGTGGTCTTTCCAGTCGTTTCCTCTCGGGCATCAGCGGCGCAATCAGCGCCCATTCCGCATCGCGCAGGTCACTTGCATACTTAAGGTCGTCCCGGCGATACTGCGCGCGGGTGATTTCAGTCCAGGCCATCTTGATCTCATCAGGTTCTCGCAAACCCATGAATCATAACCAACTGAAATCACTCAACTCATTTTAAGTCAGACAGTTAAAGGTTTGAAGGCACAATTGGCCATCTCTAACCTCACAAATAAATACTACACCGCACCGTGTGGTACAAACGAATGTTACCTACGGCGTGTCTTCAGTTAAGTCCTGAGTGTGGCGCGTGAGGGTTGTACTTTCTGTCTGCCTGTGGTGTCTGTTTCCCCGGTTTTGAGGGAGATGGATGAATGCGGCGATACGGTTTGCGCGACGACCAGTGGAAGCGGATAAAGGATTTTCTTCCCGGTCGGGAAGGTCATGTTGGCGGCACTGCGGCGGACAACCGTCTGTTTGTGGAAGCCGTGCTGTATCGCTATCGTGCAGGCATCCCCTGGCGTGACCTTCCTGCCCGTTTCGGAGACTGGAAAAACATACATCGCCGTCTGCGCCGCTGGTGCGAAAGTGGTGTGATTGAAAGGATCTTTCGTCATCTGGCAGCAGATCACGACAACGAATACATGATGATCGACAGCACGATTGTCCGGGTGCCCTGAAAAAGGGGGCGCAGATCAGGCCATCGGACGGTCACGAGGCGGACTGACAACAAAAATTCATGTCGTCCAATGACGGGATCGGTGATATTCTCCCCCGCCAGCACCCAGGAGGACGTGGCACGGTCGGTCTTCTGCTCCGTCAGACACCGATGAATGCGCTTGATGATATCATTGCGCTCACTGATCTCCCGCAGCGTGGCTTCCGCGCTCTCGTCCATTCGCCAGCGATCTGGTCCGACCTGATGCGCTAGTTGTTTAGTCCCGTATTTTGATGGTGCGGGTTATGTATGAACCGTGATGGTTCTTTTTCCCACTGCTGGCAAATGAATTCATATGGAGTGAGACCGCGTAGCGTCTTGAGCCTTCGGGCGAAATTGCAGGCCATGACGAAGTCCGCGAGGTGCTGACGCAACTGGTCATGTGTTTCATAATAGAAGCGTTTGACTGTTGCCTCCCTGATCGTGCGGTTCATCCTCTCAACCTGGCCGTTGGTCCATGGATGCTTCACCTTTGTCAGCCGATGCTCGATACCGTTTTCGTCGCACACCCGATCAAAGATAGGGTGGAAGGCGTATTTATGCCGTGTCTGACTGGTGAACTGGATGCCGTTGTCGGTCAAAACTGTATGGATGGCATAAGGGACTGCTGCGATCAGGTTCCGCAGAAAACCTGCGGCAATCATTTTTCCGGCTTCCCGGTGCAGTTCGACAAAGGCGAATTTGCTGGTACGGTCTATCGCGACAAACAGGCGCAGCTTACCCTCCGCAGTCTGCACTTCAGCAATATCAATGTGAAAATAGCCAATCGGATAAGCCTTGAACTTGCGCCTGGGTTTTTTGTCTCCCGTCACCTCGGGTAGTCGGCTGATCCCGTGTCGTTGCAGGCAGCGATGCAGGGATGATCGCGTCAGGTGCGGGATCGTCGCCTGGAGTGCGTAGAGGCAGTCGTCCAGCGGCAGCAGCGTGTGACGGCGGAAAGCAACGATGATCGCCTCATCCTCAATGCTCAGCACCGTCGAATGCGCGTCTTTGGGGCCGGTCGGCAAATCACCGACCGCAGTGCGCTTCTTCCACTTCGCAACCGTCTTCGGGTTGATCCCATAACGCCTGGCCAGAACCCTCAGGCTCTCTTGACTATCGTGTATCGCTCGACGGACCGCCTCTGTCGTGCGGGCGCTCCCGTGTAAAATCTGTCCCACAGTGCATCCCTCCATTCCTGACTGAATAATGCACCATCAAAACACGGGACTAAACACCTAGGAAACGTAAACAATGTCGGCCAGTGACCGGTAACGAGAGCTATTGCAGACCGTCCGCTTTCCGGATGATCAAACATATCCTCTTACGACCGAGATGAGGCGGAAGCGGACATAGCTCTGGATGCATAAGCTTTACGCTTTATGAGGGTAGGGGGCATTTATTTCAGTAAGAGGTCATGCGTGTGCCGAAAAAAGTTCATTAAAACAGCCTATTAATCCCGCTTTGCTCTCAACTTGCGGTTGCCGCAAGCTGAGAAGCAATCCTGCCCCCGCAATCAAAAACACCCTCAAAACCCCGCTAAGTCACTGACTTGCCGGGGTTTTTCGTTGCGTTCCACACAACACGCCTATCGAATTCCTCATTATTTCAACGACTTGGTACCGGTAGGTTCAAATCGGGGTCCATGACACACGCAACCAACTGCTCCGTACGCAGGCGTAAAGCGTCCGGGTGAACCGCCTCGATGGGGATGACAAGGATTTCGGCTACATCGTCGACTACAAGGATCTGTTCCGGAATATCGCGAGTGCCGTGGATGATTACACATCGGCTGCTGGCCCATCATTGTCATCTGCGCAGGTTTCTGCACGCCCGATCCAACTGATAGCGCGATGAACGCGCAAGCCCATGGTTGAAGGAAAACTGTCGCGGATGCCGCGCTGTTTGTCCTTTAAAGCACGATGGTTGAGAATGTCATTCATGCAGAAGCTTTCATGAAAATTTAATCATGGCAATGCGTCGAAATCTGGCCGCTGGTACCCCTCGACCAGAGCGCATAATCCTGCTGGAGCAAGAACTTCCACCTTGTCGCCCCATTGGTAAAGATGCCATGCCATTTCTAGCCAGCCTGCGGCATTGAAACGCACGATCAGGCTCCCGTCTTCCTGAGGTTCGAGAACCTGTGTGGGATGAAAACAGAACGCTCCCGCATGTGTGGCTGCTTCCGGCGCAAAACGCCAGATGACTTCGCCGTACTGTTGTGGATTTTGGTAAACGCCGAAAGCCTGAGCTGCGTAATCTTTCAATGTAAAACCATCAGTAAAGACAAAGCTTTCATCCAGCACGTCCATCTTGTGGATACGATCCATACGGAAATTCAGAATGGCCGCGCCGCGTGCGGGCTGTCGCGCCACTAAATAGCTGCGATAGCCCAGTAGGAGTCCATGCGGCTCGACAATACGGGGCAATGCCTTTGCCGCCCCGTATATGATCCTTACCCGGAATGGCCCGCGCAGGGCCTCGATAATGGCATCTGTTATCTCGGGACGGAGTGAAACTGTCGGGCCGGGGCGCATCACCTTTCCCAAGCTAGTCAGCACGGCTTCGGCATCAGCTTCCGATCGTCTGGCATCACGAGGTGTAAGTCGTGTCAGCAACCTGTCACGCAGGTCTTCCAGTGCGCGGGCATGCCGTAGTCGCGCCTCCTCACATGCTCCGCGGATCGCGATTTCCAGCGCTTCTATGGCAGTTTCCTGACGTGACTGCAACGCATCGGGCAGCGGTGCCTCCAATCGCCAGCGCCGCTTGCGATCCTCGATATCGGTATGAGCGACAGTAGGGAAAACTGTTTCCAGCGCCTCGGTCATCCGCTGCGCCGTGCGATGTGAAACCCTGAATTCAGCCCGGATATCTTCAAGACTGACTCCCATGCGTCGCGCCGCTGCCATTTGGGCGAGACGGAGCAGATCCTGAGCTTTAGAGAATGACATCTTACCACCATGTCAGAAATTGACACCCATGCACGATATCATACAATCCGTGCCTGTTTAAGTTGGTTCCCCCGGAGAGGCACCTGTCCGCAACCTGAACCACGGGATTAGAAGAACACAACATGATTTTAATAATTTCCAACACGGTTATTAAATTTATAATTAAATATTTATTCACATGCGAAGAAAATAGAGCAATATATGAATGCTATTGGAAATAATTTTTCATTATAAAATTTGAATTCCAATACGCCTCCTCTTGCAATAAGACGGATTATGATATTATGATATTATGAAAAAATACCATCAATGCTCGGGAAATCATCTTGCTAAGCGCCGTTCAGAAATCTGTTGTTAACCAGAAAGATACCGGCATGCACGTTATGGTTGCTGCAACCATGAGTGCGGGAAAGTCATCTTTCATCAATGCATTGCTTGGCACTGAGATTCTGCATTCTGCCAATGAGGCAACAACAGCCTGCATAACTGGCATTCTGTGCCAAGACCATGGAGACCAGCAGTTCAGCGGTATCTGTTATGCGAGCGATGGGCAAGAACTGGCGCATTTCACGCCAGTATCTACCAAAACTGTCCAGGCATGGAATGCAGACTCTGTTGTGCGGTGTATATTTTTGTATGGCAGTTCCAAGCCGATTTTTGGTCTTCCCTACAAGGTTGCATTATACGATACCCCTGGGCCCAATAATAGTCAGGATCATGACCATGCTCAATTGATGTTTGAAGCGGTCAGAACCATTGAGTTCAGTACCATGTTTTACATTCTGAATGTTACCCAGATTGGAACATGTGACGACCGAACCCTTCTTAAACAGTTGCGTCATGAAATGCGTCACAAAACAGATCTATCTATCTATTTTGTCCTGAACAAGGTTGATGTCCTTGACCCAGATATGGGTGAAAGCATCGAAAAATACGTACAGATTGCTAAAATTTATCTGGAAGAAGTTGGGTTCGAGCAGCCCGTTATTATTCCAGCGATGGCGCATGTGGCACTCTGCGCCCGCAAGGCGCTTGACCATGTTCCCCTGACACGAAGGGAACGGCTTGAATTACGTCAGGCATTAGAAAAATCCGATGTGGAAAAGCGCGCCGTTGTGCAAGCCACGATAGCACCTGGACTGATCAGGGAACGCGTTATGCGCATGTTTGACGGACTGACACGGTTGAAGCTGAAAAACCGGCATGATGCCACATCCTCGCCGACTTACGACCTTCAGCAGATAGTGGTGGCCGGAGGCCTCTGCACTGCTGAACTTCTGATCCGTAATCAACGACAGATGGTAAAGGACGCCATGAATACCATTCAGATCACTCATAATCCTTTCATTGTAGAAACGACCTTTCTCTTCAATGGTCTGCCTCCAGCAGAAGGGTGCAAGCTCTCGAGTTACCGAGAATCACGCCTGCAGATATGGGTGGAAAAGTTTTTTGATGAGTTGAGCATCCTGTTCAATGGAGACAACCATTTCCGCATTGTATTCAAAGGGATCGAGTCGGATTTTCTCGATATTCAGGAAGCCGCCCAAGTGGCCATTGCTGAAGGCATGCAGGTTGATCTGGAGTGGATCAAGGCCATTCCCGCCGAACGACGCCTTGAACAGATTCGCGAACTAGTCGACGAAGCACGCCAGAATCCATCATTTTCTCAGTTTATCACTAATGACGAGAGCATCAGCCATTCCCTTAATGACGCTTTCAACCGTGATTTTGATGTCTATGTTGTTGCTACCATGTCATCTGGCAAATCGACGTTGATCAACGCCATGCTTGGCCGTGACCTTCTACCTGCGGGTAATGAAGCTACTACCGCCACCATCACCCGCATTACTGACAATGACCAGATGCACGGACACTTTACTGGTACCTGCCAGAATATGAAGGGTGAACAGATTGCCGAGGACAGCAATCTTACCTTAGAACGTCTGCGCGAATGGAACGCAGCGTCTGGAATCAGGCAGATAGATATCGAAGGCGACATCGTAGCGGTCCGAGAGCGCGAAGAGGTACGGCTGGTCCTAACTGATACCCCGGGCCCCAACAACAGCCAAGATGAAGAACATCAGCGCGTTACCATGAAGTTTATTCAGGATTCTCGACGTAATCCGCTGATTCTGTATGTGCTCAATGCCACGCAATTAGGTACAACCGACGACAAGAACCTTCTCGGACTAGTAGCCGAAACCATGCGCAAGGGCGGCAAGCAAAGTAAGGACCGCTTTATCTTTGTAGTCAATAAAATGGACATGGTTGACCCGGAAAGCGGGGAGGACATTTCCGCGATACTAGAGCGGATCAGGCATTACCTTGCCAGCAATGGTATTCCTAACCCGCAGGTCTATCCGGTTTCCGCAAATCTTACCCGGCTGATTCGCAAGCCCGGTGATCGGCAGACCCGAAAGGAACGATCTGATTACAAGGCAATGGCGGACCTGTTTACCGAAGATTCAAGCATGAACATGCTGCAATACATGCCTGTGACTTCGATGGTGCATCGTGCGCTAGATGGCAAGGGCTATTCCGACCTTATGCTGAGCAGCGGCCTACCGGCAGTCGAGACGATGATTGATGAATACATCGACAAATACAATCTGCCTCATCGGCTCAAGCGGGTTCATGACGCGATGACGCAGGCTATTACGGTGGGCCTGAACGAGGCGACGCTGGTCGAGCAGCTTGATCAGGACCAACGCACATTGGACCAACTGAATGCCGAAATCAGCGAACTGAAGCAGCGTCAGGAAAAGGGCTTTGATACCGCAGCCTACAAGAATAGGCTCGAATACGAAGGCAAGCTGCTGCCCCGCGAGACAGAGGAGCAGTTAGGAGAACTGGAAGCTTCCGTCGAGCCTGTCTTGCGCGAACTAGCCACAGAATTTCACGATAAGGAAGTTTCTCTCGATTATGCCAGAAGGCTACTTTCTAAAGCGGAAAGCTCCCTCGGTTTCCAGCACAGGAAGTCGGTCAATGCTTACGAAGCATTGTTCCATTCGTCGCAGGAACTGATCCGTAATGACCTTTACAAGGAATACCAGCGCTATATTGCTGGCCTGTTTGAAGGAACGGAACAACTGGATCTGCCTATACTGGATGGATTAAAACAAGCAATATCCAACATTTCTTTCAATCTTTCCATGCGCCAAGATGAAATCAAGACAAAGCAGATTGCGACCGGCACCAAAGAAGTTGATGACAGTAGATGGTGGAATCCGTTCTCGTGGGGCAGGACCAAAACTGTCACGGAATATGGTTCGGAAGACTATGTCGACTTAGGGACTATGTGGAGGGAACGCGTCACGCTTATCGAAACCCAGTTTAGAGATCTTGTTGTGAAGGCTCGTGAGCAGATTGAAGATGGCAAAGATAAGCTGGTTACAGATTACGTGGAATTTTTGAACCATGAATTCGATCGCAAGTTTCAGGAAATTATGGCGTCTTTGAAGGAAAAAACAACGGATAAGCAGGCGCGTGAAAAAGCGATCGCCGAAGCAAAAAAACAATATGCGTGGATCGAAAATTTTAAACTCGAGCTTGATAGCACGCTGGCTGTCTGAAGGAAGGCATGAAATGACTGATGAAATGATTGCCACGGCTAGGAAAGCCTATCTAGCCCTGCTTAAGGATCCCCGGACAACTACTGCGCAACTGCGGAAGCGTCTGGACGAGATTGTGCGGAATGAGCCGATAATACTAAGTGTTCTGGCGCCAGAAGCGGATAGAGATTTTCTGAAATCCAATACTCCTGTGAGTAGAAGTTCGGAAAATTACTATGACAATCTTGGAAAACTTGAAAACAGCGACTTTTCACGTGAACGGATCGAATACCTGATCAGGGTAAGAGAGCTTTTAAAAAACAAGGGTGCGAGAGGATTTATTCCTCCGACCCCATCTCAAAGTCGGGAAAGCACAAGCAGAGTAGCGGTAAACTATACCCCTTCAAACAACCTGCAGCAGTTTGTACAGGAAGGCGACCTACCGACCATCCGTACTGCGCTGCGCATGGAACTGAATAACAACACCCTGACCAGCGCAGACCTGGAAGCGACCATGGCGTGGGCTCAGCGCCAAGTGCCGGGCCTATTTGAACCATTTGCCGAGAAAAGCTTCGCGCGCGGCATGGAAACTGATCAGAAGCTGTGGACCAGCCAGTATTACGATAACCAGACCGTTTATCTGAAGACCAATTTCTCTGAGGAACGATTCCGCCATCTGATCTCGGTCCGCTCCCTGTTGAGACAGCAGGGAGTAAAAGGCTTTGCCCCGCTCTCCCCCGTTGCTCCGCGCAGTAACAGCAGCATTCGTGCCGCGGCACATCCAAGTTCCAAGACCGGTCAGACAGCAGACCACCAGAAACCTGGAACAACAGGGCAGGCAACTGCCAAGCAGAAGGACTCTACCGAATGGTGGTCTATTCCATGCAGAGTCTTCTTGATGATCGGCGGTGCAGTTGCCGTAGTCATCGTAGTGGTCATGTTCATTGTAATTAATCTGAACAGTTAGTCGGCATAACCAAGCGCGTCACATCAGGCAACCCCTTCCTTCCGATTGAGCAGGACAACTAAGCAGATGCCAACCAATACCTCCAGCCTCTCTTCACAAATAGTGCGTGAGACGCAGGAAAAAGCCCTACTGAACCTTGATGCTGGCCGCGCATTGATCACACGCAGCTATTTAAGCGAGCTTGCATACTATCCGGTTTCCAGTCCTGATCAGCGCACTCCTTTCTCGCGCGCAACTGACATGCGTGTGTACCGTATTGAACGGATCGTACAGGACAACAAGCAGTCAGTTCTGGAAAGCACGACTGCCGCTTATACGGCGCTTGGGGCTGCGGGGTATGCCGTCTTTTTGTTCCTGCGTTCGAATGGCTGCGAGACCGAACTGTTTATTGGCACCCGTGGTGAACCGGGTAAGATGCTGGGCCAGAATTCAGGAGACCTGCTGCGCGAGACCTTCCGGGGACATTTTCCTGGAAGCGCCCTGCATCCGCTGAAATTGCCCGAAGCAAATGCCCTGTTTGACCAGATGGAAGCGGAAAAGGAGAATGCATCCGCCAGTATTACCGCTGTTACAGGCGTGCCGGCACTCTCTACCGAAAATCGCGACCATTTCATGCAGGGTCTGGAACGCTTCATCGACGCAGCCGAAAACCATGTGTATCAAGCGCTGATCCTGGCGGACCCTGTCTCCTCGCAAAGCCTGGACGTGATCCGCATCGGCTACGAACAGGTCGCTACCCAATTATCGCCATTGGCCAAACTTTCCCTGACTTATGGAGAGCAGGACAGTGCCAGCATTGGGCTGAACATTAGCCAGGGACTGAGTAACTCGCTTGGACACAGTCTTGGTTTGACCGAAACTCGAGGTACTAGTCATACGGTTGGCACCTCCATCGGTAACACGACGGGAAGCAGTCATACGGTTGGCACCTCTACAGGTGAGAGCCATGGCACCACCACTTCTTTCGGTATTCAGGCCGGTCGTTCTACTTCGCACACTGCCCCTACTGTTGGTTCCCGATTTGCATCCATTATTGGCGCTGGCATCGGTATAGCAGGAAATGTATATGGGCCGATTGGGGGCGTAATTGGTAGTCAGATCGGCTCCATGGTTTCAAGCGCCTTCAATGCAAGCCGTACGACTGGAACCAATCTGGGTATAAGCGGAAACTACGGTGTTAATAGCTCGACCAGTCATGGCACCAACGAAAGCCGCAGTACCAACCAGTCCACCACTGAGAGTAACAGTGAAAGCCATGGCACATCACGCAGCGAGTCTACTGTCCGAACACATACAGCCACGCAGACCGCGAACAGCACCCAAGGCCAGTCGTTCAACCAGACAGACGGTAGTAGCCGCCAGATGTCAATTGAAACAGTGGACAAGACCATTGAACAGTTGCTTGGCAGAATTGACCATCACTTGCAGCGGATTGACGAAGCCAAAACGTATGGTGGTTGGAATACTGCCGCTTATTTTATCGGTGATAGCAGTGCGTCATCAGAAGCATTGGCCAGCATTTTTCTTGGCCTGATTCGTGGCAGCAAATCCAGTCATGAAGACTTTGCTCTGACAACATGGACATCAAGCAAAAAATCCACTGTGATTGATTGGCTGACACGCTTGAATCATCCAGAACTCCAGTCTGGCTTTGATAAGCGTGTTCCGATTTCCTTCGTGACGCCAGCTACCTTGGTGTCAGGTAAGGAGATGGCAATTCAACTTAGCCTGCCTCGGCGTTCCACTTCAACGGTATCGGTAGTTGAAACACAGGTCTTTGGCCGCAAGGTGCAGCGTCTTGACGGGCAGTCACCGGTTGGCTCTGCTCACAGAACGTTGGAACTGGGCCATATCCGCCATCTCTGGGAGAACCTGCCACAGACTATCAAACTGGATATGGACCAACTGTCGAGCCATATGTTTATTAGTGGCTCCACTGGGGCAGGCAAGAGCAATACGCTGTATGAGATTCTTGAGCAAATCAGTGCAGCGGGCGTACCCTTTCTGGTCATCGAACCAGCTAAAGGCGAATACAAGAATGTCTTTGGCCAACGCCCCGATGTAAGCGTTCTGGGGACCAACCCCGCCCATAGTGCCATGCTGCGGATCAACCCATTTGGCTTTCCTGCTGGTATTCATGTACTCGAGCACGTTGACCGCCTGATCGAGATATTCAATGTGTGCTGGCCAATGTATGCCGCCATGCCTGCCGTGCTCAAGGACGCCATCCTGCAAGCCTATCAGAAATGCGGATGGGATCTGGAAACATCTTGTAACCGTTACAGTGAGGATCTGTTCCCGACATTTGTTGATCTGCTTGGCACATTGGAGGAGGTCATCGCGGAATCAGCCTATTCTCCCGAAAGCAAAGGTAACTATACCGGAGCCCTGTGCACGCGGATCAAGTCATTGACCAACGGGCTGAACGGCCAACTTTTTGGCACGGGCGAGACTGACAATACAGTATTGTTTGACAGTAATGTCATTGTTGACCTCAGCCGTATCGGATCGGTCGAAACCAAGGCCCTGATTATGGGCATACTCATTATGCGGCTAAGCGAACACCGTATGGTTA